>NZ_CP076718.1:3791240-4146780 GCF_011682235.2 Rhodocaloribacter litoris | reverse complement strand
CGCCCGGAAAGAAGCGCCGTGCTCAAACGGCCCCCCGGCCGCTCGCGCAGGGCCTTTTCCTCAGGCAGGCACGGGTTCTCGCCCTCCGAGCTCGCGTGAGAGCTGGCGCGCCGCCCGGCGCACTGCCTCCCCGACGCGGGCTACCCGGCTTTCGTCCGTCACCTGGGAAGACAGGATCGCCACCGTCAACGCCGCGCACGGCCGCTGGCTGTGATCCCACACCGGCGCCGAGACGCAGAGCAGCTCCCGGTTGTATTCCCCGTCGACGACGGCATACTGCCGCCGGCGCACCTCTTCCAACCGGTGCATGAACAGGTCGCGATCCGTCAGCGTGGCCTCGTTGTAAGCCTCCATCCCGTGCCGGTCCAGGATCTCCTCCACCTCCTCCCGGGGCAACCAGGCCAGCAACGCCACCCCGGTGGCCGTACAGTGCACCGGCACCCGGGACTGCAGCTTCTTCACCACGGCGATCGACTTCGGGCTGTCCATCCGCCGGAGGTACACAACCTCGCCGTCCTCCAGCTTGCTCAGAAACACCGTCTCGCCACACTCCTCCGCCAGCGACTGCATGTAGCGCGTCGCCACCCGGAACAGATCACTCTGCTCCGCAAACTTGTTGCCCAGCTCGAACAGGTACGAACCCAGGCGGTAGGCCTGGCTCTCCGGATCGAGCGTCACACAGTGATGTTTGCGCAGCGTCACGAGGATGCGAAAGAGGGTGCTCTTCGGGATACCCGTCTCGCGTGCCAGGTCGGCCAGCACCATGCCCCGGGGCTCCCGTGCCAGCAGGCCCAGCACCTGTACCGCTCGCTCGACCGAGGGGACGAGGTAGCGATTTTCTGTTTCAAATGTGAAATGGTGTTTCATTTCGTGTATGATTTAAATATTTTACATGAAGATGTCAAGGGCCTTTTTCGGGCACGCCCCTGCCATCCGACCCCAAATCGCCCTTTTCAGGGGCAAAAAGAGGGATTTCCCCTCGATCAAATTTAAAAACGACGTTTCACATAATAAACAACCGGACCCTCCATGCGCACTTTTTCCTCCCTGCCGCCGGCCTACCCGGCCGGCGCCCCCCCCGCTGTCGCCACCGCGGCCATCACCCTCAGCCGGCGGCTGGGCCTCCCTCCCGCCGAGGCCCGCGACGAACCCGGACCCGGCCTCAACCTGGACGTCGCCGGCGGCCCCTGGTCCCTCACCCCGGCGCCGCCCCCGGACGCCCCCGCCTGGATGTGGGCCCGCCTCGACGACCGCGGCGGGACGCTGTCCGCCTCCTCCCCCGCCCTGCTCTACGCCCTGGTCCACCTCCTCGCCGACGACCTCCTCCCGCACGCCGCCGACCGCCTCGCCCGGGGCTTGCTCATCGAACCCGCCTTCTCCTTCCACCGGCCGCTCTTCGACAGTATCCTGACGCAGGTGGCCCGCACCACCCGCCGGTTCGATCCGGAAGCCTATATCGAACACCTGGCCCGCGCGGGCTTCACCCACCTCGAAGTGAACGGGCTGGCCTTCCACATCCCGTTCGAACCCGGCGTCCCGACCGAATTTTACCCTCCCTTCTACACCTACTGCCCCGGCCTGAATCATTTCGTCGACAGCCCGCTGACGCGGGGCCTCTACCCGGCGGCCTACCTGCAGGCCAACCTGAACCGCGTCCGTCGCCTGGCGGCGCTCGGCAGAAAATATGGCCTGAAACCCGGCCTGCTCTGCTTCGAACCGCGCACCCTGCCGGAGCATTTCTTCCAGCGGTACCCGACCCTCCGGGGCGCCCGGGTCGACCATCCCTTCCGGTCCCACCTGCCGCGGTATACCCTGGCGCAGGACCACCCCCTCGCCCGCGAGCACTACCGGCACCTGATGCGCAGCCTGATGGAAGCCGTGCCCGACCTGGACTACCTCTCCGTCTGGACCAACGACAGCGGGGCCGGCTTCGAACACACCGCCTCGCTGTACGTGGGCCGCAACGGGGGGCCCTACCTGATCCGGGAGTGGCGCGACCACGACCAGATCGCCCGGGCCGCTGCCGAAAGCGCCCTCCGCTGGCTGCGCCTCATGCGCGACACGGCCGCCGAAATCAATCCCGGCTTCGAGGTGCTGCTCCGGATCGAACCCTTCAAGGTGGAGCACGACCACCTGCTCGCCGGCATGGGCGACGGCCTCGGTCTGGAAGCCCCCTCGCTGCTCGTGCGCGGCTACGACCTCCCCTACCATCACCCGAACTATCCGGAACAGCGGGGACTGGCCGGCTCCCTCTTCCACACCACCTTCGACCCACGGGAGAAGGAGCTGCTGGCCGAACACCGGGCCCGCGGCATCGAACCGAAGATGACCTATTCGGTCAGTTCCTCCTTTAACCTGGAACCGCTCCTGGGCATCCCGTATCCCCGCCTGCTCCACGAGAAGCTCCGCGCCCTGCGGGAAACCGGCTTCCGGGCCGTAAGTGCCTACGGCGGCCTGCTGCACCTGGAAAAGACGCCCTACTGGCCCCACCCCGGGATTATCCGGGCCGCCCAGTTCACCCCCGAGCGCCCGGTGGAGGCCGTCCTGACGGCGCTGGCGGAGCGCTGGGCCGGCGCGTCCCACGCCGGAGCCCTGGTCGCGGCCTGGGACGCCGTCGAGGATGCCCTTCGCTACTTTCCCGTCGTCCCCCTCTACAGCCACTTCGGGTTCGTGTGGCTGCGCACGTGGGTACGCCCCTTCGTTCCCAACCTGGAGGCCGTCCCGGCGGAAGACCGGCAGTACTACGAGCGCTTCATGGTCAGCACGGCCAACAACCCGAACATCAACGACCTGGGGCGGGACGTGCTCTTCGAGTTGATCAACGAAGAGAGCGGGCGGCGCATGGCCGGGCAGTTCGACCGGAACGCCCTGCCACGCCTCGATGCGGCACTCGAACGACTGGAAGAACACTGCAACACGATCACCGCCCCGGAAGCCCGCGCGGTGTTCGTGGACCTGCGCGACCGCACCCGCGCCCTCCGGTGCTGGGCCACCACGCAACGCAACACCTGCGCCTGGGTCGCCGGCGTCTACGGCTACCGCCGGGCGGCCTCCGGGGACGAGCGCGCGCGGCATCGCGCCTACCTGGACCACATGATCGACCTCGAGCTCGAAAGCACCCGTCGCCTGCTGGCGCTCTGGGAGCAGAGCGACACCGAGTTCATGCTGGTCTCGGACGTCGGGGAGACGAGCTTCATCTACGGTGAGAACTTCGGCGAGCTGCTCCGCCGCAAGATCGAACTGACCGAGCGGTACCGGCACGTCGAGCCGCACATCGACGAGGCCCTGATCTGGCGCCTACCCTGATGCCGGACGGCCCGGCACGTCATCCTTCCGCACCGTCTTCCGCCCGCCGGGAGGCGGGAGCCGGCACGGCCCAGGCCCGGCGCCGGGTGAGCAGGTAGGCGGCCACGATCAGGTCGTACGCAACACACAGCATCGGGTAGAAAGGCGGCACGAAGGGGGTGGCGCCGGTGGCGTGCAGCCCCACGTCCCATCCGACGTGAAGCAGCCAGCCGGCGGCGAGCCAGCACGCCCCCCGTGCCGGCTCCCGGCGCGGCGACGCCCCGCGCCAGGCCAGCAACCCGAACGCGACCAGCCCGGCCGTTTCGATCCCGATCCAGCTCGGCCCGCCCCCCCGCATCGCGAAAACCACATAGAGAAAAGCCGCCACCCCCAGCGCCACCGCGAAGAACCGCCGCTCGCGCCGCTGCCCGTACCGCCGAACGGTACGGAGGGTGAACAGCGCCAGGACCATGCCCAGCGCCAGGTCGATCAGGATGAACTCGGGTGGGCGCACGTCAGAAGGATCTCGTGCGGATTACGCCGGCGCTTCGAAACGCCGGTCAGGTTGAACCGTACGGCTTCTCCGGGGGCCCGGCCGGCCTTCGGGTCGCCGTGCCCCGGCAACGAGCGTTGCCTGCCCTCAAACACCCGGGCGGCCGGGCGCGTCATGCGTCCCGACGTGCGCCCATGCCCGCGGGCATGCAACCTTTCCGTCACCGGCACGCAAAGATAGGCGATGCGTCGCTTCGCCGCCCGGCCTCCGATGAAGCCTTTCTATCACCTCGGCACCGTGACCCGCATCAACATCTTCGTCCACTGGACGACGGTGGTGATGTTCTTCGGGCTGTTCCTCTATTACCTGTGGCGCGGGGTCTCGCTCGGAGCGGCGCTGGCCGGGGTGCTGCTCATCGCCGTCGTGTTCGGATGCGTCCTCCTGCACGAGCTGGGGCATGCGCTGGCGGCCCGGCATTTCGGTATCGGCACGCGCGACATCACGATGTACCCCATCGGCGGGGTGGCCCGGCTCGAACGGATCCCGCGCGTGCCGGCGCACGAGTTCTGGATCGCCGTGGCCGGGCCGGCCGTCAACCTGGGACTGGCGGCCGGCTTCTTCGTGTTCAACCTGCTCACCGGCCGGCCGCTCTCCATCGACGCACTGTTGCCGCCGCGCACGACGATCCCCGGCATGCTCATGTGGGTCAACCTCCTGCTGGCGGGGTTCAACCTGCTGCCGGCTTTTCCGATGGACGGGGGACGTGTCCTCCGTGCGTGGCTGGCCGCCCGGCTGCCCTATCACCGCGCCACCCGGATCGCAGCCTGGATCGGCCAGGCGATGGCCATCCTCTTCGGCCTGGCCGGCCTGCTCGACTTCAACCCGGTGCTCGTCTTCATCGGGCTATTCGTCTTTCTCGGTGCACGGCAGGAAGTCCGCGCCGTCGCCGAAACGGAACGCACCGGCTACGGCTACCCCGGCCCGGCCTGAACCCCTTCCCGGCGGTGCGACGCACGGGCCAGGTTCGTGGCCTCGATGCGCAGGCGGAGCCGCTCCCGCAGGTCGGCGGCCTCGTGCCATACGATGTGGTTGTACTGGCGTGTGTCGAAATGCAGCCCGTTCAGGTGGTCCACCCGGCAGGTCCAGATCACGGGCAGCCCCAGCCCCATCGCCAGACCGGCCTCGAAGTAGACCCCGCCCCGGTGCCCGGTGAAATCGGCCACGAGCAGCCCGCTCCGCCGGAGCTCGGCGACGATGCGGTCGTCGATCTTTTCATTGTGCGCCACCGTGTCGATGCGGATCGGCTTCCAGCCGGTGTCCTCCAGCGCCGGCCGGATCCCATGCGCCCAGGCCTCCATCATCGACGCATCGAACCACATCGCGACGAAGGCCTGTTCCGAATCCCGCCCGGTCCTGCGCAGTTCATCGACGCGCTGCCAGCCCTTCAGCGTCAGGGCGGCATCAAAGCCGGTTGCCCGGCCGGTGCCTTCGAGATAGCCGAGGCCGATCGCCTTGTTGATGAGCCAGCGAAAGGCCGTCGCGTCGCGTGCAAAGACGAGGGTGAAATCCCGCGCGAACGGCAGCGGAACTTCCTCACCTCCCTGCCGGGAATGACGGACGACGTGCTGCAAGAGCAGGTCGATCTGCTCCAGCGGTCCGGCGGGCGGCACCACGGATGCCAGCACGGCGTCGAGGTTGCCGGCCTGCAACACCAGCCGCTCCCCCCGCTCGGCCCACTGCCGTGCGACGGCCGCCAGGATGTACAGCCGGTCTCCATACCGCTCCCATTCTGCCACCGCCAGGGATGCCGAAACCTCGTAGGTGCCACAGGGCTCCGACGTGACGACGAATCGCTCGCCCTGCCGCTCGATCGTCGCAGGCTGCCCGGTCAGGAAACACGTTCTCGCCTCCATGGCTCCCTCCGTATTTGACAGGCCCCGCCCTCAAAGGTAAGCATCCGACGCTCCCCTGTTCATTCAGGGAAAATTTTTTTACTTCGTGTAACTTATTCTTTACACCACGTAAAGTACGAAGCACATTTCCGCTCATCCACCGGAAAAGCGCTATGTCGAAACAAGAGATCTATGCCTGGTCCTCGCTGGCGATGGACCTGGGCCTGCTGGGGTTCTATCTGCTGATGTTCTGGGGACTGCCCGAGGGCATGGAGCGCCAGGCCGAGGCCCTTTCGAGCCTCTTCCTCAAGGTCATCGGAATCGCCGTATTGATCGAGGTGGTGCTGGAGTTGAGCCGCCGGGCCGGATCCGTGGAGAAAGACGAGCGGGACGAGCGCATCGCAGCGAAGGGGTACCGCAACGCCTACTGGGTCTTCATGAGCGCCTCGGCCGCCCTGCTGGTACACGTGTTCGTGAGCGACGTGCTCTCGCAGGCCGCCGGCGAACCCGTCTTCCTCGCCCGGCCCTTCCTCGTCTTTCACCTCCTGCTCCTGATGCTCTTCGCGGCCAGCCTCACCAGGTACGGCACGCAGGTGTACTTCTACCGCCGGGGAATCTGATGGGACGCTGCCCTGTTCGCAACAACATCCGTACGCTGCGCTTCATGGCGGGGGAGATGACCCAGCAGGAGCTGGCCGACCGCGTCGGCGTGACGCGGCAGACGATCCATGCCATCGAGGCCGCCAAGTACTCGCCCTCGCTGGAGCTGGCCTTCCGCATCGCCCGCGTCTTCGGCGTGCCCCTCGAAGAGGTCTTCCAGTACGAACCGGACGAGGAGCCGTGAGGGCGCCGGTCCGCTCACGTCATCGGCAATGTGGGGAGGAATGTGGGGGCCTGGCGCACGCGGGTCGCCTGCTCGAAGGCATAGGCCAGCCGCAGGAGCGTAGGCTCACTGTAGGCGGTGCCGAAGAACGAGATGCCTACCGGCAGGCCGAAAACGTAGCCGGCGGGCACGGTGACGTTCGGGTAGCCGGAGACGGCGGCAGGCGACGAACTGCCCCCGCCAAAGTGGTCGCCGTTGATCAGGTCGATGGGCCAGGCCGGGCCGCCGGTGGGGGCCACGAGGGCATCCAGGTTGTGCTCCCGGAACGCCCGGTCGATGCCCTCCTCGCGCGTCTTTTGCAGGCACAGTGCCCGCGCGTCGAGGTAGGCCTGGTCGGTGAGCGGCCCCTTCTCCCGGGCGGCGAGGAAGATCTCCTGGCCGAAGTACTTCAGCTCTTCCTCGGCATGGGCCTCGTTGAAGGCGATCAGGTCGTCCAGCGTGCGGGGGCCGTCGCCCGGCGGAAGCGCGGCCAGGTAGGCATTGAGGTCGTTCTTGAACTCGTAGAGGAGCACCTCATACTCGGCCTGCCCGTACTCGCGCCGGGGCGGGAGGCTGACCTCGTCGATGAGTTCCGCGCCGGCGTCCCGCATCACCGCGAGGGCTTCCTCCATGAGGGCGTCGACGCGGTCGTGGAAGCCGAAGAAGGTGCGCGCCACCCCGATGCGGGCGCCGCGCAGCCCGTCGGGGTCGAGGAAGCGGGTGTAGTCCGGGTGGGCCTGGCTGCCCTCGGTGGCCGGGTCGCGGGGGTCGACGCCGGCGAGGACGCCCAGCAGCAGGGCCGCGTCGGTGACGGTGCGGGCCATCGGCCCGGCGGTGTCCTGGCTGTGGGCGATGGGAATGATGCCGGACCGGCTGACGAGCCCCAGCGTCGGCTTGATGCCGACGACGCCGCACGCCGACGAGGGGCACACCACGGAGCCGTCCGTCTCGGTGCCCACGGCCACGGCGCACAGGTTGGCCGACACGGCGGCCGCCGAGCCCGAGCTGGAGCCGCAGGGGTTGCGGTCGAGGATATAGGGGTTGCGCGTCTGCCCGCCGCGCCCACTCCACCCGCTCGACGAGCGCGTCGAGCGGAAGTTGGCCCACTCGCTCAGGTTGGCTTTCGCCAGGATGACGGCGCCGGCCTCGCGCAGCCGCTGCGCCACGAAGGCATCCTGCGACGGGATGGACCCCGCCAGGGCCAGCGAGCCGGCGGTGGTGTGCATCCGGTCCGCCGTGTCGATGTTGTCCTTGAGCACCACCGGGATGCCGTGCAGCGGCCCGCGCACCCGCCCCTCGGCCCGCTCCCGGTCGAGCGCCTCGGCAATAGCAAGCGCGTCGGGGTTCACCTCGATGATGGCGTTCACCCCCGGCCCACCCCGGTCGACGGCCTCGATGCGCTCCAGGTAGCGTTCGGCCAGGCGACGCGCCGTATAGGCGCCGGAGGTCATCCCCTCCTGCAGCTCGGCAATCGTCTTTTCCTCCAGCTCGAAGGGGGGAACGGCGGGTGGCGCGTCGGCCTGCTCGTCCTTTGCGGGCGGAACACAGCCGGGCAGGCCGGTGAGGGCCACGGCGCCGCCGAGGGCGCTCACCTGCAGGAAGTCACGTCGCTTCATGGGGCAATCCGATAACGTTTAACGTTGCGCGTTGCGCGTTCCACGTTGCACGTTGTGCGTTCCACGTTGCACGTTTATGGTCCTCAACGTGAAACATTCAACCTGAAACCTGAAACGTTCAACCTGAAACGTGGAACGTTCAACCTGAAACGTGGAACCCGAAACGCCTCACTGCCGGAGGAAGGCATCCGCCTCGGCTTCGGTTTCGGCCAGGTGGCCGGTGGTCAGTTCGAGCACGATGCGGTCGGCGTCGTAGACCACGTCGAGCGCTTCGCGGATGGCGCGCACGTCCACCATGATGTTGCGGCCGCGCTCGGGCAGGTAGATGTAGTCCCGCGAGAGCCCTTCGATGTTGCGGTCGAAGTTGAGCCCGACGATCTCCAGGTCGGGCGTGACGGCGGGCGAACCCGAGTTGCCGCCGATGGTGTCGGCGGTGGAGACGAAGTTGAGCGGGGTAGCGCGGTTGAAGGCATCGGGCGGGTTGAGCCAGCGCGCGGGCAGGTCCCAGTCGGTGCCGGGCCCGTGGGCGTAGTGCAGGTCGTACATCCCGTAGAAGGTAGTGTACGGCGGGGCCTCGGTGCCGTTGTACGGGTAGCCCTTCACGATGCCGTCGGTGAAGCGGGGCGAGAAGGTGGCGTCGGGCGGGACGGAGGTGCCGTAGACGGCGAAGCGGGCGCGCCCGAGGGCGGCGGCCAGGGCGTTCTCCCGCGCGGAGAGCCCGTTGAAGGCCCGCTCGAACGCCTCGTAGCGGGGCACCAGGAGGGCCGCCAGCGCCAGGGCCGGGTCGTCCATGGACAGCGTGCCCGCCTCGACGGCCTGCCGGGTGGCTTCGGCCGAGGCGAGCGTCGAGGCGGCCAGCAGCGCGTCGGCGGCCTCCGCCGGCGTCCGGCCGCCCAGGGCCTGCTGCACGAGCGGGTCGTCCGCGCCCAGGTACCGCCGCCACTCTTCCAGCCGGGCGGCGAGCAGCCGCCGCTCCAGCCCCGCCGGCAGGTCGGGCACCCCCAGCAGGGCCTCCTCCAGCTTCGCCCCCCGTTCGGGGTTGGCGCCTTCGGTCCGGGCCGTCAGGTAGCGGTAGGCCGCCACCGCCCGCCGGATCGTCGCCGAGGAGAAGCGGCTCTCCAGCAGCCGGAACGCGCCGTACTCGGCCGCCATGGCCTTCTTCTCCGCCTGGATGGCCTCCATCTCGTCGAACAGGCCGGCATACCGGGCCCGCAGGCTGGAGTCGGCCTCGATGGCCTGGCGGAACTGCCGCTCGGCGTCGGCACGGCGGGCCAGGATCACCGGGTCGTTGAGCGCGTCGAGGCGGCCCGCGTAGGCCTTCTGGCTGTTCGAGATCGAGAAAATGGTGTTGCGAATGTCGATGGCCTCGCCCGCCTCGGGGTCCTCTTCGAAGAAAGCACGGTAGGCGGCCAGGCGGCGGTCGAGGAAGCCGAGGGTGTGGGGCACCAGCACGTCCCGGAAAAACTCGAGCTGGGCAACCGTGGCGTGGCGGCTCGTGGAGCCGGGGTTGCCGATGACAAAGATCAGGTTGCCCTCCTCCACGCCCCGCCGGCTCCAGGTGAAGTAGTGGTCGGTCTGGAGGGGTTCGCCGTCCTCGTCGTAGATGCGGAGGAAGGCGAAGTCGAGCGCGTGGCGCGGGTACGTGAAGTTGTCCCATTCGCCCCCGAAGAAGCCCAGCTGCAGCTCGGGGGCCGCCACCAGGCGCACGTCCCGGTAGCGACGGAAAACGTAGGCCGAATGGCGGCCGCCGTTGTACAGAGGGATGATCTGCACCTCGATGTCGTCCCCCCCGTGGGCCTCCTTCAGGCGCTCGGTGATGGCGGCAAAGACCTCCTCGCGGGCGGCGGCCCGCTCGGCGTCGGTCTGGGCGGCTTCGAGCGCGGCGTCGACCTCTTCCGTCACGTCTTCGATGGCGATGAGCTGGTCGGCATAGTAGCCGGGGATGGGCCGTTCCTCCGCGAGCGTGGTGGCGATGAAGCCGTTGTCCAGCAGGTTCTCGCCGGGTCGGCTCACCTGCGAGACCCGCCCGCGCACGCAGTGGTGGTTGGTGACCACCAGCCCGTTGGGGGAGACGAACGAGGCCGAGCAGCCGGGGATGCGGAGGGCGCTCATCCGCGCCCGCTCGAACCAGGCGTCGTCCGGGTGGAAGTCGTACGTCTCGGCCAGGTAGTCGAGCGGGGGGTACTCGAACGTCCACATCTTGCCGTTGTCGTACGGCCCGGCCTTCGTCGGATCGGGGTCGGCCACGGGCTGAGCGCCGGCAGCATGCAGGGCCGGCGTCAGGAGCAGGAGGACGAGCAGCTTGCGGGAGAGGGTCATGGGGCCTGGGCGCGTTACACGTTTCGCGTTGAACGTTTGGATGGGTCGGGTAGAATTTCGGGTTTTCATGCCGGGTAGACAACCTCGGTGGTGGCGCCGAGGCGGGCGAGGAGGTCGCGGTACCAGGCGGTGGCCCGGGCGGTGCGGGCGTCGAGCACATCGGTGCCCCAGACCAGGGTGAGCGTGCGCCGCGTGCCGTCGTGCGTCTTGGTGCGCTGGGCGTCCTTGACCGGGTTGGCGCACGGCCCTTCGGCGTCGTGGAGGCACAGCAGGCCGCCCACGCGGATCTCCTGGCCGGCCGCGTTGAACACATAGGCGTCGTCGTCGCCACCGGGCGCCACGCGGAAGGGCGGCATGGCGCGGTCGAGGTCGACGACGCTGACGGGCAGCCCGCTGTGCAGCGACACCACATTGCAGGTATCGACCGCCACGTTGATACTGCCCAGGTGGCCCTCCCCGGCCGCCCGCACCAGGTACTCCGAGGCCGGCTTGCCGCGCCCGGTGGGCTTGTACCCCCGGTGGCGGAGCAGGTCGCGGACGGCGGCCCGCACCGTCTCATCACGTGTTAGAGGAGCGTCGGCATCAGCGTCCAGCAGCGCCACCAGCCACGGCGGCGAGGGCAGCTCCCCCAGCGGGCGCGGAAACACGGTGATGAAGGCGAAAAGGTCGAGGTTCGGATAGGGTTCGACAGTCAGGTCCATGGTACGCCGGTTCGTTTCGAGGGCAGGATCGGGTCGCGTTGTGGAACGTTGGACGAAGGCGTCAGGTCGGGATGTGGGCAAGCGGGGCCATCTCCCAGGGCGCCACGCCGAGCTCATCCGGCGGGATGCGGTCCGGGTAGAGGGCCGCGGCCAGCAGCTCGGCGGCACGGTAGAGGCGGGGGCCGGGCCGGTTGAAGTAGGCGTTGCCGTCAAAGAGGACGACGCGCCCGGTGCGGACGGCGCGGAGGTCGCCCCAGCCCGGCCGTTCGGTGAGCAGATGCAGGTCGCGGCGGGTCTGTTCGAGCGAGAAGCCGCACGGCATGACGGCGATCACGTCCGGGTCGGTCGCCCGGAGGGCTTCCCAGTCCACGACGGGCGACGGCTTCCCCGCCCCGGCCAGTACGGCGCGGCCGCCGGCGTGCTCCACCAGGCCGGGCATCCAGTGGCCGGCGGTCATGAGCGGCTCCATCCACTCGATGCACGCGACGGTGGGCAGCGTCGCCGGGTCGGCCTCGCGCGGGAGGCCCAGCCGGTCGCGGAGGCGCCGGAGGCGTCGCTCGCCCGCCCCCAGCACCGCCATGGCCTGCGGCAGCCGGTCCAGGAGGCGGGCCAGGTGCAGGGCCTCCTGCAGCACGGCGCGAAAGGTCATCGGCGCCATCGAAAAGAGGCGGGGGCGGGTGCCCGCCCAGCCGGCCAGCAGTGCTTCGAGCCCGGACAGATCCACCGCACAGACAGCGCACTGCGCCTGCGTGAGCACCACGTCGGGCCGGAGCGCGCGCAGGGCGCCGAGGTCCACCTCGTAGAGGCTCAGCCCTGCCGCCAGCGTCGCCCGCACGGCATCGTCGATGGCCCGGGTGTCGCCGCCTTCCGCCACGCGGGAGCGCGTGACAGCGGGGAGGCTCCGCACCCGCGGCGGGAAGTCGCAGGCATGGGAGCGGCCCACAAGGGCCTCCGTGGCGCCGAAGGCCGCGACCCACTCCGTGGCAGCGGGAAGCAGGGAAACGATGCGCATGACGAGCCGGGGAACATCCGCGTGACGGCGTCGTGCGGAGAAACGTCGCAACGCCCGCTGCGATCCCGCTTGAAACGACCGACATTCGTGACGATAACGTGATCCGGGATACTTGCATCCCGTCCTCCCAACCTGCATCTTGTAGGTGCGTGCTCCCGACACGACCAGAAACCCGTGTGACGAACGAAACCCCTGTATCTGCCAAAGTCCCCCTTCCCATGAAAGAGACCCTTTCTCCGAACACCTTTCGAGACGAGGCCGGGAAAAAAAATTTTGCCCCGGACAGGAAGCGCTTCCAGGAACGATTGAACCCCCTGCTACCCCTCATCGCGCTCGATGCCCGGAGCACCATCCGGCATCTGACCCCGACCGCGCTCAACCTGCTCGAATACCGCACCGAAACGCCGCTCGGCACCTCTTTCTTTTCCCACATTCATCCCGGCAACCTGTACCCGGTCATGCGTGACGTGGCCGACATGGTCTGCTACGGTAAGGAAAAGGCCGCCTGGATGCTGCGCCTGCGCACGGGACGACAAACCTGGAACTGGTACCGGGTCCACGCCCTGAACCTGCTCGACACCCCGGAAGAGATCATCCTGTTGAACCTCCGGGAACTGACGTAGTCCCTCAACGACACGCATCAATTTCACAATCCGGCCAAGGATTCGCCGGAAACCTGTGAGACAAATGGCTGTTTCAGCCGCTACGTTTGGCGTCACCCCCCTGGACGCAGGCGTTTTCCTTTTCCACACCGCTGTCTCCGCCGTGTAAAACCATCCCGACCTGCCCTTCCCGGCCCTCGCTAGCCCCGGCCGGACGGGCCGCTTCCGTGTTTGCCGCCTTTTCCCTCGACGGAAGAGCGCTCCGGCAATCAGCTTCCCCTTTTTCGGTCTTTTTCGACCCCGGACGTTGTTTTATTTCCCGAGCGTATTCTACTTTTTCTTCGCCCGTTTCCACCCGACAACCACGGAAAGAGCCATGAAACGCCTCTTTGAAGCGCGTACCGCCGGTACGTCCCTGCCCGTAGCCGGGCTCTTCACCTTCCCCTTCGAAAGCATTCCGGCACACCCCGCCGCCTTCCCGCTGGCCCTGGCCGATGCACGCCTCAGCAACGATGAGGAGGACTGGGACGACGAGGACTGGGACGACGAAGAAGACTGGGAAGACGACGACGAGGACTGGGACGACGAAGAAGACTGGGAAGACGACGAAGAAGACTGGGACGACGAAGAAGACTGGGAAGACGACGACGAGGACTGGGAGGATGAGGACGAGCTGGCCCTCGAATCCCGCTTCCGCCGCAGCCTGCTCGACGACGACCGGCCCCGCGCCCCGCGCCGCTTCCGGGACGACGGCCTTGCCATGCGCTCCCGAAAAGACAAACCCCACCGTCACGGCACCCGCGCCCACGACGTCTTTTCCGACACCGACGACGACCTCGACGACGACTAACCCACCCGCTCTGGTGACGAAACGCTGAAACGGCGGACCCCGCACCCGGCCTGCCCGTTTCAAAAGCGTATCGTCCCACCAGCCCAACCGAGCCGATGAAAGAAGCTACCCTCTCCGACTTTCTCCGCCACCATTTCCGCCATTTCAACGCCGCCGCCCTTGTCGATGCCGCCGAAGCCTACGTCCGCCACCTGGACCGGGGCGGCAAAATGCTCATCTCGCTGGCCGGTGCCATGAGCACCGCCGAACTCGGCCTCTCCCTGGCCGACATGATCCGGCAGGAACGCGTCCACATCATCAGCTGTACCGGCGCCAACCTGGAAGAGGACCTCTTCAACCTCGTCGCCCACGACCACTACGTCCGCATCCCCCATTACCGCGACCTCACCAAAGCCGACGAAGAGGCCCTCCTGGAACGCCACCTCAACCGCGTCACCGACACGTGCATCCCGGAGGAAGAAGCCATCCGCCGCATCGAACATGCCGTCCTCGATGCCTGGCAGGCGGCCGACCGCAGCGGGCAGCGCCACTTCCCGCACGAGTTCATGTATGAACTGATCCGCAGCGGGCGGCTCGAAAAGTATTACCAGATCGACCCGAAGGACAGCTGGCTCGTGGCTGCCTGCGAGAAGAACCTGCCCATCGTCGTGCCCGGCTGGGAAGACTCCACGCTCGGCAACATCTACGCCGCCCACTGCCTCAAAGGAGACGTGCGGAACGTGCACACCGTCCGCACCGGCATCGAGTACATGATGTGGCTGGCCGACTGGTACCGGCGCGAGGCGGCCGCGCATTCGATCGGCTTCTTCCAGATCGGCGGGGGCATCGCCGGGGACTTCCCCATCTGCGTGGTCCCCATGCTGGAACAGGACCTCGGCATCGAGGACATCCCGCGCTGGGGCTACTTCTGCCAGATCAGCGACAGCACCACCAGCTACGGCTCCTACTCGGGCGCCGTGCCGAACGAGAAGATCACCTGGGGCAAGCTCTCGGCCGAGACGCCGTCCTTCATCATCGAGTCGGATGCCACCATCGTGGCCCCGCTCATCTTCACGTACGTGCTCGAACAGTGTGACGCCTTCACCGGGGCAGAGCCGGTCGCCGCCGCTTCCTCCGCACGGGGTTGACCGGTCTGCCGCGTGTTTCGACCACCCTTTGCCACCCGAACAGCCTGAATGAAAGAGACGCCGGATAACGCCGTGGCAACCCACGACGAAGCCCTCGAAACCATCGCACAGGAGACGCCGGTCTGGACCCCCGAGGAAGCCGAGGAACACTATCACGTCAAAGGCTGGGGCGACGGCTATTTCTTCGTCAGGGAAACGGGCGAGGTGGCCGTCCGGCCGGAGCGGAGTGGCCCGGCCTCGATCAGCATCTATGAGGTCGTCCGGCATCTCAAGGAGGAGAAGGTCCCCTTCCCGGTGCTGATCCGGTTTCAGGACGTGCTCCGGGGCCGTGTGCAGCAGCTCAACCATGCCTTCCGGGACGCCATCGCCGAACTGGGCTATCGGAACCGCTACACGGCCGTCTACCCCATCAAGGTGAACCAGCTCCACGAGGTCGTCGAGGAGGTCCTCGAAGCCGGCAAGCCGTTCGGCATGGGGCTCGAATGCGGCTCGAAGGCCGAACTGGTGGCTGCCCTGGCCCACCTCGAAGACGACGACACCCTCCTGATCTGTAATGGCTACAAAGACGGGGTGATGTTGCAGCTCATCCTGAGCGGGCAACAGCTCGGCAAGAACATCATCCCGGTGCTGGAGAAGTACGACGAGTTCGAGCATTTCATGCACCTGGCCCGTACCCGCAAGATCCGTCCCCGCTTCGGCGTGCGGGTACGCCTGACCACCTCCGGCGCCGGCCGCTGGGCGGACTCGGGCGGCGACCTCTCCAAGTTCGGCATCTCCATCCCGGAACTGCTCACCCTGCTGGAACACCTCGACGACCAGAACCGCCTCGACGCCTTCACCCTGCTGCATTTCCACCTGGGCAGCCAGATCGCCAACATCCAGACGCTCAAGAAAGCCGTCAAGGAAATCGCCCAGATCTACGCCCAGCTCCGGCAACGCGGCGTGCCCATCCGCTACCTGGACGTCGGCGGCGGCCTCGGCGTCAACTACGAGGCCGACTTCGCCGGCCTCAACGACGGCATCAACTATACCCTGCAGGAATACGCCAACGCCGTCGTCCACTCCATCATGGAGGTCTGCGACGCCGAACAGGTGGAACATCCGGCCATCATCTCCGAGAGCGGGCGGGCCATTACGGCCCACCACTCGGTGCTCGTCGTCGAGGCCCTGGGGGCCTACCGCAAAAACGAGATCGACCCGGACTTCACCCCGGCCAAGACGGACCACGCACTCGTCCACGAGCTGCACGCCACCTGGCAGTGGGTTCGGGAGACGCCCACGATGCGCCCCGCCGAACTCCTCGAAGCCTACCACGACGCCGCCGAGAAACGCCAGCAGGCCGATTCGCTCTTCAGCTTCGGCTACCTCCCCATCGAACAAAAGGCCCTGGCCGAACGCCTCTACTGGTCCATCTGCCGTACCATCAACGAGCGCGTGCGCAAAATGGACGCCGACTGGCTGCCCAACGAACTGCTCGCCCTCGACGAACACCTCGTCGACCAGTACCTGTGCGACTTCTCCGTCTTCCAGTCCATCCTCGATCACTGGGCCATCGGGCAACGCTTCCCCATCATGCCGCTGCACCGCCTCGATGAGCCCCCCTCCCGCCGCGCCGTCCTGGTCGACCTCACGTGCGACTCCGACGGCAAGGTCAGCCGCTACGTCACCGCCAACGAGGACAAACGCTACCTGGACGTGCACCCCCTCCGCGAAGACGAACCCTACTTCCTCGGCTTCTTTCTCATGGGAGCCTATCAGGACATCATGGGGGACATGCACAACCTCTTCGGGCGCGTCACCGAGGTGCACATCTATGCCGACGACGAGGAACCCGGCGGGTATTACATCGAGAAAATGATCCCCGGCACCACGGTGCAGCAGATGCTCGCCCTCGTGCAGTACTTCCCGAACGACCTGGAGCGGCGCATGAACGCGCTGATCCGTGCCAAGGTGGAGGCGGGCGTGATCCGGCCGCGCGCCGGCGTGCGCCTGCTGGAACAGTACCTGGCCACCTTCAGCGGATCGACCTACTACACCCCCTCCTCGTCGTTGTAGTCGCAGGAGCGCGGCACGGCGTCCATCCGGCCGTCTTCAGCCGGGGCGCCGCCCGCGCAGAACACGTGTGAAAACCTGAAAAAAGCCGATGTCGAGCCCTACCGTGCACGTCGGGCTGGTGCAGATGCGCTGCGCCGAGGATCCGGCCGTCAACCGCCAGCGTGCCCTGGAACTGACCCGCGAGGCCGCCGAACAGGGCGCTACGGTCATCTGCCTGCCCGAACTGTTCCTGAGCCGCTATTTCTGCCAGACCGAGGACCACGCCCATTTCGCCCTGGCCGAACCCGTCCCGGGGCCGACGACCGGGGCCTTCGAGGCGCTGGCCCGCGAGCTGGGCGTGACGGTGGTGGTAAGCCTGTTCGAGCGGCGCGCCCCGGGCCTCTACCACAACACGGCCGCCGTCATCGACGGGGAGCAAGGCTACCTGGGCAAGTACCGCAAAATGCACATCCCGGACGACCCGCGCTACTACGAAAAGTTCTACTTCACACCGGGTGACCTGGGCTTCAAGAGCTTCCCGACGCGGCAGGCTAACCTGGGCGTGCTCGTCTGCTGGGACCAGTGGTACCCCGAGGCGGCCCGACTGACCGCTTTGCAGGGCGCCGACATCCTGTTCTACCCCACCGCCATCGGGTGGCACCCCGAGGAGAAGGCAGCATACGGGAAAGCCCAGCACGAGGCCTGGGAACTGGCCCAGCGGGCCCATGCCGTGGCCAACGGCTGCTTCGTGGTGGCCGTCAACCGGACGGGCTTCGAGCCGGAGCCGGGTGCCGGCGATCCCGGCAAGGGCATCGAGTTCTGGGGGCAGAGCTTCGTGGCCGGCCCGGACGGGCAGGTGCTCGCCCGCGCCCCGGTCGACGAGGAAGCCGTGATCGTCTGCCCGCTCGAGCTCGGCCGCATGGAGCAGGCCCGCACCGGCTGGCCCTTCCTCCGCGATCGCCGCATCGACGCCTATGCCGACCTCACCCGCCGCTTCATCGACCCGGCCTGACGCACCGCCCATGCCACACCCGACGGACGACGCGACCGGTGTGCTGACGCCTGCCGCCCTGGGCTACCGGATGCCCGCCGAGTGGGAGCCGCACCAGGGCGTGTGGCTCTCGTGGCCCCACAACCGCGACACCTGGCCCGGCAACTTCGAGCCCGTCGAGCCGGTGATGGTGGCGGCGGTGCAGGCGCTGGCCCGGAGCGAGACGGTCCACATCAACGTACTCGACGCCGACCATGAGGCACACGTCCGGTCCCTGCTTCGCCGGGTCGAGGGGCCGGTGGTCTACCACCGCTTCCCCACCAACGACGCCTGGTGCCGCGACCACGGCGCCATCTTCGTCGTCCGCGAACGGGACGGGCGGCGCGAGCTGGCCGCCACCGACTGGGGCTACAACGCCTGGGGCGGCAAGTACCCGCCCTTCGACCTGGACAACGCCATCCCCCGCCAGATGGCCGAGGCGCTGGGCGTCCCGCGCTTCGAGGTGGACCTGATTCTCGAAGGCGGCTCCATCGAGGTCAACGGCGCCGGGCTGCTCCTCACCACCACCGACTGCCTCCTCAACCCCAACCGCAACCCCGGCCGCTCCCGCGAGGAGATCGAACAGGCCCTGCGCGACTACCTGGGCGTACGGAAGATCCTCTGGATTCGGGGCGAACTCGCCGGCGACGACACCGACGGCCACATCGACAACATCGCCCGGTTCGTCAGCGAGGACACCGTGCTGGCCGTCGTGGAGGACGACCCCGCGGACGAGAACTACGCGCCGTTGCAGGAGAACCTAGCCCGCCTCCGCGAGATGACCACCGTCGACGGCCGACCGCTCTGCGTCGAGACGCTGCCGATGCCCGCACCGGTCTACTATGGCGAGCACCGGCTGCCGGCCAGCTACGCCAACTTCTACATCGGCAACACGGTCATCCTGCTGCCGGTCTACAACGACCCGAACGACGCCGTGGCCGCCGAGATCATCGGGCGGCACTTCCCCGGCCGGCGCGTCGTCGGCATCGACTGCCGGGAGCTGGTCTGGGGCCTGGGCGCTTTCCACTGCCTGACGCAGCAGGTGCCGGCCATCCGGTAGCCGCGATCGACCGAATCATGGTTGAAATTCATCCACCGGGTGGTTAATTTTCAACCATGATTCCGCGACACATCACTTCTGAACTGCTTGCGGCACTCTCGGATACGCCGGTCGTGTTCATCAACGGAGCACGCCAGACCGGCAAGAGTACCCTGGCCCGTCAGATCGCCGAAGAGGCCCATCCGGCACGGTACCTGACCTTAGACGACGCCACCGTTCTGGCGGCCGCCGAAAGCGATCCCTCCGGCTTCATTCGTTCGCTCGAAACCCCGGTGGTCCTGGATGAAGTTCAGCGGGTGCCTTCCCTCTTTCGCGCACTCAAACTCGAGATAGACCGGAACCGTCGTCCCGGACGCTTTATGCTGACCGGATCAGCAGATGTCCTACTCCTGCCCAACGTCTCGGAATCGCTAGCCGGGCGCATGGAGGTACTGACGCTGTGGCCATTTTCCCAAGGCGAGCTCGAAAGAACCCGGGAAACCTTCATCGACCGGGTTTTCTCAGGTACCCTTCCTGGCGACGTCCCGCCCCTTACCCAACCTGATGACCTGTGGACCCGCGTATTGCGGGGAGGGTATCCCGAAGTGGTGCAGCGTGCATCGGCCCAGCGACGTAGAGCCTGGTTCAATGCCTATCTCACCACCATTCTTCAACGGGATGTCCGCGACCTTGCTCATATCGAAGGACTGACCCAGTTACCCCACCTGCTTGCCCTGCTCGCGGCCCGTGCCACGGGCCTGCTCAATTATGCCGAAGTGTCGCGCAGTTCGGGCCTGCCCTTGACGACACTCAGGCGGTACATGTCCCTTCTGGAAGCCACGTTTCTGATCCAGACCCTGCCGGCCTGGCACGCGAACCTGGGAAAACGCCTGGTCAAAACACCCAAGTTGTTGATCTCGGATACGGGCTTGCTGGCTCATCTGATCGGCCTGTACGAGCCGGAAGACCTGCGCAACCATCCCATGCAGGGCGCCCTGCTGGAAAATTTCGTAGCGATGGAACTGCGCAAACAGATTACCTGGAGTGAACGAAAACCCACGCTCTACCATTTTCGCCTGCAAACCGGTCGTGAGGTCGATCTCGTTCTCGAAGATGCGCGCCAACGGCTCGTTGGTCTCGAGGTGAAAGCCGCCTCGAGCGTCTCGAATACCGATCTGAAAGGGTTACGCGCACTCCGCGAGGCCAGACCGGAAACCTTCGTACGCGGTATCGTCCTCTACCAGGGGGAAGCGATCGTCGGTTTCGAGCCGGACCTGTACGCCGTTCCGCTTCAGGCACTCTGGCACTGGTAGGTCCCTTTTCACCCGGCCGCCTGCCGTTCCAGCAGGTCGCTGTACGAGACGGAAACGAGGTCGTCCGGCCCGATGCCGAAGCGCCTCAGGTAGTACTCGCACTGCGCGCGCAGCCGATCGGGCCCGATGGCGCCCGTCTCGTCGATCGCCTCGATCTCGACGAACGTGCCCAGCCCCTCGACCCGGTCCAGGTGAAACTTGACGTTGTCGATGAAATAGATCTCGCGGCGCTTGTCCACCACCACGCGGACGCCGAGGGCCGCCGTGAGGAGGGCCTTGAGGGCCGGGTCCGGGGCGGCGCGGTAGAGCCAGATGTCCGAGCGTTTCGGACCGGCCTCGTCGGCGCGGTCGTAGAAGATGAGGGCGTTCTCGATGGTTCCCTCCCGCAGTTTCAGCCGCCCGCGCGGCACGTCGAAGTAGGTGTCGACCTGGTGGTCCTCGCCGACGAAGCGGGCGCCGTCTTCGGCCAGCCGCGCACGGATCGCCTCGTGGGCGGCGGAACGGGCCTTGATCTCGATGTTCAGTACCGGCATCAGGAACCGAGGCGTTTCAACTCTTCCCGGATCACGGCCCGGATCACGTCGCTGTTGCGCCAGAGGGCCACACGCCGTCCGTTGACATAGATCGACGGGGTGGCGGAGACGCCGATGGCGGTGCCGGCCGTCACGTCGCGGCGGACGCGCTCCAGCGCGGCTTCGCCGTTCAGGCAGGCCGCGAAGGCTTCCGTATCCCAGCCCTGTTGTTCGGCCAGGCCGAGATAGAGACGTTCGCCGAGGATCGTCTGATTCCGGAAGAGTTCGTCGTGGTATCCCCAGAAGTCGCCGAACTGGGCGGCGCAGACGGCAGCCCGCGCGGCCGGACCCGCCTGCACGTGCACCTGACGCTGAAGCCGCTCATTGATGGTCCGGTCGAGCGGGTAATGCATGAAATAGAGGGCCACGTCGTCGCGGAATTCGTAGAGGGTCCCGCGCAGGTGAAAGGCCGACTCGCGGCAGGCCGGGCACTGGAAGTCGGCGAACTCGACGATCCGTATGGGAGCCGCGGGGTTCCCCCATACGGGGGCATCGGCGGGCACGGGAATGTCGACCGGGGGCTGCCGGAAGTGCAGGGAGACGGCCTGTTGCACGTCCACGTCCGATCGTCCCGGTGTGCCGTCGTTATACCCCTGAATACCGACGAAGCCGAGCCCGAACAGGGCGGCGAGGAGCAGGCCGTAGCGTGCCGGCTTCGGGTCGAAATCCAGCGCGGCCTCCTGCCCGGCAAGGCCGCGCGCGTAGTTCACCAGGAACGCCCCGAGGTTCCGGTAGGAGAGGTTGATGGCCGGCGGCAACAGCACCGCGATGCCCAGGTTGGCGGCGTACATGCCCACACACACCAGGCAGAGCACACCCAGGTTGACGAGATGCCAGGCCTTGTAGGCGGAGAACAGCACGGCACCCAGGCTCAGCAGCCAGGTCAGGGCCACGGCGCCGGTGGCTGCCTCCCGGTTCTGGGTCCGGGTGGCATAGAGGGCGGCCAGCGCCGTCCACAGGTAGAAGAGGAAACCCCACCAGGCTACCGGCACTCCGAGGAAAAAGGCATAGCTGGAAGCATGCGCGACGTCGCAGTTGATGAAGTCGTTGAGCGAGCAGCCGCTGGGGTCGATCACCCCCTGCCGGGCGATCTCGAACGTCAGGCCGGTGGCATAGAGGGCCAGGGCTCCGCCAAAGACGGCCAGCCCCAGCGTTCCCCAGAGCGGGCCTGTCCGCAGCGGCGGCACCTGGGCGCGGCGCACCCGTTTTTCCCGTCTCTGGCGTCTGGCGCTACCCTGTTTAGGCATCGTTCTCCGAAGATGAAAGGTGGGACAGGTCGAAGGTCATCACGATGGCCGAGGCCGGGCACAGGTGTACAAACTCCGCCGAAGCCCGGACCGACGGCGGGACGGCGGCCCGCTCGATGGGACGAAAGCCCTGGCGGGCGAAGAAGTCCGGTGCCGTCGTCGTCAGCAGGTAGACGTGCCGGGCACCGTGCTGCCGGGCCAGCGCCAGGGCCGCCCCGGTGAGCCGGCGCCCCAGTCCCCGCCCCCGGTAGGCCGCTGCCACCGCGACCGAGCGTAAAAGAGCCCCTCCGTCGTAAAGTTCCAGCGCCGCCGTACCGACGACCTGACCGCTCGCCCGCGCCACGAGGGCCGTCTCCAGGCACGCCGTCAATCCTTCGGAGGGCAACCCCTGCGCGGCCACCAGCGCCTCCATGGCTCCGGCCTCCTCCGGCCGCGCCGGTGCGATGGCCATGTCGTGTGCGTTTTGCATCGTACCCTCCATTGCCGGGAAACGATTTTTTACTTGCCCTTTTCCACGGGAACCGTTATTCATGAAACCATTGTAAAGACAGAGATACCTTTGCGTGATGCGTCGTCGCTCCCATCCGTTCTTCGCCACGCCTACCGGGATGTCGTCATGTTCGAGATCGTAGTCCTGCTCATCGGTGCTTTTCCGTTTCTGGTCGGGCTCTACGCCATCAAGATGATGCGCCAGAGCGACGACGACGATGCAGACGACCAGCCCCCGCCGCCGGATCCCGGTCCTCCGCTGCCCGTGTCGCCCCAGACGCCGCGGCGCCATGACCGGCTGCGCCCCGCGGCTCCCGACCGCGAGGCGGTGGCCCATCGTCGTCTGACCACGCCGGCCCGTCACCCGCGCATCCCGCGCTGAGCCGGCGGCTCAGCGCAGCACGAGCCGGCATCGATCGCCGGTGATCACCCGGGGCACGGCGTCTTCCTCTTCGATCGTCATCCGGACCTCCGGGCGTATCCGGGGACCACGCTGTGTCACTTCCACCAGGGCACAGTACTCGTCCTCGGTCAGTTCCATCTCCACGGACCACCGTTCGTCAATGATCACGGCCACCGGTATCATCACGCCCCCCTGCTGACGGGTTGTACTTTAGCTTCGCACGGGCGAGGTCGCCGTGCGGTCCCCGGTGCCCTACAAAAGCGGTGCCGTCTCAGCTTGAGAAGCCGGAGCACGGCAAACGCGGCGTGATGATCGTTCAGTCCGTACCGTAGATCCCGATGGTCACGTTCCCGGCGGCGTCGATGTGGCCGCGGTACATGCCTTCGGTGTTGAACGGCATGGCGACGTTGCCCTGCCGGTCCAGGGCAATGACCCCGCCGGTTCCACCCATCGCGGTAAGCTTTTCCATGATGACCGTCCGGGCCGCCGTCTCCAGCGTTGCGCCGCCGTAGGCCATCATGGCGGCGATGTCGTGGGCGACGACGCCCCGGATGAAGTACTCGCCGTGACCGGTGGCCGAGACGGCACACGTGGCATTGTCCGCATACGTCCCCGCTCCGATGACGGGCACGTCGCCGACGCGGCCGAAGCGCTTGTTGGCCATGCCCCCGGTGGAGGTGGCCGCCGCCAGGTTGCCGGCCTGATCGAGCGCCACCGCTCCGACGGTGCCGAACTTGTCGGCGCCGGGCGAGAGGGTTTCCCCGGCCGGCACCGCCCGCCCCAGGTCGTCCTCCCGGGCTCTGATCTGCTCCAGCTGTGCCCGGCGCCGGTCGGTGTAAAAGTACTCGTTGGGAACCATCTCGAAGCCCTGCTCGCGGGCAAAGGCCTCGGCCCCTTCGCCGATCATCAGCACGTGCGGCGAGGCCTCCATGACGCGCCGGGCCAGAAGGATCGGGTTGCGGATGTGCTTCACCCCGGCAACGGCGCCGGCGTTGCGCGTGGCCCCGTCCATGATCGCGGCGTCGAGTTCGACCGTGCCCTCATGGGTGAAGACGGCCCCCTTGCCCGCGTTGAAGAGGGGCGAATCTTCGAGCACCGTGACGGCGGCGACGACGGCATCGAGGCTCGTCCCCCCTTCGGCCAGGATGCGGTGTCCCGCCCGAAGCGCCTGTTCGAGCACGGCACGGTACCGGGCCTCCTGCTCCGGCGTCATGTCCCGCTGCCGGATGGTGCCGGCCCCTCCATGGATGGCCAGGGCAAAGGTGGGTCCGGCCGCCCGGGCAACCGACCCGCCGGCATCTTCGTGCCGTTCACAGGCACCCAGCGCCAGAAGCACGGGAACGACGAGGATCAACGCACCAACAGGGCGAAGGAACTGCAGGGTATGCATAACGACGAGTTCGAAAGGTGAAAGCGCTTTTTTTGCACACACAAACGAAGGCCGTGTGCCGGCCGGCCAAGGTACGACGCCCCGGATCAGTTATGCCAGCCCTTTCGCCCGCCCCCTCCCATCGCTATATGGATAAACCTTGAACTTTGGCCGGAGGCCCGGATGCCGTTGGATCACGATGCCCGCGGTTCGTAGCTTTTGGATCCTTCGACGCGCGCTCCGCGTTGAAGGGCCACCTTTTCGGGGTGTAGCGCAGCCCGGTAGCGCGCCTCGTTCGGGACGAGGAGGTCGTGGGTTCAAATCCCGCCACCCCGACACCGAGCCGCTCTCCAGCACGAGGGCGGCTCTTTTCGTATCCGCGCCGGCCATGGACTGCCACGTCTACGTCCGGCAATCGGCTTCCTCCGGCCGACTCTACATCGGCCACACGTACAACCTCGAACGACGCCTCGCCGAACACAACGCCGGGCAAACACCCGCGGCAATTATGTTCAAGCGTTTTCCCTTTGACGCAATTCCTTCACTTCAAGGGGTTCTATCGCGCCCGGCAAACACGGGTCTTGCAGACAGCTCTGCACCGCGCAGATGTTGAGCGGGTTCGGCAATTCATACTATAGGCGTCCCGGTCCGTACCGTCCAGAGCCCGATCCACTTCATTTCCACGATCCATAATCCGACCACTTTTCCCTTTCCTCTCTTGACGGATCCAGTTTTTTGAATTATGTTATACATAATGCATTGATGATCGACATCTTGCCTTCTGCGAGGTCCCTGAGCCTCTTTTCCTCAGAAGAACAAGCCATCCCCAACCAACAAAGCTTGGCGCCATGAACACAGTAGCCCGCTCCGTATGGCTTCTGCCGGCTATGATACTGGTGCTTGCCTTGCAGGCACAGGCACAAGACCGGGTCGTGACCGGCAGAGTAACCGCTCAAGACACGGGAGAACCCCTTCCAGGTGTCAATGTCGTGGTAAAAGGAACATCCATCGGGACTGCAACCGACCTAGACGGTCGTTACAGCCTCAAGGTACCGGAAGGTGCCACACTGGTCTTTAGCGCCATTGGCTTCAAGACAGAGGAAGTGGTACTTGGAGATCGGAGTGTTCTCGATGTCGCGCTGACCGTATCTATTTCCAACCTCGACGAAGTGGTGGTCATTGGCTATGGAGAGCAATCCAGAGCAACGCTCACAACCTCCATCTCCAAGTTGGATACCCTAGCCCTGCAATACATCCCATACGCAAATCCCGCCTCTGCCCTACAGGGTACCATCCCGGGTCTGCGGGTCCAGACGACGACCGGGCAACCCGGTGCTGCACCGCGCGTCATTCTCCGAGGAGGCACGTCAATCAACAATCCAAACGCTGCAGAACCGCTTTACATCGTCGACGGCGTCATTCGAAACAACATCAATGACCTGAACGCGCTGGATTTCGAGAGCGTCCAGGTTCTCAAAGATGCAGCGGCGACGGCCATCTATGGGTCACGTGCCTCCAACGGCGTTGTGATCATCACCACCAAGTCCGCCAAGCCCGGGCGTACACAGATCAACTATTCGTCGAGCCTGCAGATCTCTGAACTGGGCAAGCGGATGCCGCTGGCTTCGGCGCGGGACTATATCTACTTCGGGCGCCTCGGGGTGGCCGCCACCGCAGAGCGACGTCCCGATGTGCTCTTTCGCCTCGGTCTCCCCGTCGGCTTCGGCACTGGAAACGATCTCTCGAACCGCACGGCTTTCACCACACAATACCTGACCCCAGAGAACGAGCACAAGCTCAAGGAGGGATGGGAAAGCATGCCGGACCCGCTGGACTCCACCAAAACGATCATCTTCAAAGAGACCGACTGGCAGGATGTTCTTTTCGACCCTGCCTTGACGCAGAACCACTACCTGTCGATTTCCGGCGGCCGTCCCGATGCTGCCTACAACCTCAGCTTCGGTTACCTCGACAATGAAGGCATCACGATTCGAACCGGCTATCGTCGAATGACCGTCGACATGGGCGGCCGTGTGCAGGTAAGGGACAACCTCAGTTTTGACGGCCAGTTCAACTACAGCAACGCCAGCGACAACCGCGTCTTCAGCGAGTTCCAGATCTTCCAGCGGGCCCTGGGACTGCCTCCAACGGCCAAACTGACCTACGAAGACGGCTCGCTTGCACCGGGGCAGAACCGAAGCATCGGAAACCCACTTTACCACCTGAGCCGGATCAAGGCGAAAAACAGCGTCGACCGCATGACGCTCGGGCTGCATGGCCTGTGGGAGATTAGGCCCGGATTAACCTTTGAGCCCTCGGCCTCGCTGTATTCCGTGAGGGCGACTGACAACTCCTTCCAGATGTCTTACTGGAACACGCCGACCCAGTTTGTGGACTCACGCGACGCTTCCGCCTTTAACAGCATCTACTGGCAGCGGCAGATCGACGGGGTACTCACCTACGATGCCAGCATAGGCAGGGATCACAACCTGCAGGCCAAGCTGGGAGCATCCTATTACGATCGGAAGCTGTATCAAGCGAGTGCCTCCGGGCGTGGAGCCTCCACGGACCTCGTTCCCACGCTAAATGCGTCTTCCGAGCCCGTAAGTGTGTGGAGCAGTTCGACCGATCAGGTTATTCTGGGCTACTTCAGCCGGGTAACCTATGACTACAAGCAAAAATATCTGCTTTCGGCATCCGCCCGTTATGACGGGGCGTCCAACCTGGGAACCAATAATCGCTGGGGTTTTTTTCCCGGCATCTCGGCTGGCTGGAACCTGCACCGAGAACGCTTCTGGAACACCCTGCCCGCCTTCATGTCGAGCCTGAAGCTGCGCGCCAGCTACGGTGTCAACGGAAATATTTCAGGACTCTCCGACTTCCATGCCCAAGGCCTCTACAGCGTCGGAGCCCGGTACAGCGGGGCGGCCGCCATACAAAACAATCGGATGGCAAACCAGAACCTGAGATGGGAGAAATCAAAGACCGTAGATGTCGGGTTTGATCTTGGCCTGATGAACGACCGCATCACGCTGCTCGTCGACTACTATCGCCGTGTAACAAGTGACCTTTTGACCTCTCTCGAACTACCTCAGTCTACTGGCTTCTCCAGCCTTCTAACCAACCTAGGCTCCCTCGAAAATCGCGGTTTCGAGTTCGAGTTCAACGCCCGCATCTTTGACAACCCGAATGGTCTCAATTGGCGCGCGAGCTTCAATGCCGCCACCAACCAGAACAGGATTCTGAGGTTGCCCGATAACGGCAACGAGAATAACCGCATCGGCGGCATCGAAGTATACGACCCTAAACAGGGCAAGTACGTGTGGGTCGGCGGCCTTCAGGAAGGCAAACCTATTGGCGATCTGTACATCTGGAAACACCTAGGGGTCTATGCCACCGACGAAGAGGCTGCCAATGCCCCACTCGACATGCTGATCAGTGGCCCTGATAAGACCAAAAAAGCCGGAGATGCCATCCTGGCCGACCTGGACGGCAACGGTATCATCGACACGCGAGATCAGGTCTACGTCGGCAACATTTTTCCGGACTGGACCGGAGGAATCATAAACACCTTCTCCTACAAGAATCTCACCCTGACTGTGCGGATGGATTTTGCATTGGGACACACCATCTTCAACCAGACGCTCCTGGCATACAACGGCCAGACGCAGGGAGACATTGGCTTCACCGACGAAGTGCTCCGTTCCTGGCAAAAGCCAGGCGATCGAACCAACATCCCCCGCTACTACTGGGCCGACCAGCTCGCACAGAACAACATTTTCCGGGGTAACCGGGGCACCTCGTACTATTACGAGAAGGGAGACTACTTGGCCTTGCGGGAGGTGACCGCAAGCTACACGCTTCCGCAAAAATGGGTGCAGCGTCTCAGCTTAGCCTCCGCAAGGGTCTACCTGACCGGCAGCAACCTGCATTATTTCACCGCCTACAAGGGCTTGCTGCCCGAAGATGGTGGCACTGACAATGGCCGGTATCCACTCCCGCGTTCCATCACGATGGGCGTCAATATCGGCTTCTGAGCGTGGCCAACTTCGGTGAAGCATCTACCCAAACTGGAGATCCCGTCATGACCCGTTTTTCTATACTCGTGCTCCTGAGCCTGGCGATTACTGCCACCGGTTGCGATAACGTCCTGGATGTAAAACCTACCAGTGAGATCACCGTCAATTCCTTCTGGAATGGCCCGGACGACGCGACCGGCGCCCTTTACGGCATGTACGCCCGGTTCCGCGATCAGGCCAGTTCGAACCTCTACATCTGGGGTGCGGCCCGCAGTGAAGAACTCTCCTTCGGGCTACAGGCGTCCGAAGGCCGCGAACGCTACTTCCTCAACACGCTTGATGCCACGTTCGCAGGCCCCGACTGGCTCCGCCTCTATACGGTCGTGCACGATGCCAACCTGCTCTTGAAGTACGTTCCCGGTATCGATTTCAACAGCGAAGCCCAGAAAAACAGCATACTGGCCCAAGCTCACGCCATGCGGGCCTACGTGTACTTCATCATGGCCCGGACCTGGGGCGGCGTACCCATCGTGACCGAGCCGACCGAAGAGTATGACCCGGAGAAGACATTCAGACCACGAAACAGTGTGAGCGAGGTATTCGACCTCATCAAAGAAGACATTGAGGCGGCGCTGTCCCTGTTCCCGGACAACGGCTTCCCTGCCTGCCGCTGTGAATGGTCAAAGCCGGCGGTCGAAGCTCTGAAGGGGGATGTCTACCTCTGGACGGCCAAGCGCCTGGGAGGCGGGAACGCTGATCTGAATACGGCCCTCGCCGCACTCCTTAACGCGCAGTCTGCCGACGTCGGGTTGCTCGAAAACTACGACGAAATCTTCCGATATTCGAACAAGGGTAACCGGGAGATTCTGATGGCTGTTCACTTCAGAGATCTGGAGTCCGGTGAAACTTATAACAACTTAATGTATGTGCGTGATGATCAAATCCCCGAGAACGCTACCGAGTATGGGCGCAACCTGATCGGTACCGGAGGCGGTCTCAACCGCTGGGCGCCCTCGGAGCTCCTCCGTAACCAGTTCACCGAGGACGACCAGCGCAAAAATGCCACGTTCGTGGAGCTGTACACCCTCACGGAGAATGGTGACTCCACCTTCTATGCTTCCGCCGTGAGGAAATTCCGGGGTTTCGTAGAAAGTGGGTCTCGAAAGTTCCTGGACGATGTGATTCTCTACCGGTATGCCGATGTTCTGCTGATGATTGCCGAAGCCAAAAACGGCCTCGGTCAGGATCCAGCACCCGAGATCAATCAGGTCCGGCAACGCGCCTACGGCGACGCGTTCCCAGCCCATGAATTCGTCAGCGGCAGCCAGGCGGATAACGACGATGCCATCCTGCAGGAACGCCTCCTAGAACTGTCCTTCGAAGGTAAACGATGGTGGGATCTCGTACGCTTCGGCAAAGCATTCGAGCTGGTGCCCTCACTGCAGGGACGGGAAGGGCAAGAACACCTGTTGCTCTGGCCAATCTCGCAGACAACTATTAGCCTGAACCCCAGCATCGAACAGAACCCGGGCTATTGAATCCATCGTCTCCAAGCCACATCCCATGCGCTTCCTGACCTGCCTCGGCCTGTATCTGGTTGCCCTGACAGCCTGTGCCCAAAAACAACCAGCTGGCATCGCCCCCGGTGTCATCACCTATCAGGACCTGTTCAATACAAGCATGCGAGAAGGGGTTGCCTGCTATCGCATCCCTGCCCTCGCTACGGCTCCCAACGGGGACCTGATCGCCGTCATCGACGAGCGCGTACCCTCGTGCGCCGACCTCAGGGGAAATCGTAACATTAACCTTGTGATGAGACGAAGCAGCGATGGCGGCCACACCTGGTCGCTGATCGAAACTATCGTGGACTTTCCCGATGGACAATCGGCCTCCGATCCATCATTGATCGTGGATGCTGTGACGGGGGAAATATTTCTATTCTACAATTTCATGGACCTGGAGAAAGAGCCGGATGTCTACTACCTGCACCTCATGCGCAGCCACGATAACGGCAAAACCTGGCACGGGCCCGAGGACATTACGACCCAGATAACCAAGCCCGAATGGCATCAAGACTTCAAGTTCATCACGTCGGGACGTGGCATCCAGACCCGTGATAGGTGGCTCCTGCACACACTCGTGAACCTGAACAGAGGACTGCATCTTTTCGGTAGCGATGACCATGGTGCCTCGTGGTTTCTCATTGACACGCCCATCAAACCGGGCGACGAGTCCAAGGTGGTGGAACTGAGCGATGGCACCTGGATGATCAACAGCCGGGTCAATAAAGCTGGCGTGCGGTGGATCCATCGCTCACACGACAAGGGAAAAACCTGGAGTTCGAGGCCAGATTCGACGCTCATCGATCCGGGCGTCAATGGCAGTATCGTCCGCTACACCTCCACAGCAGACGGAGCAGAGCGCAACTGGCTCCTCTTCGCCAATGCCGCTTCCGCGAGCGCCAGGGAAAACATGACCGTGCGCCTGAGCTACGATGAGGGCCAGACTTGGCCCTATGGTAAAACCATCTATCCGGGCAGCGCGGCCTACCCGTCGATGACTGTGCTGGCCAACGGCGACATCGGCATTCTCTTCGAGAAGGACAACTACACGGAAAACGTGTTCGTGCGCTTCTCGCTGGAATGGCTTACCGATAGTGCGGATACGCCGGCAAACACCCGCTAGACGCTGCTGCCATCAGAAGCATGCAAACCATGCGATTTTTTTGTGTCATCATTCTTGTTTCCGGGATAGGTTGTCTGTTGCCGGTACCGGTTTCCGGCCAGGCGGCCTTCGTCGTGCAGCGCCCCCACTGGCAGCATCGGGTCTCGCTGTTTCGTAGCCTTCCCAATCCCGAAGGGGAAATCGTTTTCCTGGGAGACAGCATCACCGAAGGCTGCGAATGGCAGGAATTGACCGGCCTGGCGCGGGTAACCAATCGCGGCATCAGCGGCGACACGGCCTGGGGCATCCTGGCCCGCCTCGACGAGGTTACCTCCGGTCATCCCGAAAAGATCTTCCTCCTGGTCGGTACCAATGATCTGGCCCATGGCGAATCCGTAGCGGACGTGTATGCGAAGATCGTTGAGATCATCGACACCATCCGCCGGCAAACGCCCGGGACGGAGATCTACCTGCAGAGTGTGCTGCCCGTCTATGGCCGAGAGGACGGCAGCCGCCATAACGAGCGCATTCTTGCCCTCAACGAACGCCTTGTCGGCCTGGTCACCTGGGACGGCGTCACCTACGTGGATGTGGCTTCGGCCATGCGCGACGCGTCCGGACAGCTCATGAAAGAGCTCTCGTCCGACGGACTGCACCTCAACGGCAGAGGCTACCTCCGGTGGTATGAGGTCATCAGGAAATACGTCGATCGGTGAACTTTTCTATACCATCTCACACCGTGCAACGCCTGGAGCGATTATGACATACATATATTCACGCGAGCTTGCCTTTCCCCTGTACACGAAAACCGGGCACGTAAACGATGAAGCATCGGATCAAACCCATCCCGACGCATTCGCTGGTGGACCTGGTCGAAATCCAGCTCATGGACTTTCTCGCCAGCAACGAAGTCAAAGTCGGTGATGTTTTACCCAAAGAAACCGAACTGGCCGACGCTTTTGGTGTCAGCCGCACGGTTGTCCGCGAAGCCCTGACCCGTCTAAAGGTGCGGGGGCTAATCGAGTCCAATAAGCGCAAAGGAAGTGTCGTAACCCATCCTGATGTACTCACCAACATAGAACGCGTCCTACAACCGCAGATTCTCGACCAAGAAACACTTAAAGATTTGTTCGAGCTTCGGCTCGTTCTTGAGGTAGGAATGGCCGACCTAGTCTTTTCTCGTCTCCAGCAAAAAGATCTTCGGGAGCTTGAGGAAATTGTGAAAGACGAACCGGAGGGTGGGAGTGCTTTCCTCTTCGATATCGAGTTCGAGGCCCGTTTCCATGGCAAACTCTATGAGATCTCCGGAAACCGGACCCTTCAGCGTTTTCAGACTCTGCTTCTCCCCATCTTTGGGTATGTACACGACAAAGCCTTACAGGCCAGACACGACCCGACCCGGCCGTTCATCAGCCACCGCGGCCTAGTAGACATCTTGCGCAGTGGCACCCCCGACGAGTATCGCCGGGCCATGCGCCTGCATCTAGATAATCACTTCCGAAGGGTCCTCGAGAACCAGCTGGATCTGGACCACGCCAACGGGGAAAGTTCCGATCATGATAGCTAGACGTACCCTGTTCCTGGCGATCTGGCTGCTGACCATCGGGGTTGGCCTCAGCGGGTTCCACGCTGCACGGGCACAGGGGCGGCTTTACGACTGGGAGGCACTGCCGGATTTGCCGGAACCGCTCGGGGTGGCCGGTGCCTGTGCGGGCGTGTCCAACGGGGCCCTGATCGTAGCCGGTGGAGCCCACTTCCCGGTCTCGCTCTTTGAGGGCGGTACAAAGGTCTGGACCGATTCCGTCTACGTGCTGGAGCAGACGCCCGGTGGCGACTACGTCTGGCACACCGGCTATGCGCTCGACGCGCCCCGTGGCTACAGCGCTGCGCTGACGCTGGACGACACCGTACTCTGCCTGGGTGGCGGCGACGCCCGGCAACACGTTTCCGATGTGCTCTCGCTCCGCTGGGAGCGCGGGCGCCTGGTACAGGAGCGGACGCTGCCGCCGCTGCCCCGGCCCATCGCGTTCGCAGCGGCAGCCCGAGCCGGCGAGACGATCTATGTTGCCGGTGGCCTCGAACACCCGGCCGACTCTGTCGCACAGCGGCAGTTCTGGGCCCTCGACCTCACGGCAGTCGAGGCGGGCTGGCGCGCCCTGCCACCCTGGCCGGGGTCGGCCCGGTTCAATGCCGTTGCCGCTGCCCTGGACGGCGCCTTTTATCTGATCAGTGGCACCGAACTCCAACCCGACGGGCAGGGAGGGCTCCGGTATCGCTTCCTGAACGACGCGTACCGGTACAACCCCGAAAAGGGATGGGAGCGTCTGGCCGATCTCCCCTGGCCTGCCGCAGCGGCTCCCTCACCGACCCCGGCCTATGGCCCTGCTCACCTCCTCGTTTTCGGCGGCAACGACGGTTCCGACGTGCCCCGCGTCCAAGAACTGAAAGACCGCCATCCCGGCTTTCGCCGTGAGATCCTGGCCTACCACACGATCACCGACACCTGGGCCGTGCTCGACACGCTCCCCGCTGCCCACGTGACCACGCCGCTCGTCGCATGGGAAGACCGCCTGGTCATCCCCAGCGGGGAGATCCGGCCCGGTACCCGTTCTCCCCAGATCCTCAGTGCCCGCCCCGTTCCTCACACCGGTTCGTTGGCGCCGGCCAGCTACCTGGTCCTCGTGACCTACTTTCTCCTGCTCGTGGGGATCGGTATTTATTTCATGCGTTGGGAAAAGAGCGACGAGGACTTCTTCCTCGCTAGCGGGCGTATTCCTTGGTGGGCGGCCGGCCTGAGCATCTTCGGCACCCAGCTCAGCGCCATCACGTACATGGCCATCCCGGCCAAAGCCTATGCCACGGACTGGGTATATATCCTCGGGCAGGTCAGCATTGTCCTGATCGCGCCCGTCATCGTCTTGCTCTACCTTCCGTTCTTCCGCCGGCTCCGGGTGACGACGGCCTACGAGTACCTGGAGAAACGGTTCAACGTCGCCGTCCGTCTCTTCGGCAGTTTTGCCTTTGTGCTCTTGCAGATGGGGCGGATGGCGGTGGTCATCTTCTTGCCCGCCCTGGCTCTCTCTGCCGCGACGGGAATCGACATCTATCTGGCCATTCTGGCTACGGGCCTGCTGGCTACCCTCTACACCGCGCTCGGAGGGATCGAGGCCGTTGTTTGGTCGGATGTACTGCAGGTGATCGTCCTGCTCGGCGGGGCTTTCTTGAGCCTCCTCATCATCACCCTCGAAGTCGATGGGGGCTTCCAGGGCCTGCTCGCGACCGCCGCTGCCGACGACAAGTTCCACGTCTTCACCTGGAGCTGGGACTACACGACCACATCCGTCTGGGTCGTCCTGCTGGGTAATCTGCTCGGCAACCTCGTTCCCTACACGGCGGACCAGACTGTCGTGCAGCGTTACCTGACAACGCGCGACGAAAAGGCTGCGGCACAATCCATCTGGACTAGTGCGCTGCTCACGATTCCGGCCGCCGTCATCTTCTTCGGTCTGGGTACGGCCCTCTATGTGTTCTACAAGCAGCACCCCACCTTGCTGGAACCGGCCCTTCCTACCGACGCCATCTTCCCTATGTTCATTGTTCAGCAACTCCCGGCGGGTGTGGCAGGACTGCTTGTCGCCGGCATCTTCGCAGCCGCGATGTCCAGCCTGGATAGCAGCATGAACAGTGTCGCAACGGTAATCGTTACGGACTTTTACCGCAGGTTCATTCCCGAAACCACCGGGCAGCGCCGGCTCCGGCTCGCCCGCTGGCTTACCCTGACCTTCGGCATCATGGCGACCGGAACGGGCCTGCTCCTGGCGACTTACCCGGTGCAGTCACTCTGGGATCTGTTTCTGGAAATCATCGGCCTGTTCGGGAGCAGCCTAGCCGGCCTGTTTGCGCTTGGCATCTTCACGCAGCGTGCCCATGGCGCCGGTGCTCTCATTGGCGTTGCTGCCAGTATAGTTGTACTCTACCTGGTGAAGATGTTTACCCCCATTCACTTTTTCCTCTACGCAGCGATCGGAATCATGACCTGCTTTGCCGTCGGCTATCTGGCCAGCTGCCTGATCCCCCACCGGGGACAACCGCTTGCCGGCCTGACGATCTACAACCTGCACCCGCGCGAGAAAAAGATCCTACACTGAGATGAAATACAAACCCCTGACCGGTCTAGTAGCCGCGGCGTTTACCCCTCTGCAAGCGAACGGCGCCCTGGACCTTGACCGCATTCCTGCCGTCGTTGATCACCTCCAGCGTGATGGCGTTTCGGCCCTGTACATCCTCGGCAGCACGGGAGAGGGCGTCTCTCTGACGACGCAAGAGCGTATGGCTGTCGCCGAAGCATACGTGCAGGCTGCACGGGGGCGTCTTCCCGTCGTGGTTCAGGTCGGACACAACAGTCTGGCCGAGGCCCGCACGCTCGCCGCCCATGCTCAGCACATCGGCGCCGATGCCATCTCGGCCATGCCTCCGGAGTATTTCAAGCCCGAAACCATTGAGGTACTCGTCGACTCGCTTGCCGAGATCACCCAGGCCGCGCCGGAACTGCCCTTCTATTACTACCACATTCCGGCCCTCACCGGGGTGCACCTGAGTATGGAAGCCTTTCTCCAGCAAGGCAGTAAGCGGCTCTCCACCCTGGCCGGCATCAAGTTCTCCGACCGCCGGCTCGAAGAACTGCAGGCCTGTCGCCACATCGAGCCGGGGCGCTTCGACGTGCTCTTCGGTGTTGACGAAATGTTTCTCAGCGGGCTCGTGCTGGGAGTGCGCGGTGCCGTGGGTTCCACGTACAACTTTGCCGCCCCTCTTTTCCGCCGTATTCTGCATTACGTTGAAACGGGAAACCTGGAACGGGCCGAGCACCTCCAAGCCCGGGCCAACCGGATGATCCAGGCCATCCTTCACCACGGCGGTCGCGGTGGGCTGAAGGCCGTGATGAGCCTCATCGGGCTCGATCTGGGCGGCCATCGCCTTCCGTTACAAACTCCCGGACCGGATGCCCTGCGGGCCATGAGGCAGGCCCTCGAAAACATGGGTTTTTTCGAATGGGCCCGCGCCTCTGACATCCCTCTGTCATCCGACGGCGAGCTACGACCATGAGCCCCCCACATTTCGCTCAGGCCAGGAAGACCTACCGTTCGGGCCTGCTCGATAATGTCCTCCCCTTCTGGATAGAGCATGGCGTCGACCATGAATATGGCGGCGTCATCACCTCGCTCGATCGGGACGGCACCATCCTCGACACCGACAAAGCCATCTGGGCCCAGGGACGGTTTGCCTGGCTACTGGCCACGCTCTACAACACCGTTGAGAGGCGCGACGAATGGCTTGCTCTGGCACACCACACCCTGGCCTTCCTGCTCCGACACGGCTTCGACGCGGACGGGCGCATGTTTTTCCTTGTCACCAGGGAAGGCCAGCCCCTGCGGAAGCGCCGTTACGCCTACTCGGAAGCCTTTGCCACCATGGCCCTGGCGGCCTATGCCAGAGCCGCGCAGGACGATCACAGCGCTTCGCAGGCACGGGATCTCTTCCAGCGGTTTCTCCGCCTCACCACCACCCCCGGTCTGCTCGAACCGAAGACCATCTCCGAAACAAGGAGGCTCAAGAGCCTGGGAGTTCCAATGATCACCCTGGGCGTGGCTCAGGTGTTGCGCGAGACGATCGATGACCCCGGAGCAACCGAGGTCATCGATCGGTGCATCGATGAGATCCGCCACGATTTCCTCAAGCCGGAGTTCGAGGCCGTGATGGAAAACGTTGGTCCGCATGGAGAATTCATCGACCACTTCGACGGCCGACTGCTCAACCCGGGTCATGCAATCGAAGCCGCTTGGTTCATCCTGCATGAGGCCAGGTGCCGGAATCGCGATGCGGACTTGATCGCCCTAGTGCTGCGTCAAGGATCATCTGCCGGGTAGGATAGTAGCTTCAACAGTCGCTCACTCCTGAAGCCACTTCCTGCCATGGCCAAAAAATACTGCGTCACGCTCAATGACAGTGAACGCCAGCACCTCGATGACCTCATTGAGCGGCGTTCAAAAGGTGTCCCGCCGGTCAAACGAGCCTTCATGCTGCTCAAAGCAGACCAGAGCCAGGGCGCACCGGCCTGGACCGATGAACGCATCGCCGAAAGCTACAACGTCAGTGTCCGAACCGTCGAGCGCTTACGTCGGCGCTTCGTCGAAGAAGGCTTCGAGGTGGCTCTCTACGGCAAAAAACGCGAACCGGTTAAAGAGAAGATCTTCGACGGGCAGGTCGAGGCTCATCTGGTGGCCCTGCGCTGTTCAGAGCCGCCGGAAGGCTTTGCCCGGTGGTCGCTCCGCCTTCTGGCTGACCGTATGATCGAACTCGGTTACGTCGAATCGATCTCGCATGAGAGCGTGCGGCAGTTGCTTAAAAAAACGAACTCAAGCCCTGGCGCGTTAAGTCGTGGGTAATTCCTCAGGCCGATGCCGCCTTCGTCTGCCAGATGGAGCAAGTGCTCGATGTCTACGCCCGGCCCTACGACCCGCTCCGACCGGTTGTGTGCCTCGACGAAGCGCGCAAGCAACTCATCAGCGAGGTGCGACAGCCCTTCACGCGTGCCGACGGGGTGCGGCACGTGGATTACGAGTACAAACGCGAAGGGACCCGCACGCTCTATATGCTCTGCGAGCCCCTGGGCGGCTTCCGGAAGGTGCTCGTCAAGGAGCGTCAGGACCGTTTGACCTGGGCTCGTGTGGTGGCCCACCTCGTCGAAGACCTCTATCCAGACGCCGAGACGATCACGCTGGTTCAGGACAACCTCTCCGCGCACACCGCCTCGGCGCTCTACGAGGTCTTCGACGCCGAGCGCGCCCGGCGCATCGTGCGCAAGTTGGAGATAGTCTCGACGCCGGTGCATGGTTCGTGGTTGAACATGGCCGAGATCGAGCTTTCGGTGCTGGTTCGTCAGGGTCTCTGTCGCCGCATCGGCAATGCATCGCAGTTAGAGGGCGAGATCGCCGCCTGGTACGAGGCGCGCAACGCAAAGCAGCGGGGTGTAGACTGGCAGTTCACGACGGCGGATGCGCGGGTGAAGTTGAAGCGGCTATACCCGTCAATTATAACTTGACACAGCACTAGGCACTACGATGCTCGACTGGATGTGGCAGCGAGGGTGGGACAACCAGTACGGCGGCCTCTTTTATTTTCGCGACGTCAAAAACCTGCCTATCCAAGAGTACTGGCATGATATGAAGTTTTGGTGGCCTCAGTGCGAGGCCATCATCGCCACCCTGCTCGCCTATGTCCTAACGGGCGAGGAACGCTATGCCCGGTGGCACGCCCAGGTCCACAACTGGACGCACACCCATTTCCCGGATGCTCTCTATGGCGAGTGGTACGGTTACCTGCATCGGGATGGACGCTTGTCCGTACCCCTGAAAGGTAATTACTGGAAAGGCCCCTACCACATTCCTCGCATGCAATGGTACTGTTGGAAGCTCCTGGAAGAACTCGATCAGGGAGACGTCACTTCTCGGGCATTCATGTAGAAACAATAAGATCCCTGCCGTCCGAGCAACGGCCTTCGTCTCCTTGCCCCCCGCCTAAAGGCGGGATATTCCTGCTTCTAAGGAGATAGCGCAACATCCTTTCTGTAAAAGTTGGATCTACCCATTCCCGTCTTCTGTCAAGAGCAAGTCCATGTTCAGGTACACCCGGCCGGCCTGCCACTCCTCCGAGATCTCCATGACCACCGCCGTGACCAGGCGAAGACACGAGGCCTCGTTGGGAAACTGACTCACCACACGCGTGCGACGACGGATCTCCCGGTTCAATCGCTCCTGCATGTTCGTCGTGCGAAGACGACGCCGATGAGACTCTGGAAAGCGAAACACCGTCAGGCCTTCGATCAGGTCAGTCTCGATCCACTGCGAGAGCTTCGGCGCGCTCTCGTGATACTTCTCGACCAGAGCTGCCAGCCGGTCGTGCGCTTCAGCCAGGTCAGCGGCGTTGAAGACCCGGTGCAGATCGCGCCCCAAATCCGGCTTCATCGCCTGACGCGGCACATAGGCCTGGGCGTTCTGCTGAAGATGAAACTGGCACCGCTGCCAGGGCACCTCCGCAAAGACCGCCCGCCGTGCCGCCTTCAACCCCGCGTGATCATCCGAGATGACGAGACGCACCCCATGCAGGCCCCGCCGCTGCAACGACTGCAAAAACGCGCGCCAGTGCACCTCGGCCTCACTCAAGGAGACCGACACGCCCAAGACCTCCCGCTTGCCATCGAGCGCGACACCGCTGGCCACGAGCACGGCACAATCACGCACCAGCCCACCCTGACGGACTTTCTCATACCGGGCGTCGAGAAAGAGGTACGGATACGAACCCAGCGGGCGCTCCCGCCACTCGTCGAGCAACTCATCGAGACACTGGCCCGGCTGACCTGGCTTGAACTGACCGAGAAACCGCAGAGGTGCTCGGTGATCTGGGCCACCTTGCGCGTCGAGACGCCCTGGACATACATCTCGGCCAGGGCCAGCTTGAGCGCCCTTTCGGAACGGAGGCCTTTTTCCAAGGCACTCGGGTAGAACGCGCCCTGACGCACCTGCGGAACCTCGAAGGTGAGTTCGCCCAGGCGGGTCTTGAGGGTCTTGTCTTTGTAGCCGTTGGCCCAGTCGTGGCGCCGATCTGGGTTACGCTCGCAGGGTTCAAGGCCGAGATAGTGTTGGCGTTCGAGCTTCATGGCTTGGTTCAACAACAGCACGAAGGCCCGTCCGAGGGCATCAAGGCCCTCTTGGCTGAGTAGTTCAAAGAGCCGGTCGAGCGTCGTATCTTGCATCGGATGAGCGGTCATGATGTCCTCCTTTCTTAGATGGAACAAGGCAAGAGAAAGGATAAATCATGGCCGCTCGTCTGTTCAAGCGGTGGACAGACATGCTGCCCACTTGTCCACAGCTCGACGACGACAACTACTTTTACAGAAAGAAAGGTACACTACTTCTAAGGACGCGTCACGCATCCAATATGTCCTATCCCACCGAGACTCAAAGAAGCGGCCTCTGCCCCTCCTCTCCGCACCTTCCCCCCCTTTCTATAACGGTCGGCGGGGTACGCCTCAGCTCATGTCCTCCCAGTACTCTTCCGGCATGTCGCGGGCCAGCGCCAGGGCCCCGTCGGCGCCGGCGAAGAGGGGATCCTCGACGGTGCTCACCTTGAAGGAACCGTACTCGCGCAGGGCCTCTTCCAGGGCCGTCGCGATGCCCTTGATCTGGCTGCCGCCGCCGGCCAGGTAAATGTTTCGCCGGACCTGCTCCTGGAACTCCGGCTCATAGCGGCTGATCAGGTCGATGGTCGTCTCCACGATGGGAGGCAGGATACGCTCACACGCCTGCCGCACCTCCTCCGTCACCTCGTATTCGACGAACTTGCCCTCGACCGGCACCTTGACGGTAACCTTGCCCTTGGTCTCGCCCACGAAACCATGCTCTTCCTTCAGCTTCCGGACGTAGGGCAGGCTGAACTTCGCGTTCGGATACTTCTCGGAGAGGCGGTCGTAGAGCTGCCGGTCGATGTAGTCGCCGGCCGTGGTGAGGGTGCGCTGGTCCTCTTCGCCGGGCATCGTGCCGTGCATCACGCAGAAGTCGACCGTGCCCGCGCCGATGTCGATGATCATGGCGTTGTTGAGCGCCCCCAGGCCGTAGGCCACGGCGAACGGCTCGGAGACGACCATCAGCGAGTCCGCGAACTCCCGGACGGCGTCCCGGATGGCGAGTTTGTTGACCTTGAGGGCTTCGGCCGGCACCCCGACGGCGGCATAGATGGCCTTGTCCTCGCCGGCCTCGGCAAGTCCCATCAGGTGGTGAATCAGTTCGCGGATGGCTTCTTCCTCGCGGGCCGTGCCGTCCCGGATCACCCCGTATTCGAGCGGGCGCACGAGCGTGAGCGCCATGCGGTTCTTGAGGGCCTCCTCACCGAACAGAACCGGTTTGCCCAGCAGCTTGCGCGAGACGAAGTCCCGGGGCCAGCCCACGTAGCTCTCCACCCACTGGCGTTTTTCGTTGCTGGCGGAGACGGCACTCCGTGAAGTCCCCAGATCGACGCCCACGTACAGAATCTCGGTAGCTTCCTTAGTCTTTTTCTTCGGCGGCATGTTCGGTTGGTTCGTTCTCGTTGGCAGCGGGCAGGAGGTAACCCACGATGCCCTGTTCCAGAAACATCGCCAGCTCTTCCCGGTGCGCGCTGGTGCCCAGCTTGGCCTCCTCCTCCCGGTTGCTGAGGCTGGTGATCTCGACGAGCACACTGGGCGCCTGCACCCCGAGCAGCACCATGAAGTCGCCCGTCTTGGCCCCCCAGTCGCTGGCGTGCTCGTTGATCCGGCGCATATTACGATATAAAACGCTTTGAATCGACCCCGCCAGCGCCCGCGACTCCTGGATCTTCATTTCGAGGCCGAGTTGCCGGGTCAGTTCGTTGAACTCGGCCAGGGTGTAGCCGGAGTTACGGTTCTCCCGCTGGGCCAGCCGGGTGGCCTTCGCATCCGAACCCGGCCCGTAGTAATAGGTCTCGATCGGCACCAGCGAGGCGTCCGGCACCCAGTTGACGTGAATGGAAATGAAGAGGTCGGCCTTGTTCTCGTTGGCGAACGTGATTCGCTCCCTGAGGGTCTTCTTCTCGTCGAACTCGCGCGTCAGGAGAATCCGGTAGCCGGGATACCGGGACAGCCGTGCCCGCAGGCGGTGCGCCACGTCGAGCGTGATCTCTTTCTCCGTCAGGCCGCTTTGCCCCGTGGTGCCGGGATCATACCCGCCGTGTCCCGGGTCGATGACGATGGTTTTGGGTTCGAGCCCGTAGAGGCGCGCCACGGTGGGGTTGGCGACGAGCTCCGGCGTGGGGACCGCACCGGCCCGCGCCGGCTGCTCCGGCACCGCCGAGAGGCCGAGGGTCATCCGCACGGTGCCTTCGCCCGCTCCGGCCTCCGAGGAACGCGCCGGGTCCCCCCCCATCGACAACAGGCCGCCGACCAGAACGACCAGCCCCAGCAGCCATACCAGCCCGCCGGCCATCCGGGGAGCGGCACGGCGCCGGGGAACCGCACCGGTGCGCGGCTCCGGCCCCAGCCGCCGCACGGTCCGGAGGTTGTCCTCGTAAACCCCGCGGAGAATATTCTGGCGAACTTTTTTTCCGCTTTCCGCCACCGTTGCCATGCGAATGCGTCGCTGAAAAAGCCGGTCCTTAAATGCGACGGGGTCCCCCCGGGATTCACCCGGTCCGGCCAGCCGCCCCGCTGCCGGGGCTTCCCGCCCGGGAAGGTATCGGCCGCGTTTGCCTTCCGGCTGCATTATAGGCCAAAAAAATATATTTTGGGAGCCCGGCCACACGGTGCTTTTCTCCGGGCAAGACGCCGGCACACCGGAACCTCCGGACCGTACCCGCCCCGCCGGGGGCGTGGCCGCTGTTCTCACCCGCAATCCTCATTCCATCGCCCGCGCCATGTCGTGTGCCCAGTGCCGGGGTATCGCCACGTTCTTCGACGCGCGGCTGGCCGCCCGCGAGCTGAAACGCTACCGGCGACGCGGCCCGCTGAAGACCACCCGGCTGCTCCTCGACGCCATCCGCACCGAAGCCCCCGGGGCCCGCTCGCTGCTCGACATCGGCGGCGGCGTCGGGGCGATCCAGCACGCGCTGGTGGGTAACGGGTACGAGGCGGGCATCAACGTGGACGCCTCGCCGGCCTACCTCGACGCGGCCCGGACCGAGGCCGCGCGGCTGGGCTACGCACACAGGATGCACTACCACGCGGGCGACTTCGTCGAGCTGGCACCGTCCCTCCCGGCGGCGGACGTCGTCACGCTCGACCGGGTCGTCTGCTGCTACGACGACGTGGAGGCCCTCGTGACCCGCTCGGCCGCGAAGGCACGGCAGGTGTACGGCCTCGTCTTTCCCCGCGTGCACCTGCTGACGCGCATCGGCTTCCGGCTGGCGAACGCCTTCTTCCGGCTCCGCCGCTCTCCGTTCCGCACCTACCTGCACCCGCCCGCCGCCGTCGATGCCCTGGTGCAGCAGGCAGGCCTCACGCGGCGGGTGAGCCGCCGCACGTTGCTCTGGCACGTGTGGCTCTACGCCCGCTGAGACACAGGCCGGGCCGCCGCGTCCCGACGGCGGTACGTGACGAACCGGAAGCCCGAGCGCCGGTCCTCGGCCACCTTCTCGAAGACCGGGCCGACAAGGTGCTCGTAGGGCGGAAAAAAGGCATCGCCGGTGTAGTCCCCCGCAACCAGCGTCAGCTCCAGCCGGTCGGCCAGCGGCAGGCACTGGGCGTAGACCGTGCCCCCGCCGCCGATGAAGATGCGGGGTTCGTCTTCGAGCGCCGCGAGGGCTTCCCGGAGCGAGCGGTACACCTCCACCTCCGGATACTGCGGCCAGGCCGCCCCCGTGCTGACGACCACGTTGCGCCGCCCCGGCAACGGCCCGCCGAACTGGTGCACGAGCGACTCGAACGTCCGCCGCCCCATCACGAGCGGGTGCCCGAGCGTCAGCCGCTTGAAACGCCGCAGGTCCTCGGGCAGATGCCAGGGCAGCTCCATCCCCCGCCCGATGACACGGTTCCGCTCGGCCAGTGCGGCAATGAGGACGATCTCCGGCCCCTCCGGCTTCACCAGCGGCTGTTCCCCGGGAAACGATGCGGCATTCGACATGAGCACGCTGCAGCTGCGCCCGATCAGACGGCCACGGGCGCCTTGATGGGCGGATGGTGACGGTAGTCGAGCAGCTCGAAATCCTCATACACGTAGTCGAAGATCGAGGGCGGGCGCCGGCGCAGGCGCAGCGTCGGCAGGGGATAAGGCTCGCGGCCGAGCTGCTCGTCGACCTGATCGAGGTGGTTCTCGTAGATGTGGGCGTCGCCGATGGTGTAGATGAGTTCGCCGGGGATGAGGTCGCACTGCTGGGCCAGCATGTGCACGAGCAGGGCATACTGGGCGATGTTGAAGGGAGCCCCCAGAAAAAGATCGTTCGAGCGCACGTAGAGCTGGCAGGAGAGCCTTCCTTCGGCCACGTAGCACTGGAACATCATGTGGCAGGGCGGCAGGGCCATCCGGTCGATCTCGGCCGCGTTCCAGGCGCTGACGATGTGCCGCCGGCTCTCGGGGTTCGTGCGCAGCTGATCGACGAGGCGGGCGATCTGATCGACCCCTCCGAAGGCGCGCCACTGCCGCCCGTAGACCGGCCCCAGGTCGCCGTAGCGCACAGCAAAAGCCTCATCTTCTCGGATGCGGGCCTCGAAATCTGCCTTCAACGCCGCCCAGGCCGGGCTGTCGGAGGGGGGAACCGCCTGCCCGGTCTGCTCCAGATAACGCTTCAGCGGCCAGTCCGTCCAGATGGAGATCCCCTCCCGGACGAGCGGCCGGATGTTGGTCTCCCCCGAGAGGAACCAGAGCAGTTCCTGGGCCAGCCCGCGAAACCAGACCCGCTTCGTCGTAACCAGGGGGAACCCCCGGCTCAGATCGAACCGCATCTGATAGCCGAAGACGCTGCGCGTGCCCGTGCCCGTGCGGTCTTCCCTCCGGACACCGTGCGTTCGAACCAGGCGGAGAAGATCGAGGTACGGCTGCATGCGCTGAACGTTGAACGTTTCACGTTGAACGTTTCACGTCGAACACCGGACTGAAACGCGAAACGTGGAAAGAACCTACTACAGCGGGGCAAAACGTGCAACGCGGCCGGACCGCCGGATATGCACTTCGGGTGAAAAGCGGAACGGGCCGCATCGCCCCGGAACGCCCGGCGGGGTCGACCGGTTTTCTCGACCGGCCGCCGCGCCGGCCCTCGCTTTCGACCTCATCCGCATTTCACGGCAGACGCCGGAGGACCATGGATCCGAACCTGCATCAGAAGATGGGCATCAACCACCTGAACCGGGTGCTGAACTACGCGCCCTTCGTGGCCGAACAAGGGCGGGCAACGGTGCACCTGACCGTGGAGGACTGGCACGTGGTGGCGGACACGCTCTTTCGCATGCACACGCCCCGAGAGTTGCTCCCGGAGGCCATCGAAAGCTACCGGCTGAAGAACGAGAACCGGACGATCGAGCTGAAGACGCCCGACTACGTGATCGACGTCGAAATGATGTGACGGGGCCGGTAGGCCATGGCCCGTCAGTTGGCGGCCGCGCGCAGGTCGAAACGGGGAATGGTAACCCGGAAGCGCTCGCCGCTGGCCCGCTCCATGAGATACGTCCCCTCCATGCTGCCCTCGAACGTCTCGAGCACACAGAAGCTGTTGTACTCGTGCGCCGCACCGGGGGAGATGACCGGCTGCTTTCCGACGACTCCCCGGCCTTCCACCTCCTGTACATGGCCGCGGGCATCCCGGATGATCCAGTGACGTCGCAGCAGCTGCACGTCGTCCACACCCCGGTTCTCGATCCGCACCAGATAGCCGAAGACGAACTTCCGCGCCATCAGGTCGGACCGCCCGTCGAGATACACCGGGCGAACGGTGACGACGATGTCGTCGGTGATGGCGACATAGGGAACCATCGTTTCCTCGGGCTCTACCCGATGCTTCGTTGTTTCGACACAAAAGAAATGTTCGCGACGCGGTAAACGAAGGACCGGGCAAATGGTTCGGATCAGTTTTCCATGAGCCGGCTGCGATGGGCGGCCCGGCACCGCTCCAGGGCGCCGACGAGGGCCTCCACCCGTTCGGCACAGACGGGGGCATCCCACACGCCGCCCTCTTTGAGCGCACTGCCCACGATGAAGCCGTCGGCCCGCTGGAAGAGGTCGCCCAGGTTGCCGGCCGTGACGCCGCTGCCCACGATCACCGGCAGCGACGTGGCCGCGCACACGGCGTCGAGGTCGTCGGGCGACGGGGGCTCGCCCGTGCGGGTGCCGGTGACGACGACGGCATCGGCGCGGTGCAGGGCCATGCCGCGCGCCAGGTCGGCGAGGCTCAGGTCCGCCGTCAGCGCGTGGGCGGCGTGTTTCTTCTTCACGTCGGCAAAGACGGGCAGGTGGTCGGCCCGGATGTGATGGCGATAACGCACCACCGTACCGGCACAGGCCTCGGCCATCCCCTTGTCCGCCACGTGGGCGTACGTCCACCCCTCGGCGCGGACGAAGTCGCACCCGGCGGCCAGGGCCACCGCCAGGGCCGTACGGTTGGCCTGAAAGAGGACCTGCAGGCCGACGGGCGTTCTGCCCGCCCGCCGTTTGACGGCGTAGGCCACCCGCGTCATGAAGGCCGCCACCTCGGGCCCCATCTCTCGCTCGTGGACGCAGGGAAAGTCGTGCATGTTCTCGACCAGGATGCCGTCCACCCCGGCCCGGAGATAGACCTCGGCCTCGGCCACCGCCCGTTCGACGGCACTCTCCATGCAGACGAACCCCGGCAACCCCGGACTCGGCCCCGTGTGGATCATGGCAATCAGGGGCTTGGGCCGGCTGAAAAGATCGGCGAAAGCGACGGGCATGGCGAGCCTCGCAAAAAACCGGCTGGGGTTTCGTCCGGAACGAAAAGCATGGGGTGAACAGCCGGGCTGCCGTCTCTGTTCCGCTGCCGGGCCGGGTGACGAAACCATGCTGCCGCCGGGATCTCACACGACGAGCCTTACCGGCCCACTCCCCCGTAGGGCCGGTAAGGCTCGTCAGGCCCGAGCGTCTTCACCAGCACGGCGGGCAACGCAACCCGGAGCACCCACTGGGGCACACCCGTGCCGGGAGGATACTCAGAAACACCCTCAACGTGCGGCTTGCGGGGTATGACCTTTACAAGCCGATCCGGACCATGCAGACTCCAGGAGTTCCGTACCCGTTTCCTGGCCCGAACCTCCGGATCCGGCAACCCCAGGCGCCGGTCGATGGCCACGGCCTCCCGGGGCCAGAGCACGTCGCGCTGCTTCCTGGCGGGGTCTAATCCCGACCAATACGTATAGCCGGCCAGCTCGAACTGCTCGTCCGACGGAAGGACCTTCAAAACATAAACCTCCGCCCCCTCGGACATGCGACCTGCATCGAATCCCAGAAGTCGGGCCATCTCCCGAGGGGTCTTCCCCAGAATGAATCGCTCCTTGGTAACGAAACCACTCACGTTTCTGATGTTCCTCATGACCATGGCGACGCGTGCGTTTGACAGAAGAACCAGGATAGCGTTGGTCAATGCCATTGAGGGCATCATTGTGCAGCGCGATGTAGCCGCACCCTTCATGGGTGCGCCCCCTGGTCCACCGGAGAGCCCGGGCTAAAGCCCGCAACTACAGGAAACAACCCTGTAGCCGCACCCTTCACGGGTGCGCACCTGGGCCACAGGAGAGCCCGGGCCGAGGGGACGCGCAACGCGTCCAGATCCGCGGCTACACGTGGGCCGTTCGCTAAGGGCAGCCATGCCCCCAATGACCATGACCTCCGCTAGAGTTCTGCTTTCGCCTTCCATCAGCCAAGAACAAGGTCCGGGACCCGAACATCAAATATGCTTCTATTTCAGAAAAATTTCCACGAAACCCGGTCCCCCGAACAGTAAGGAAGTTCTCGAGGTAAGGATTATCAGGGGAATCCTTTCCAGAGATACCCTTCTTTCGAGACATGCCGTCCTATGTGAAGCATCATCGCGGTGCCCGCCCGGTGTAACTCCGCGAATCAACTCCAGATTTGCGGCGTTTGAGCATGTGCCGTTCGGAGGCTCCCGGCCTCCGGCGTGCATGCACCCGCCGTGCCTTCCGTCTTACCATTGCTGGATCCATGCATCCTCCCTCCTCCGACAAAAGGGTCGAGACCCTGCCCGAGGCGACCATCCTCTTTGCCGGCGACTCCGGCGACGGCATGCAGTTGACCGGTTCGCAGTTCACCCTGGCGACGGCCTACGCCCGCAACGACCTGGCCACCCTGCCCGACTTCCCGGCAGAGATCCGCGCGCCGGCAGGAACCACCTACGGCGTCAGCGGCTTCCAGCTCCACTTCGGCGAGGTCGACATCCGCACCCCCGGTGACGAGGTGGACCTGCTGGTGGCAATGAACCCCGCCGCCCTCAAGGTGAACCTGCGGCGCGTACGCCCCGGCGGCTCGATCATCGTCAACGTCGACGCCTTCGAGGACAAAAACCTCAAACTGGCCGGCTACGACACCAATCCGCTCGAAGACGGCTCCCTCCGGGACTACCACGTCGTCCCGGTGGAACTGACCCGGCTGACGCGCGAGGCGCTCAAGGACAGCCCGCTCAACCAGAAAGAGATCGACCGCTCCAAGAACATGTTTGCTCTGGGGCTGGCCCTCTGGCTCTATTCCCGCCCCATCGAGCCCGCCATCGCCTGGCTGAACAAGAAATTTGCGAAGAAGCCGGTCATCCGGGATGCCAACCTGGAACTGCTCAAGAAAGGCTACCACTACGGCGAGACGACGGAGCAATTCCTGGTGCGGTACGAGATTCGCCCGGCCCATCTGGCACCTGGCACGTACCGCGCCATCCGGGGCGCGGAGGCGCTGGCGCTGGGCCTGGTTGCCGCCAGCCGGGCCAGCGGCCTGCCGATCTTCTACGGCTCCTATCCGATCACCCCGGCCTCTGAACTGCTCCACGAGCTGAGCCGGCTGAAGAACTTCGGGGTGATAACCTTCCAGGCCGAGGATGAGATCGCCGCCGTCGGGGCGGCCATCGGCGCCAGTTTCGGCGGCAGCCTGGGCGTCACCGGCACGAGCGGTCCGGGCCTGGCGCTCAAGACGGAGGCCATCGGCCTGGCCCTGATGACGGAGCTGCCGCTCGTCGTCGTCGACCTGCAGCGGGGCGGCCCCTCCACGGGCCTGCCGACCAAGACGGAACAGAGTGACCTGCTCCAGGCCCTCTTCGGCCGCAACGGCGACGCCCCCCTGCCCGTCCTGGCCGCCTCCACGCCGGGCGACTGCTTCGAGGTGGCCTATGAGGCCTGCCGCATCGCCGTCCAGTACATGACGCCGGTCATCCTCCTGGCCGACGGCTACCTGGCCAACGGGGCCGAACCCTGGCGCATCCCCGACCTGGACCGGCTGCCCCCCTTCTCCGTTCGCTTTGCCGACAAACCCAACCACGCCCACAACGGAGAAGCCGCGTTCCTGCCCTACGTGCGGGACGAGGCCACACTGGCACGCCCCTGGGCCCGGCCCGGCACGCCCGGCCTCGAACACCGCATCGGCGGGCTGGAGAAACAGCATGAGACGGGCAACGTCTCCTACGACCCGGAAAACCACCAGCTCATGACCCGCCTCCGCGCCGAGAAGGTCGAACGGGTGGCCCGGGAGTATCCCCCCACCGAGGTCTTCGGAGATCCCGAGGGGGACCTGCTCATCATCGGCTGGGGCTCCACGCGGGGTACGATCGAGGCGGCCGTAGAAACGGTCCGGCAGCGCGGCCGGCGGGTCGGCAGCATCCACCTGCGCTACCTCAACCCGCTCCCGCCCGACCTGAAGGAGCACTTCGGCCGCTTCCGTCACCTGCTCGTCCCCGAGCTGAACAACGGCCAGCTCGTGCGCCTGCTGCGAGACCGCTACCTGCTGCCGTTCATCCCGCTCAACAAGGTGCAGGGCCTTCCCTTCACCAGGAGCGAAATCGTCGGCCGGATCAATGAAATTCTTTCGTGAGCGTTGAACCTCCACGCAACGCCTCTACTCTGCCCATCCACCAACGTCACGGCCGCCTAGCGCTGTGACACGTTAACGCATAAGAACATGGCTGACCAGCATCCCGACAAACAGCCGAAGCGTGCCAAGCCCGTCCTCCCTCCGGGCGCCAGACCGGCCGAAGGCCCGAAGGGCGCCAAACCGGCCATGCCGCCCGGCGCCAGACCGGCCGAAGGCCCGAAAGGCGCCAAACCGGCCATGCCGCCCGGCGTCAGACCCGCCGGGCCCGGCAAGGGACCGGCACGGCCGCCCGCCCCCGGCGGCGACGGCGCCCCACGCGGGCTCACCCGGCAGGACTTCACCTCCGACCAGGACGTGCGCTGGTGCCCCGGCTGCGGCGACTATGCCATCCTGGCCACCGTGCAGCGCCTCATGCCCGAACTCGGCGTGCCGCGCGAGAACGTCGTCTTCATCAGCGGCATCGGCTGCTCCAGCCGCTTCCCGTACTACATGAACACCTACGGGATGCACTCCATCCACGGCCGCGCCCCGACCATCGCCACCGGCCTGAAAGCCAGCCGCCCGGAACTCGACGTGTGGATCATCACCGGCGACGGCGACGCTCTCTCCATCGGCGGCAACCACCTGATCCACCTGATGCGGCGCAACGTGGACGTGCAGCTGCTGCTCTTCAACAACCAGATCTACGGCCTGACCAAAGGGCAGTACAGCCCCACCTCGGAGCTGGGCAAGATCACCAAAAGCACCCCCTACGGCTCCATCGACCACCCCTTCAACCCGATCGCGCTGGCCCTCGGCGCCGAGGCCACGTTCGTGGCCCGCACGATGGACCGCGATCCCCGGCACATGAAGGACATCCTCAAGGCCGCCCACGCCCACAAGGGAGCCGCCTTCGTCGAGATCTACCAGAACTGCAACATCTTCAACGACGGAGCCTTCTTCACCTTCACGGAGAAAGACACCAAGCCGGACCACACGCTCTTTCTCGAACACGGCCGGCCGTTGACGTTCGCCGGCGGCCAAAAGGGTCTTCGCCTGGACGGGCTGCGCCTGGAAGTCATCGACCTGGCAGGCGACGCCTGGTCCATCTCGGACTGCCTCGTCTACGACGAGACCAGTTACGAGATGGCCACCCTGGTGGGTCACCTGTTCCGGCAGCCGGAGATGCCCCGCCCCTTCGGCATCTTCTACCGCGAGACGCGCCCGACCTACGAGGCACTCTTGCAGCAGCAGATCGAGACGGTGATGCGCCAGCGCGGCCCCGGCGACCTGCAGGCCCTCCTCCAGGCCGGCGAGACGTGGGAGATCACCTGAGCACCCGCTCCGCCGCTCTCCGGGCGGGCGACGCGTCCGATTCAGTCGCGAAGGCCGGCGTCTGCGAGGGCCTGCAGCACCGCGGCCACCGTCTGCGCGGCATCGAGGTCCCCGGCGTCCACGACCACGTGTGCCCGGAGGTAGTAGGGCTCGCGCCGGGCCAGCAGGGCCTCGACCCGCCCGCGCAGGGCCTCCGGCGGCAGCGGCACCCCCCGGGCATCGCACAGGAGTGGGCGCAACGCCTGCCCGGCGCGCAGCCGCCCCACCAGCACCGCCGGCGGTACCCGCAGATACACCACCGTTCCGTGGGCCAGCGCCCAGCCGAGGTTGTCCTCGTCGGCCAGCGCCCCGCCCCCCAGCGCGAAGACGACCCGGGACCGCCGGGCCGTCTCCCGGAGTACCCGCGCCTCCAGCGCCCGGAAAGCCGCTTCCCCCTCTTCGGCAAAGAGCTGCGGAATGGGCTTCTCCGCCCGGGCTTCGATGAGCGCGTCGAGATCGTAAAAGGCATAGCCGAGCACCGCCGCCACACGCGGCCCGACGGTGCTCTTGCCGCTGCCCATGAAACCCGTCAGGTAGATGCGCCCGGAAGAAGACATGCCGGCTGGAGGGAGTTTACCGCAAAGACACGAAGCGCGAAGCGGAGGGTTTCCCCCGGCCCCTTCGAGGCCTCTTCGAACCAGATCGGCGGGCCGTGGTTTCAAAGGGCGACCGCTTTCCTGTCCAGACACCGAACGCCGTGCCCACCTACCGGCTTCTGATCGAATACGACGGAACGGACTTTCACGGATGGCAGGTGCAGCCGAACGGCCCGACCGTGCAGGAGGCCCTCGAACGGGCGGCCACGACGGTACTCCGGCAGCCGGTCTCCATCATCGGTTCGGGGCGGACGGATGCCGGGGTTCACGCACGCGGCCAGGTGGCCCATTTCACCACCGGTACGCCGGTGAACGTGGACCGGTTGCGCAACGCGCTCAACGGCCTCCTCCCGCCGAGTATCGCCGTACTCGCCCTCGAGGAAGCCCCGGACGGCTTTCATGCCCGCTACAGCGCCCGCCGGCGGCGGTATCATTACTACACGGGTCTCCACCCACACCCGCTCGAACGCGCGTGGCGCCACGTGCTGCGGCCCGCCCCGGACTTCGAACGGATGAACCGCGCCGCCGCCGCGCTCCGGGGCACGCACGATTTCAGCGCCTTCTGCCGTACCCGCTCCGAGACGGAGAACCGTCGTTGCACCGTCTTCGAGGCGCACTGGGTGGCCGAAGATCGTCCCGGAGACTGGCACTTCCGCATCACCGCCGACCGGTTCCTGCACGGCATGGTGCGGGCCATCGTCGGAACGCTCCTTGAAATCGGACGGGGGAAACGCCCGGAAGACGACCTGCTGCGCGTACTCGCCAGCGGCGACCGGCGCGAGGCCGGCCCGGCGGCCCCGGCACGCGGCCTCGTCCTCGAACATGTCGAATATGCCTGCGATGGGTAGTGTAGCCTCCGGCCGTTGCCGGCTGACCGCCCTGCTCCTGGTTACGCTCTTTCTCGCCGGGTGCGAGCGCCCGTTCGTCGAGGAGCGGGCACCGGAGATCGAGGTGGTCGCGCCCGACCTGTCGGACGTTTTGCTCGAAAACCGGATCGCCCTGCAGGTACGGGCGACCTCCTTCCGGCCCATCGACCGGGTTCTCGTCAACGGGGCCGCCATGACGTTCGACCCTGCGGCGAGCACCTGGGAAGCCGGCGTCACGCTCGAACGGGGCCTGAACCTGCTGATCGTCGACGCCTTCGACATCGAAGGGGTACGGCGGCGGGATACCCTTTTCGCGGTTCACATGACGTACCGGGTCGTCGGGCCGGCGCCGTCGCCGCGGGTGCCGCGGGCCGGTCACACCGTCACGATGCTCTCCGACGGCAGCCTGCTGCTGGCCGGGGGAGTCGCCCATGCCGGGGGGCAGGCGCTGCAGGCCGCCTATCGCCTCGCTCCCGGTGCAGACCGGTTCGTGCCCCTGGGCGCCACGATGCGGGCCCCGCGCACCGGCCACACCGCCACGCGGCTGCCCGACGGCCGCGTCCTGCTCCTGGGAGGCAGCCGCACCGACGACCTGACCGCCGTGACCCACCTCGTCGAGGCCGCCGAGGTGTTCGACCCCGCCACGGCCACCTTCGCCGAGGTGCCCGTCGTCGGGGCTCCGATCCGGCGGGCGTTCCACACGGCCGTGCTCCGCATCGAAGGAGGCGTTCCCATCGTCGACCTCTACGGCGGGCGCGGCGACATCCGGTACGGCGCCACCCCCCGCCTCGGCACCCGCGATGACCTGCGCGGCTTCGCCTTCCGGAACGACACCCTGTTTGCACTCAACCCGGCCTCGGGGGCTCCCATCGGCCCGCTCGCCGGCCACACCCAGACCCCCCTCGACGCCCGTGACGAGGCGGCGGCCCGGTACTTCCTCGTCCTGGGCAGCTTCTTCGACGGTGACTTCGCCGACCCCACCAGCCTCCTTTTCGACTACCGCCCCGGCGTCGGGCTGCTCTTCGAGGAGACCGGCGCACCGCGGGTGCCCCGCACCCTCCACGCCGCCGTCCACCTCCGCCCCGGCTTCGTGCTCATCCTCGGCGGCCGGCAGGGCACCGGCACGGCCTTCGTCGACACCGCCGAGCTGTACGTGGAACCCGCCCGGCGCTTCTTCCGTTTGCCTGCCCTGGCCATACCCTCGTTGCAACGAACGACCTTCACTGCAACCTTTCTCCCCCCGGCGCGAATACTGCTCACAGGCGGATTCGCCCCCGGTGGCATCGTCCTCGCCGACGCTGTCTTCTTCGAATTCGACCTCTGACGATACCGCGCTTCCCGTACCCGATGGACCTTCAGCAAATCATACGCTGGATCGTGGTCGCCATCGTGCTGATGGTGGCGGTCGTCGTGCTGAGCGTGATCCTCAAGCTGGCCGGCTTCCTGCTCGGCTTCGCGCTGAAGGTCCTCCTCGTGCTCTTCCTGATTGCCGTCGTGCTGCGTTTCATCGAACTGCTCCAACAGAAGCGACGGTGAACGGCCTCTCCACCCTGCTTACCCCCCACCGGCGCTGGATGAAGCTGGCGCTGAAAGAAGCCGAACGAGCCCTCGAACAGGGTGAGGTGCCCGTGGGCGCCGTCATCGTGCAGGGGGAACGGGTCGTCGGGCGCGGGCACAACCTGATCGAGACGCTGCAGGACCCGACGGCCCACGCCGAGATGATCGCCATCACGGCCGCCTGCGAAACGCTCGGCACGAAATACCTCGCAGGATGCACCCTCTACGTGACGCTCGAACCATGCCCGATGTGCGCCGGGGCCATCGTGTGGTCCCGGCTGGACCGGCTGGTCTTCGGTGCCTTCGACGAGAAAGCCGGCAGTGCCTCCACCCTCTACAACATCCCGCAGGATGAACGGCTGAATCACCGCGTCGAGGTGATCTCCGGCCTCGAGGCCGAACGGGCCGCCGCCTTGCTCCAGGCTTTCTTCGTGCAGATGCGCAACGGACAGCGCTGAAAGCACCCGGAGGCTCCCAGGGCATCCGCCACCGGCACCGGGCCCTCCCCCGCCCCGGCGTTTCGTGGGACCTGCGTCACGGTGACCCACAAAAAAAACCGCCAGGATGAAACCCTCACCCTGGCGGCTTTTCCGGGATGCCCTCCCTCCAGGTCGTTCGCCCGGTGTTGCCACACCACCATCGCGAACCGAGGTGCCCGAAACCCCGGAGGTAGCGCAAAGAGGCTCCGGGCACACCTACACCCCGAATGTCAAAGTGACTCCATAGCCCTACGGCATCGCCGGCGAAAAGTGTCACCGGCCGGGTTTCTTTTTTGACCGATGTTACGCAGTAGGCGGCGAAGCCACCACGTTTCGCTCCTTTCGCTTCATGGCAGGCCCCCGATCCGGGAGATAGCGCCCCCCATCCCCCCTTCGGGGACCTTCCTCCTGCAGGGCCGCCGGGTGCGGCCAGGGGGAAGGGCTTGGTGTCAGGCGTGGGGGCTACGACCAGATCCTCCCCATGCGAAGGTTGACAGGGGTAGGTTTTCATATAGCGTTGGTCCATGCTGTTGAAGGCGCCGTTGTACAGCGCGATGTAGCCGCACCCTTCACGGGTGCGCTCCCCTCTCCGCCGGCGCGCCCGGGCTAACGGGACGCGCAACGCGTCCAGATCCGCGGCTACACGGTACGTTCGAGGAGCAATGTAGCCGCACCCTTCACGGGTGCGCCCCCCTCTCCGCCGGCGCGCCCGGGCTAACGGGACGCGCAACGCGTCCAGATCCGCGGCTACACGGTACGTTCGCTAAGGGCAACCATGCCCTCAATAACCCTGACCTCCGCTATAGTCCTGCCGTCGCACCGGTCTCCACTGCGTAACATCATTTTTTTGATTCAACGGCTGAGCCAGTACGTGAGTTTGACCATGAAGATGTTGTCCGGCCGGACATCGAAGAGGCGCCTGAGCGAGTGCGAGAACCGGAATTCGCCGTGCTCCTCGGTGTCGGAGCGCGCCTGCGTCCAGACCAGGAAGAGCGTCGAGCCGGGGCGGTATTCCCAGCGGAAGACGGCCGTTCCACGCAGCGACTTGAAGTTGAAGTCGAGATCGGGCAGCTCCAGCGGGGGTGCCGGCCCCTCCCCGTCGGGGTCGGCCACGCGCGTCGCCGGGTCGAAGGTGGTACCCGCCTCGCCATAGGTGATGAAGTCGTAGCTTTTCGGGCGGGCCAGTTCCTTGTAGTGCGCGTAGTCGCCGGAGGAGATGAAGGGCTGTGCGAAGAGCTGGAAGCTCATCGTCGGGGTAAAGGTCCAGTTCAGCCGGATACTCGTCGAGAGGGTGACCTGGTCGAGCTCGGCGAAGACGTAGCGTTTGCCGAAGGTATGCGTGGCGGTCGGGTCGTCGAACTGGCCGACGTACTGGGCGAATTCGCGGTTGAGGCTGAGCTGGGGGCTGACCCGGAGCGAGAGGTTGGAAGCCGGTTTGTATTCGATCCCCGGGCCGAAGCTGAGGTTGCCCTCGTTCGGCTGCCGGTAGGTAAAGGCATTCAGCGTGAAGACGAGGGGCTTGCGGCTGTCGGTTTCGAACTCGAGACCGAGCTCGACGCCCGGGGGGTTGCGCGTCAGCGGGCCGCCGCGCGTGCGGGTGTTGTTGACCGTCTCGGGGTTGACGGCGACCATCACCCAGAGGCCGTAGTAGTTGAGGAACTGGATGAAGCCGGAGGTCCAGACGCCCGTCCAGGTGGTGTTGCCGTCGAAGTCCAGGCTGCGGAAGACCGCAGCGTTCCAGAAGAGGCGGCGGTACCACGGCGTGGGATCGGTCCAGCGGAGGGTTGTGGCCAGGTGCCCGTTGACGACGTTCGTGCGCCACATGAAGCCGAGGTCGTTGACATCGAAGCCGGGGCTGATGAAGCCGAGCGCCGCGTTCACGGTGAACCGGCCGCGCTGCTTGTTGAGGGCCAGGCGCCCGGCCGTACCGGTGAGGCCGGTGGCGTTGCTGTCCACGGCGACGGCGCCGAGGTCGGGCCGCTGGAAGTAGTGGAGCGCGCTCTGTTGCAGGGCGAGCATGCGCGCGCGGGTACCCCGCACGTGGGTGGCACCCAGCCATCCGGTGAGGACCCACACCCTGTCGTCATCGAGGAACGTCCAGCCGTCGAGACCGAAGCCGTAGGCGGCCTGGTTGACCTCGTCCCGGAGCCAGTCCTCGCGGAAGTCGCGCTGCGCGACGGTCCCCAGGAAGCCCAGGGCCTGCCGCCCTTCGTTGAATTCCTGCTGGGCCCGGAAGACGCCGTAATAGGCCAGGGGCTCCACTTCGGCCGAGAAGCGCTCCGCACCGCGGGCCACGCCGGCCACGCCGCGTTCGGTGAGGGCCTGGATCGTGCCCACGTTGGCGGAGCCGATGCGCCCGGTAAGCTTGGCGGCCCCGAGAATCCGCACCCCGTCGGAGACGTCCGCATAGTCGTGCTCCGGCAGGCTTCCCTGCGGCGCCCGGCCGATGCGGCGGCTGTAGAAGAAGGCCGGGTTGCCCCAGTTGAAGCCCCAGTTGCTGCTGGCCCCGCCCCGGCCGAAGTTGAACACGGAGGCCCCCTCGATGAAGAAGGGCCGCTTCTCGGGAAAGAAGGTCTCGATGTCACTCAGGTTGACGACGGCGGGATCCACCTCCACCTGCCCGAAGTCGGGGTTGACGGTGGCATTGAGCGTCAGGTTGCTCGTCAGGCCCACCTTCAGGTCCACCCCGACGCCGGGCACATACCGCGAGCCGTCGTCGAAAGGATTGCCCCGGGGCTGGTCGGTGAACTCGGCCCGTGCCGTCAGGTAAGGCATCACCTCGACCTGGCGGCGCGGCGTGATGTCTTCCATCCCGACGAGGTCGTAGAAGCGAGAGACGAAGCCGCTCTCCTGCCGCGGCGTGTAGACCAGGTAATCCGACTCGTTCTTGCGCGAGATGTCCCGCCGGAAGTTAATGCCCCAGACGTACCGGTCTTTTCGATGAAAGCGAAGCTGCGAATACGGGATGCGCATCTCGACGCTCCAGCCCGCTTCATCGAGGTGTACCTTTCCCTCCCAGACCCCGTCCCACGCATCGTCGTCCCAGTCGTCGTTCATGAGCACACCGTCGTAGAGCGTGCCGGCGGCGTTGACGCCGAAATAATAGCCGGTGCGCCGGTCGTAGAAGGGATCGATGAAGACCACGAAGCGGTCGGACTCCAGGTCGGCGTCGCGGCGGCCCAGGCGGGCGACGATGGAGTCCGGTGCGCTGTCGTAGAGCCGGGCGCCGACGTAGAGCGCGTCGTCGTCGAAGAGCACGCGCACGGCCGTCCGCTCGGTCGGCGGCGCTCCTTCGACGGGATCGCGCTGGAGAAACCGGTCGATCACGGGCGCCTGCTCCCAGGCAGCCTCGTCGAGCCGCCCGTCGATGGTGACCGGGTGCCGGCGGCGAACGGCCGGAACGCGCCTTTCGGCTTCCTCCACGGGAGGAGACGCCGTGGAGGCCAGCCGCCGGGCCTCCTGCAGGAACCCCGAAGGGCCGGAGGAAGAACGCGTCGCGGGAAAAGCATGGACCCGGGCACCGTCCCCCATCCAACCGGACGACAGCCCCAGGCAAAGCAGTAGCATGACCCTCCTCATGGTGCGGTTGCCTCCCAGATGCCTGCGATGTGCTTCCCGGAAGGCGAAACGTTTACGGACACCCGCCTCCCGTCCTTTCAGGGTTCGGCCACCCCATACGCTAATTTTTTAGCACCTGTTACAGCCGGGTCAAAATTTTTCCGGTGGCGTGTTCCCCCGGTGCCCGGTGTCCCCCGCCGCCTCCTTTTTCTCTTGCCCAGGCGGTTGTTTTAGTTTACCTTGGGTGAGGTCCCTTGCTTCATCCCGCCCGGGTCGCCACCGGCGACCGCGTAGTTCCAGCTCACCCATGATCCGCCAGCGTACCCCCTTCCGTGTGGCGGCCGTGCAGGCTGCCCCCGTCTTCCTCGACCGCGACGCCACCGTAGCCAGGGCGTGTGACCTCATCGCAGAAGCCGCCCGAGCCGGTGCACGGCTGGTCGTCTTTCCCGAATGCTTCATCCCGACGTACCCGTTCTGGGTATGGTTCATCCCGCCGTATCGCACCGCCGACCTGCGCGCCCTCTATGCCGAGTTGCTCGACAACGCCGTCGTCGTGCCGGGCCCGGTGACGGAGCGCCTGGGCGAAGCCGCCCGTGAAGCCGGCGTCCACGTCGTCATGGGCATCAACGAGATCAACGTGGAGACCAGCGGCACCACCCTCTATAACACCCTGCTCTTCATCGACGACACGGGCCGCCTCCTGGGCAAGCACCGCAAGCTCATCCCGACGGCCGCCGAGCGGCTGGTCCACGGCATGGGCGACGGCAGTACCCTGGGGGTCTACGAAACTCCGTTCGGACGGCTCGGCGGGTTGATCTGCTGGGAGATGTACATGCCCCTGGCCCGCTACGCGCTCTACGGCTGGGGCACGGAGATCCTGGTGGCGCCCACCTGGGACCGGGGCGAACCCTGGATCTCGACGCTGCGCCACACGGCCAAGGAGGGCCGCGTCTACGTCGTCGGCTGCTGCACGGCGATGCACCGCAACGCCATCCCCGACCGCTATGCCTTCAAGCAGGATTTCCTCCCCGACGTGACGTGGATCAATCCCGGAGACAGCGCCATCGTGGATCCGGACGGCAAGTTCGTCGTCGAGCCGGTGCGTGAATGCGAAACGATCCTCTACGCCGACCTGGAGCCGTCCCGGGTGACCGGCCCCCGCTTCCAGCTCGACGTGGCCGGCCACTACGCCCGCCCGGACATCTTCGAGTTGAAGATCCATTGCACCCCGCGCCCGGTGCTGCACGTCGTGGATCCGAAGCAGGAACCCCCGGCGAAAGCCGTGCCGACCCCGGTGACGCCGGCCGAGGCGAACGGCGTCTGAATCTTTGCGCTTTTCCGCGGCAGAAGCGATGGCCTTTTCGGATCTGCCCGTGTTCACCCGGCGCTGAGAACGTCCCGGGGTGTAACGGTTTTTCGAAAGATCCATCCCAAAAGGCATCGCGCCGTTGCGGTCGCTGCCATATCTTTCCGCCGTCTTGTTCCGTAATCTGTGCGGTCCATGGCCCGTCGCCGGTACATATCGTTCCTGCTGCTCCTCACGTTCTCGGTGGGGGGTGTGCTGGCCCCGGCGTCGCACCACCTGTTCATGGCGGTGAGCGAGGCCTACGTGCCCTGGCGGCACGGAGACACGACGGATTCGCACCGGGCGGCAGCACCGATGCCGATGCCGGGCGAGGACGGCGAAGCGGCACTCCGGCCGGAGCACCCGGCGCATGCCCCCTGTGAATACGCCGCGCTCTTCGCCACGCTGGTGCTGGCCCCGCACGCTCCGACAACGTTCACCGCGTTGCCGGCTCCGTCGGTACCGCTCCCGTCTCCCCCTCCCGCGCGCCACGTGCACGAGCGCGAGGTCCTGCCCATCTCCGAGCGCGGTCCCCCGCCGGGCTGATCCCGCTCCTTTCATCCCGAACGCCGGCACGGGCACACACCCTGATCCGACGCCGGCCGACCGGGGCCTGCCGGGTCGTCGTCCGATCGGTGTGGACGAAACGCCCGTCCGGCGGCACCGATGTGCCCCCGTGTGGGCCTGCCGGTGCAAGGAGCCTTCGATGCCCCGCTGTTGCTCCTTCACCCCTCGGAGATTTCCCATGCGCTTGCAGCACCTGCCCCTGTGGTGGGGGGCCCTGCCGGGCATGCTGGTCCTGTTCCTGCCGACCGGCTGCCGGCAACCGGAAACACCCCGCCCTCCCGCTGAACCCGTCACCGTCACCCTCGCAACGGGGCGAGCCCCGACCACGGCCATCGACCCGCATACGGGGACGGTCTACGTTGCCTGACTGAAACAGGCTTCCGAGAACGCCGACGTGTACCTGACCCGGCAGGCCCCGGACGGACGGCCGCTCGGCGAACCGGTGCGCGTCAACCACCTCGAAGGCGACGCGACGATCCACGCACAGGCTCCCGCCCAGGTCGCCCTCGGGCCGGAAGGCCACGTGTACGTCGCCTGGACGAACCACGTCCCTGCCGGGGGACGACGGTTTCCCGCCAGCAACCTCCGCTTCGCCCGCTCCACCGACGGCGGCCGCACCTTCGAACCGGCCCTCTCGGTGAACAGCGACGCGGGCGACCGGCCCTCCAGCCACACGTTCCACGACCTGGCCGTCGGGCCGGACGGGACGGTCTACATCGCCTGGCTGGACGGGCGCGCCCGCGACGCGATGCGGGCCGAAACGGCGACAACGAACCGGTCCGGGGTACCGGCTCCCGGAACACACGGCAGCCACGATCCGGGCCGTCACGACCACGCCGTCCTTCCCGGCATCGAACTCCGCGTGGCGGTCTCACGCGACGGGGGCCGCTCGTTCGAGGAGACGGCCGTGGTGGCTGCGGACACCTGCCCGTGCTGTCGGACCGCGCTGGCCGTGGCGGAAGAGGGCACCGTCTACCTCGCCTGGCGCCACATCTTTCCCGGCGGGGAACGCGACATCGCCCTGGCTCGCTCCACCGACGGCGGGCGCACCTTCACCGAACCCGTTCGGGTCCACGCCGACCGGTGGCGGATCGACGGTTGCCCGCACGCCGGGCCTTCGCTCGCACTCGACCGTGCCGGCCGGCTCCACGTTGCCTGGTATACGGGCGTCGAGACCCGGGCCGGGCTGTACTATGCCATGTCCGCCGACGGTGGCCGCACCTTCACCCCTCCGGTGCCGCTCGCCACGGGGGTGGGTGTCTCGCAGGTGAAGCTCGGCGGGCACGGGCAGGAACACGTCTGGCTGGCTTGGGAAGACCGGCACACCGGGCAACTTCGCCTGGCCCGCACCGATGGCCGGGGCGATCTCGTCCATGCCGGCGCCCCCCTTCCTTCCGGAGAGCATCCCGCCATCGCGACCGGCGCCTCCACCGTGGCCCTGGCCGGGCAAACCCGCGATGAGGCCTTCCTCTATCTCCTCCCGGCGATGTAAAAGACGGCTTGTGTGGTTCGTGGCGTGCCTGCGCGGTCCGCCCCCATCATCCCGGCCGAAACACGCCTGGGCATCTTTCTCCGTATTCAACCCTTGTCCGATAGACCATGAAAAGCCCCGTTTCCCTGCCGCGCATACCCGCGGCCTTGCTCCTGCTGCTGGTGTTCGGTGCCGGCCCGGCAGCGGCCCAGTCCGAGCTTCGCGGCCGCGTGCTCGATCAGCAGACCGGCGAGCCGCTCGCCGGCGTGAACGTGACCGTGGCCGGCACCACCACCGGCACGACGACCGACCTGGAGGGACGCTTTCTCCTCCCCCTTCCAACCCCCGATGCCGTGCTCCAGCTCAGTTACGTCGGCTACGTCCGCAAAACCGTTCGGATCGACGATGCCAACGGCTTCCTCAACATCCTGCTCGAACCCGACAACATCCTCCTGAACGAGGTGCAGGTCGTCGGCTTCGACACGAACCGGAAGCTCCAGGAGACCGCCGGTTCGGTGGCGGTCCTGACCGAGAAAGACTTCGACCGCACCAGCCGCGTCAGCCTGAAGCCCGTGCTCAACACCATCCCCGGCGTGCGCGTGGACCAGAGTAACCTGGCCAACACCCGCATCTCGATCCGGGGCGCAGGCATCCGCTCGAACTTCGGCATCCGCAACCTGAAGGTGTACGTCAACGAGATCCCGATCACCGAGGCCGATGGGTTCACCCGGATCGAAGGGCTGGACGTGGCAACGCTCGGGCGGGTGGAGGTCATCAAGGGGCCGGCTTCGAGCCTCTACGGCGCCGGCACGGGCGGCGTACTCCACTTCCAGATCCAGCGCTCGCCCTACCGCGAGAACAGCCTGGAAGCCACGGCCCTGGGCGGCTCGTACGACCTCTCCCGCCTGGCATCAACCTACCGGATCGGCACCGACCGCTTCAACGCCGCCGTCACGGTCGGCACCCAGCACTACGGCGGCTACCGCGCCCACAGCACCGACGAGCGCCGCTTCTTCACCGGTTCGCTCCAGTACTTCCCGAGCGAGAAGCAGGCGGTTACCGTACTGCTGAACCAGACGCGCCAGGAGACGTTGATCCCCGGCGCCCTGACGGCCGACCAGCTCGCTGAAGACCCGCGGCAGGCCAGCGCGTCCAATGTGGCCCAGCAGGCCGGTCGCTTCCAGACCTGGACCCGCATCGGGGTCTCTCAGACCTACGATTTCAACGAGCACCTCTCGAACACGACGAGCGTCTACGCCTCCTTCTACGAGCTGGACCACCCCCTCGCCTTCGCCTACCTCCGGCAGCCCTACCAGAGCTACGGCGGGCGCACGCGGATGGTGTTCAAACCCGCCCTGCCCGTGCTCCCGACGACGCTCACCGCAGGCGCCGAGGTCATCAAGGCCTTCGTGGCAGCCAGGCGGTTTCAGAACCAGGGCGGACGGGAAGGCACACTCCTCCTCAACCAGGAGCTCGACAACCTGCAATATACGCTCTTCATCCAGGCCGAAGTGCAACTCACGCCCCGCACCTTCGCCACGCTGGGCGCGAGCCTGAACAAGGTCGAATACACCGTGCGGGACTTTCTGGAACCGGCGCAGAACGGAACGAAAACGTTCGACTCGGAGGTGACGCCCCGCCTGGCGGTGGCACACGTCTTCGGCGATGCCCTGGCCCTGCACGCCGGCATCAGCGCCGGCTTCTCCCCGCCGACGACTTCCGAAATCAGCGACGCCGACGGCCACCTCCGCGACGACGTGCAGGCCGAGCGCGGCGTCAACTATGAGATCGGGGCACGCGGCAGCCTGCTCGGACGACGGCTCCACTACGACGTGACGGCCTTCTCCTTCCAGATGCGCGACCAGCTCATCCCCCAGAGCGTCGGGCAGAACCGGACGATCTTCAACAACGCCGGAAAGACGTCGCTCAACGGGCTGGAGGTCGCACTCTCCTTCCCGGTGCCCCTCCCGCCCCGGGCGTTCTTCACCACCCTCCGCCCCTTCCTGAGCTATACCTACTCGGACTTCACCTTCGAGGACTTCCGCCTGCTCGACGCCGGGGGAAACGTCCTCGCCGACTTCTCCGGGAACGCCCTCACCGGCATCGCCCCCCACGTCGTCTCGGCCGGCCTCGACGTGACGACGGCGGCCGGGTTCTACCTCCACGCGACCTATTTCTTCAACGACGACGCCCCCCTCAACGACGACAACACCGCCTTCAACCCCGCGTACTCCGTCGTCGACGTGAAGGCCGGCTATGCCGGCTCCCTCGGCCGGCTCCTCGACGTCAACGCCTTCGTGGGGGTGGACAACCTCTTCGACGTGCTGTACACCTCACAGGCCGCGTTGAACGCCCGGGCCTTCGGCAATGGCCAGCCCGCCTTCTTCGACCCGGCACCGGGGCGGAGCGTCTACACGGGCCTGTCGGTGAAGTATCACTTCAACCGCTGACCCCGCATCCGGACGCGTTCCCTCCCTCCCGGCACCGCCCTTCGGGAGGGAGGGAACACATCCCGCAACGGCCCGCCTGCCGGACCCCCCCCTTTGCCGGAAAACGCGGAGGCCCTTTGCGTACGGGCGGCACGTTCCGTAATTTGGGCGGCACCCGGGATTTAGCTTTTCCGAACGGAGCCGATGTCGTCTATGCCGCACGTCTACGACCTTCTTCCACCTTGCTTACCCGATGTGCAGGTTTTTAGGATGAGGAACAGACTGGTGCCGACCGGCCTCTGTGTTGTTGTACGCAAAACAGAGCACCAGCCCGCAGCCAGCCATGTCCCTCACCGACTACATAATAACGGTTTTCTGCCTCATCGATGACATGCTCACCGAGATGAAAGACGACGGCCTCACGCTTCGCAGCCGAGGCCCCGCGCCCAAACTGGCCGACAGCGTCGTCCTGGCCTGCGAGATCATCGGCGAGTTTCTCGGCTACGACACCGACAGCGGCATCTTCCACTACTTCCGTCGCCATCATGGAGCCTTCTTTCCGAAGCTCCTCAAGGTGCATCGCACGACCTTCACCCGACAGGCTGCCAACCTCTGGGCGGTCAAACAGCGTCTGCATCAGCGGCTGCTGCGCCGCATAGCCTGTGATCCGACCTTGTGGATCATCGACAGCTTTCCGATGCCCGTTTGTCGCCTCGCCCGCGCCTATCGCTGCCGGGTGCTGGCCGAGGAGGCCACCTATGGCTACGACGAGATGGCTAAACAGACCTTCTACGGCCTGCGCAGCCATCTGCGGGTGGTCTGGCCGGGCGTCGTCGTAGAGAGCGAACTGGCTCCGGCCAACGTACATGACCTCTCGGTGGCCCCGGCGCTGACCGACGAGGCGCAGGGCGTGGGTCTGGCGGATCGCAACTACTGGAGCCCGCGCCTGTTTGCGGAGCTGGCCGAGGCCGGCACACGGCTGATTACGCCGAAGAAGCGGGGGGCCTCGCCGCACTGGTCGAGGAGTCTGACGCAGAAGCGGCGACGCATCGAGACAGTGATCGGGCAGTTCGTGGAGCGATTTCAGGCCAAGCACGTGTGGGCGCGAGACCGCTGGCACCTGTGTAATCGATGGCTCAGGAAGCTCTGTAGTCATACGCTGGCTGTGCTTCTGTGTCAGCAGCAGGGGCTGCCTCCGCTGCAATTCGCCAAGCTCATTACGGATTAAAACCCGCACATCGGGTTTGCTTCCTTCCGTTCGTAGAACCCGCCGCATCACGATGCTCTGTTCTTGCTCCCCGCGTGCCGGCACCTGCGTGGTCCTGTGCGTCCTCAGCCTGACATGTCTCTGTGAAACCGCCACCGCGCAGCCGTCATCGGATCGTGCCCGCTTTCTGCGGTGGATGTACCGGGATGCCCTTGCGCTGACCCGGACGATCGACGAGCGCACGCCGCTGTACGTCGCCTCCGCTGCGGCCTTTCTCCTTCCGCTCTCCCATTTCGACCCGGCCATCAACCCGGCGATCCAGCAGCGGTACCGGGGACGCTTCGGCGATTTCCTCGATTTCGCCAACCACTTCGGCGGCCCCGGTGTCAAGCTGCCGGCGGTAGCGGTTTTTGCCGCCTCGCTCCTCACCCGGGATACGCACCTGCAGGATGCCGCCTTCACCTCACTGCAATCCCTGATCTATGCCGGGGCCATCAGCTACGGGCTCAAATACGCCTTCGGCCGGGAGCGTCCCTTCGAGGGAGACGGGGCGCACGACTTCGATCCCTTCTCCGGCCACACTTCTTTTCCCTCGGGCCACACGACGGCCGCCTTCGCCCTGCTGACACCCTGGGTGCTGTATTACCCTCATCCCGTCACGTACGGCCTGTTCGCCCTCTCGACGGGGACGGCTCTGGCCCGCCTGGCCCGGGACAAGCACTGGGCCACGGACGTCATCGCCGGGGGCGCCATCGGCTTTCTGACGGCCTACCACCTTTCGAAGCGCCACCTGGCCGAGCGACGCCGGTTGTCGATCACGCCCGTGATTGCCCCGGATGCGCTGTCGATGTCCCTGCGCCTGGTGCTCTGAGTCCTTCCGCCTCGACGAGCGGCGCAACCGTGTGGTGATACATGTTCGGCACCGGCGGATGGAACAGCCCGGCGGTGTTGTAGGGCGCGATGGCCGCTTCCACCCATGCCTCGAAGGCCCGGACCACCGCTTCCGACCGTTTCCCTTGCCGGAGGCGGGCCAGCCGTGTATGGGCCTCGTCGACGAGGCGGCGCAGCGCCGGGTCCTCCGCCCGGAAGAGATACCCTGCCTCGTCGAAACCGTGGCGGGCCCGTGCCTGCTCGTACGTGATCGTCGCGGCAAAATAGAGCATCGCGGCCGCGGTGAAGAGGCGAAAGTCCGGCAGGGCCTCGTAGCAGACGGCCACGAGCCCGTCGATCAGCGAAAGTTCGGCCAGAACGGCCCGCTCGTAGGCGGCCAGCCGTTCAGGAAAATGCGCGTGGCCCGGTCCCCGTTCGAAGGCCCGCATCAGCCGCTCGATGCCGCCGAGCGTATGGGCGATGCCGGTGCTGTGCAGCGGGTCGACGAAGCCGGCGGTGTGCGGCAGGAGCGCCCACCCCGCCCCGGCAACCCGTTCCCACCGGCGCTGAAGCCGGGGCGTCGCCACGAGCCGCCCCGGCGGATCGACGACGCGTGCGGTCGCAAAGAGCTCCCGGAGCGCCGGGTAGGCGTGGAGCCGGCACGCCCATTCGTCCTCCGGCGGGCGGTCCGGCCGGGGAGGGTGCCGCCGGGCGTCGAGGACGAGGCCCGCGCTGAGGCGGCCGTCCCGGAAGCGGAGCATCCACATCCAGGCCGCCTCGAGGAGGTGGTGCAGGGCGGCCGCATCGCAGGGGAACGGGTGGTCGGCGAGGTTCGCCCCCCGCATCGTGAGCCGGGAAGCCCACGTGGGTACCCCTGCAAAATGGCCGTAGACGGCCCGGCTGTTCGTCCGGAACGCCGTGGCCGGCGCGGCGGGCAGCCCGAGCGCTTCCGGTACCACGGCGGCCGGTCCGGTGGCGTCGATCACGAAGCCGGCACGGCACCGGACGTTCCCCGCGCGGTTCCGGCCGGCAAGCCGCCATCCGGTCCCGTCCGGGTACACGGTCACGGCCGTCTCTTCGAACAGGAGTATGCCGGCCGCCCGCACCTCGCCCGCAAAGAAGGCATCCACCTCGGCCCGGAGCCAGTGGGTGTCGCTCGTGGCCTCGTCGCGGCTGGCGGCCACGAGCAGTTCGTTGGCGTGGTCCGGGCGCGGGACGAAGTCTTCACCCGGCTCGTGCCGGAAATAGCTGAAGCCGCGCTTGAGCCCGCACGTGAGCGCCGGGTAGGCCGCCTGCCAGGTGCCGTACTTCCACAGCGGGCGCAGGCGCGGCAGGTCGTAGCGGTCGCACAGGTCGCGCAGGATCATGTCGGCCACGGGCGTGGACGACTCGCCGATGGTGAAGCGTGGGTGCCGCGCCCGGTCGAAAACCGCTACGCGGTAGCCGAGGCGGTGCAGGATCAGCGCGGAGAGGCTCCCGCCGAAGCCGGAGCCCAGCACGGCGACGTCGACGGTCAGGGCAGGTGAAGCCATCATGTCGGTTTTCGACATCGGGAAAGACGTTCAGGGGGCCGCCCCTTCCACCCGGGCGGCCTTCATCCGGCCGGGCGGCAGGGGCAGGCGACGGGCGGGGCAAGGCGCTGGGTGAGGTTCATACGGTGAAGCCGCTCGCGGCGGGCCGGACCGCAGCGCGGGCAATCGAAGAAGCGCTCCAGGTCCCACAGGTCCATGAACACCCGGCCCCGGCCCATCCGCAGCCCCTCCTCCAGCACCGTCTCGATGGCCCGCATCGACGGCGGTGCGAAGAAGCCGTCGCGGGCCAGGCGGGCCATCAGCCCGGTGTCGCCCCGGGTGGGGATGACGGCGCAGCACCCGGCGCCGGCGTCGAAGGCGAAGCGGATCGAGCGAAGCGCCCAGTCGATCCCCTCTTCCTCCGTCATGAACGGCGGGCGCAGCAGGATGAACGCCCGCACGTCGATGTCCTCCTTTCTCAAGAACGCGACGGCCCGCTCGAAGTCGGCAAGGGTCATGCGTTTATTGAGCCGTTCGAGGACGCCGGGGTGGGCCGTCTCCAGGCCGAGGGCCACCTCCAGCCGCCCGTCGAGGCGGTCACGAAAGCGGCGCACGTCGTCGCCGCAGAGTTTCGGGTGGTTCTCGACGATGACCGTCTCGAAGCCCCGCACCCGCGCGGCGATGGCCGCATGATCCGCCGGTGGGATGGCCTTCCGGTCGAAGAAGTTGCCGCTGTTGTAGAGCTTGACGTGGCGGGCCGGCGGCAGGCGTTCGAGCGCATGGTCGATCTGTGCGGGGATCAGCCCCGGGGGCAACGGCGCGTCGGTGGTGTGCCGCCAGAGGTCGCACATGAGGCAGCGGAACGGGCACTCCCGGTTGGTCAGAAAGACGGTCGCCACCGGCTCCACCCGCCCGCCGGCCGTGTGCTCCGGCTCGACGAAAAACGCATAGGGCCGGTGCGGATCCACCGGTGCCTTCGGCGGGCGCGCCGCCACGATGGCGGCATCGTCGAAGCGGGGCCACGGGCCGCGTACTACGGCCGCGTCACCCGGTGCGCCCTGACGCTCGGCTCCGAGAAGTGGGTCCATGGAATGCCCCCGCGACCCTCCGGGCCGTCAGTATGCCTCGAACAGCGCGCGGAAGGCCGCACGATAGGCGGTTTCGCGTTCGGGGAAGAGGGCACGGAAGGCGGACGCATCGACCGCGCCGTGCTGGAAACGGCGTTTCTCGAAAACCGGCATGTCCAGCCCGGTGATGGCCTTCACCCCGCGCCGGACGACTTCGCCCTTGAGCGCGTAGAGCCGCTCGTGCTCCCAGTCTGTCAGTTCCACGAAGGGAATGCCTTCGGCCACGGCGATCACCTCGGGCACCGTGTAGGGGCTGAAGCTCCTGAACCCGAAGTGCCGCACGGGGGCGTACGTGCGCACGTGCCCCCGGCTCAGCCCGCCGGTGTACGTGAGGGAGTGTTTGACGGCCTCGACGCCCCAGCCCTCGTGGTAGAGCAGCAGGTTGTTCAGGACGCTGCGGATGGTCAGTTCCGGGTTTTCCTCGATGGGATAGTCTTTCAGGTTCTCGTCCCCGCCGTCGCCGTCGACGAGGTAGGTCCAGTCCGGATAGCGCTGGCGGAGGGCCCGGCAGAGGGCGAGCGTCATGGTGGCCGCCTGCACGTCGAGCGGCTTGTAGTCCTCGATGACGCGGATGGCCTGGCGGTAGTCCAGGTCTTCGAGGGCCACGTCGACGACTTCCAGGAACATCGAGAGGCCGAGGGTATCGAGGAAGCGGTGGGCCTGCTCGGCGTCCGGGCCGCCGGGGGCGCGGAGCGTGAAGGCCTTCAGCCGGGTGGGGGCTTCCCCCCGCGCCAGCAAGAGGTGGTAGAGCACGAGGAAAACCGAGCCGCTGTCGATCCCACCCGAGAAGAGCACCCCGATGGGTTCGCGCGGGTCGAGCCGGTCGAGCCAGCGGTCGCACACCCCGGCCAGCGTGCCGATGTAGGCCTGCCCGATGGCGTCGAGGTCGGGCGGCAGGGTGTTGCGTTCGGGGGTGAAGAAACGCCGGTAGGCCGGGTTCGGATCGGGGCAGCCGACGAGCCGGAGCTCGACGATGTAGTGTGCCGGCACCATCCGCGTGTAGGAGGGATGGAACTGGTCGTCGAGCCCTTCCGAGGCCAGGAAGCCCGCGATCTCGTCGATGCGTTCGGCCACCACCAGGCACGGCCCCTCGCTGCGTTTGGCCAGGAAATAACGCATCGGCCGGCCGATGGAACGGGCCATGCGCACGGTGACGCCGTCCTTGTACACGAGGGCGAACTGCCCTTCCAGGGCACGCACCCGTTCCGGATCCCCGGACGCCAGGGCCTCGACCGCCGCCTCGGGGGTGGCGTTCAGAAAAAGGTTCTCCGCCGGGTCGAGCAGGTTGACCAGGCGCTCCACGTGCGTCGTCTGGTGCATGTGGTGCATGAGCGGCAAACGGGTTCAGAAATGGGAAACGTATGGCCCGAGTATACGGGATGGTCACCGTTTTCGCCAGATCCGGCTCGCCGTCCTTCCCGGAAACGGTGCCGAACGCGGGCCGCCGCCCCCGTCGTCCCTGAACCTTCGCCTTCCAGGCACCCCTCCAGGCGCAGCTCACCCGGACCGGCAGACGTTCTGATACGCTGCGGCCGAGCTGTTCTGGTCGAACGTCACCCCGTCCATGTTGCAGGTGAACGACTCGTTGCCACAGCGCCCCGAGATCGAACCGTCCAGTGAGATCGAAAACTCCTGCGTGGCGATGTTGGTCACGATCCGCTGCTCGAACTGGTCATAGCCGATGGTGCAGACCTCACGGAGCTCGCCGTCCATCGAAAAAGCATATTCGTAGACCTGTTCGGAAATGGCACCGTCGCCGGATACCGAGAGCGAGCCGTCGATGCCGTTGCAGTTCTCAAAGGTCATCGCAAGGTCGAAGGTAAAAACAGATCCGCTCGAACTGGACGAGCCGTCGTAATCCACCTGTCCCCCCTGGGGACATGCGAAGATGTCTTCGGGGCCGAAAGCGGCCTGCACTTGTTTGCCTCCCACCTGTACCCGGGCCATCACCATGCCCATCACCGTGGAGACGTCCGTCATCATCGAACTGAGTTCGGCCAGGGTTTCCTCGCTCAAGGCCTCGCCTTCCTTGTTGTCGCCATCACATCCGGCAAGAAGCAGCATGGAAGCCACCAGACCAATCCGTAGAGGTACTGCGAATCGTCTCACCATGATTTTTACCACGTTTTTTTGGAAAAAAACAAATACCAGGGACTGCCTCTCACCCATCCAGAAATGCCCTTAACGTAAAGATGAGCTGTCTCTTGAACATACCACGTTCCGGCCATATCTCCAAACCTCCCTTCCGGCGCCTTTTTCCGGTTGTTCCGCCCGGTCTTTTCCCCCGGCATGCTTCCAGAGGCCGTCCAGGCGGTCCTTCGGGCCGTTTCGGCGGGGGCGGTACGCTCTTTGCCGGGCGGGCATTCGTCGTCCTCACAGCCCGCCCATGTGCATGCATCGCCTGCTCGCGATCCTTCTGTTCCTGGCCGTGCCAGGCATCGGCCCGGTCGCCGCACAACCGGACGACGTGCGGGAGCGCCTCCGTCGCCTCGACCCGCGCGCCATGGACGAGGTGGTCTGGCTGGCCCGTTGCATCCTGTCCGAAAGCGACCACCCGCACGAGCAGCGGCTCGTCGCCTGGGTAGTACGCAACCGTGTCGAGACCGGCTTCCGGGGAACGACCTACCGCGACGTCGTGCTCGAACCACGGCAGTTCAGCGCCTTCAACGACCCGACGCCCCGCCGGGCCTACCTGCTCAGCCTGGACGCCTACACGGACAATCCGGCCTGGCACAACGCCCTGAAGATCGCCCTCGACGTATACGAGGCCCCGCCGGGCGAGCGTCCCTTCCCCATCACCGTGCGTCATTTCTACAGCCCGGTCTCGATGCAGCACCACGAGGCGCCCCCCTGGGCTCGCCTGGCCGCACCGCTCGACGCCGCCCGGCTCGGCGTCGACCCGGCGCGCTTCCGGTTCTTCGACGGCATCGACGAGACACTCGACCCGGCGCCGGCGTCTACACGGGCGGCGCGGGTGGCGGAGCAGATCGAGCGGCGACACCGGGACCGCCGGACCGGCCTCAGCAGCCTTCGGGAGCGGATGCGCTCGCGCCTGAGCGGGCGGGTCCCGCGCCCGGCACGTCCCCGCGTGGGTCACCGGCAACCGTGACGCCGGGACGGAACCCCGCTGCGTACTCCGGGATACACCCTTCCCAGGTTCCGGCTCCTCGCCGGATGGATGCCCGTCGTCCCCGACCTGCCGCCGCGATGGTACGCACCCTCGTTCGGTTACCCCGCCTGTTGCTGATCGGGCTGGTCCGTCTCTACCAGCTCGTGCTGGCACCGCACCTGCCGTCGAGTTGCCGGTATACGCCCACGTGCTCGGCCTATGCCATCGAGGCGTTGCAACGGTACGGCGCCGTCAGGGGGCTCATCCTGACGGTCTATCGCCTGGGGCGTTGCCACCCGTGGGGCGGGCACGGGTACGACCCGCCCCGCTGGTTCGGCGAGCCGAAACCCTTCCCCGGAACCACCCTCCCGGCACGCACGCACGACGAGGCGGCCGGCGACGCGCCCACACCTCCCCCGGCCGTGCAAGATGAGCTACGAAACGCATAAGGAGGCCGCCCGCGAAACGCCGGTCCGCTGCGCCGTCTTCACCGTCAGCGACACGCGCACGGAAGCCACCGACCTGAGCGGCGCGCTCATGAAAAGCCGCCTGAGCGAGGCCGGGTGCGAGGTGGCCTGCTACCGCATCATCCCCGACGAGCCGGACGAGATCACGGCCCTGCTCGACGCCTGGGCCGGGCGCGTGGAGGTCATCCTGTTCAACGGGGGCACCGGCATCAGCCGCCGCGACACCACCTACGACGCCCTGTCCGCCCGCCTGGAAAAGACGCTGCCCGGCTTCGGCGAACTCTTCCGCATGCTCTCGTTCGAGGAGATCGGCCCCGGCGCAATGCTCTCCCGGGCCACGGCCGGCGTCTACCGGGACACGCTCGTCTTCGCCACCCCCGGCTCCACGAACGCCGTCCGCCTGGCCCTCGACCGCCTCATCGTCCCCGAACTGCGCCACCTCGTGTGGGAGATTCTGCGCCAGGCATGAGGCGCCCCCCACGGCCCGGAAACGCCCCGCCGCACGGCAGGGAGCGCTCATTCATACCGGAGGGCCTCGATGGGATTGAGCGAGGCCGCCTTGCGGGCGGGATAGAAGCCGAAGAAGATGCCGACGGCGGCCGAGAAGACGAGGGCGATGAACACCGTCTCCGGGGAAATGGCCGTGCCCCAGCCGGTCAGCCGTTCGAGGATGGCCGTGCCGGCAAAACCCACCAGGACGCCGATGAGCCCGCCCACGATGCTCATGACGATGCTCTCGACGAGGAACTGCGTGAGCACGTCCGCCCCGCGTGCCCCGATGGCCATACGGATGCCGATCTCACGGGTGCGCTCGGTCACAGAGACGAGCATGATGTTCATGATACCGATGCCGCCGACGAGCAGCGAGATCGACGCGATGGCAAAGAGCAGCATGGTCATCACCTCGGTGGTACCCTGGGCCGCCGCGGCCAGGTCCGCCTGGTTGCGGACCTCGAAGTCGTCCTCCTCCCACTCGGCCAGCCCGTGTGACTCCCGCATGATCAGCCGGATCTCCTCCTGTGCCGCCGGGATGTCGGCCGGGGACGAGGTACTTGCCAGGATCTGGAAGATGCGGCTCCAGCCGCTCAGGCGGCTCTGCACGGTCGTGTAGGGGGCCAGCACGACGTCGTCCTGGTCCGTCCCCTCGGCCGTCTTGCCCTTGGCTTCGAGCACGCCGATGACCTGGAACGGCACGTTGCGGATACGGACCTGCTGGCCGGTGGGATCGACGCCGGGGAACAACTGATCGGCGACGGTCTTGCCGAGCACGGCCACCTTGCGCATCGCGCGCACCTCGCCCGGGTCGAAGAAGCGCCCGTAGCGGAGCGGCCAGTCGCGGATGATCTGGTAGTCGGTATCGACCCCGTTGATGCGGGTGCGCCAGTTGCCCTGCCCCCCGATGACCTGGCTCATCGTGAAGACGACGGGCGAGACGGCCGAGAGATAAAGGCTCTCGCGCTTGAGCTTTTCGGCGTCGGCGAGGGTGAGGCGGTTGAAGCTGCCGGCGCCCCGGCTCACCCCGCCCTGGTTACTGGTCCCCGGGGTGATGACGATCAGGTTCGTGCCCAGGCTGTTGATCCGGTTCTGGATCTGCTCCCGTGCCCCGTCGCCGATGGCCACCATCATGATGACGGCGCCCACGCCGATGATGATGCCGAGCATGGTCAGCAGCGTCCGCATCTTGTTCTTGAAGATGCTCTTGCCGGCCACCTTGATCAGGATAATCGCTCTCATGGGACGGTCTCCAGGGGTTCAAGCTGCAGGAGATCCTCACGGGCGAGGCGACGGTTGCGGACGGGTTCGTCCCGGATGATGCGGCCATCCCGGAGTTCGACGATCCGGCGGGTGTACTGCGCGATGTCGTGCTCGTGGGTGACAATCAGGAGGGTGATGCCCTGCTCGTTCAGTTCCTGAAACAGGGCCAGCACCTCGATGGAGGTCCGGCTGTCCAGGTTGCCGGTCGGCTCGTCGGCCAGGAGGAGCGCCGGGCTGGTCACGAGGGCCCGCGCAATGGCGACGCGCTGCTGCTGCCCGCCCGAGAGTTCGCTCGGTTCATGATCGAGCCGGTCCCCCAGGCCCACGCGCTCCAGCGCGGCCCGCGCCAGCTCCTTCGTCTTCAGACGTCTTCCGGACCGGTCGTAGAGCAGCGGCAGCTCTACGTTCTCCAGCGCCGTCGTGCGGGGCAACAGGTTGAACCCCTGAAAGACGAAGCCGATCTTCCGGTTGCGCAGGTCGGCCAGCTGGCTTTTCGAGAGCCGGTCCACCCGAACGCCGTCGAGCTCGTACGTGCCGGTGGTGGGGTAGTCGAGACAGCCGAGGATGTTCATCAGCGTCGACTTGCCCGAGCCGGAGGCCCCCATGACGGCGATCATCTCCCCCTGCCGGACGGACAGATCGATGCCGCGCAGGGCGTGGACTTCGTTCTTGCCCATCCGGTACACCTTCGTCACCCCCTCGACCCGTATGACGACGTCGTTTTCCATCCGCGACGCTCCCTTTGCTCCTTTCGTGTTTCACGCGCTCAGAACCCGCCCGGCCGCCGGAAGCCTCCCTGGTTGTTCTGGAACGGGTTGGCCGGCCCCTCGTCGGCGGCTACCTGCGTGACCCCGGCGATGACCTGCATCCCTTCTTCGACCCCGGGGCCCTCGATCTCGGTTGCCTGCCCGTCGCTCAGGCCGGTGCGGACGCGGGTCATGGCGGGCCGGCCGTTTTCGTCGAGGTACCAGAGGACGGCCACGTTGGCGGGGCGTTGCCCGCCGAAACCGCCGGGGAAGCCGTCGCCGGAGAAGGCCCCCGCCAGCCCGCCGGCCCGCCCGCGTTCCGCGAACCGGGTGCGCACCGAGTCCGGCAGGTTCGCCCGCCGCTGCGCCAGGCGTGCGCGGGCCGCTTCGAGCATGGCCTCGGTAGGACGGAAACGCAGGGCCGCGTTGGGTACCTTCAGCACATCCTCACGCCGGTCGATGATGAACTCCACGGTGGCCGTCATGCCGGGCAAGAGCTTGCCGTCCCGGTTGTCCACGTCCACCACCACGGTGTAATTGACCACGTTCTCCTGGATCTGGGATTGCAGGCGAACCTGGCGCACCGTGCCGGTGAAGACCGCGTCGTCGTAGGCCTGCACCGTGAAGCGCACCGCCTGTCCCTCGTGGATGTGCCCGATGTCGCTCTCATCGACCAGGGCCAGGATCTGCATCTTGGCCAGGTCGTTGGCAATCAGAAAGAGCTGGGGCGCGGAGAAGCTGGCCTGCACGGTCTGCCCCACATCCACGTTGCGCTCGACCACCACGCCCGAGATCGGCGCCCGGATCGTCGCATAGCCCAGGTTGCGCTGCGCCCGTTCCAGGTTCACCCGGGCCGACTTCACCGCCGCCTGCGCCACGTCGTAGTTGTATTTCGCCTGGTTGTATTCGACCTCGGTGGTGAAGTTTTTCTCGAACAGGTCGCGGATGCGGTCGAACTCGCGCCGGGCGTGTTCGAGCTGCGCCAGGTTTCGCTCCAGCGTGGCCTCGGCATCCCGGATGGCACTCACGAGCAGCGTCGTGTCGATCCGGGCGATGACCTGTCCCTTGCGGACATGGTCGTTGAAGTCGACGAAAATGTCCGAGATGATGCCGGAGACCTGCGTGCCCACCTGCACGGTGGTGACGGCCTCCAGGCGTCCGGTCGCCGAGACGACGGCCTCCAGGTCACCCCGTTCGATGGTGACGAAGCGGTACGGGTTGACGGCCGGCCCGCCGTCCCGTACGAAGTACCACCACCCGGCTCCGCCCAGGACAAGCACGAGCAGGATGGGAAGCAACTTTTTCATGGGTGTCAATGTGCTGAGGGATCGATCCCCGGTGCCCGGACGCCGACCCGGTTGCCGCGTCCGGCTCTTAGACGACGGCGGGCGTTCGGGATTCCATCGATCACGGCTCTTTTCGTTCCCGTTGAAACGCGGGCGGCACGCGTTCCCCGGGCCCCCGTGGCGGCCGGCGCCGGAACATGCGCCGATCCCGTTCGAGCCACTGGGCCAGCCGTTCGTGCTGCTCGGGGGTCAGCAGGGTGTCGAGGGCGGCGCGAGACGAGTCGATCACGGCCCGCATCTCGGCGTAATGACGCTGCCGGAGCGCGGCCAGGCGCTCGCCCGTCGCCTGCAGGACGGCACGGATCTGCCGCCGCTGCACCTCGTCGACCGGCTCGATCACCCGCTCCAGGTACATCGAAAAGCCGGAGGGCCGGCCCAGCTCCCGGAGTTTATCGAGCCGCTTGTTGATGACCACACCGGCAGAGAGCGCCCCGAGGGCGATCCCGACGATGAGGGTGGCAAAAAGGACGAGGACCGACTTGGTTCGGGCTTTCATGCGCTTCAGAGGTCGAGTTCGTAGGCGGCCGTCAGGGTGACGGGCGGCAGCCCCAGCACGGCTTCGGCGGCCGGCTGCTCTGCGTCATCGGCCCGGAACGTCAGGTTGTAGGCGGCCAGCACCATGATCAGGGCCAGGCTGGCCACCAGCACGGGCCGGAAGAGGGTCGCCAGGGCCGCGGCAAAGGCTTCCTCACGGGACCGGCTCGCCACCGGCTGCAGGCGCCGCATGAGGCGATCCGTGAAGAAAGGCTTCAGGACCTGTGCGGCCCCGGCCCCAACGGAGGCCTGCAGCGTTTGCCGGAGTTGCCGCATCTCCTCCGCCCGGGCCCGGAGCCCGGGCGAAGCGGCCATCCGGCGCTCCCAGGCCGCCGCCTCCTCGGGGGTCATGGCGCCGTCGAGCCAGCGCAGCAGCTGTTCCGCATCATGCTTGTTCATGGCCTTGAGACTGGTTTTCGGCCCGGTCGCCCGGAAGCGTTCCGGAAAAATAGGGAGCCAGGTCATTGCGTAGCTTCTCCAGGGCCCGGCTCAGCCGGGAGAGCACGGTCCCGTAGGGGATGCCCAGCATCGCTGCCGTCTCCGCCGTGGAGTACCCTTCGATCAGGCGCAGCACGACGACGGCCCGGTGCTTCGGCGAGAGCCGGTCGAGGGCACGATAGACGAGCACCTGCCGCTCCCGCTGTTCCACCGCATCCTCCTCTTCGACCTCCGTGTCCGCGTGGAGGGTCCCTTCGAGACGGCCGGGGTCGGCTGCATCGCGGCGGAGGAAGCGGGCCAGGTTTCGTTTTCTTCGCCGCAGCACGTCGAGGGCGCGGTTGACGGCGATGCGTTTCAGGTAGGTGCTCACCTTCGCTTCTCCCCGGAAATCGTCCAGGGCTTCATAGAAGCGGATGAAGGTGTCCTGCACCACGTCGTCCACCTCCGGCCCCGGTCCCAGCAGGGCCACCACCGTGGCGGCGATCTCATCCTGAAAACGGTCGACGAGGGTGCGGAACGCCTGCCGGTCTCCTTGCCGGGCACGGGCCACCAGCCGCTGTTCGGCCTCATCGGCCGGGAGGTTCAACGTTTCGCGCCTGTAAACCACGTATACGCCCGTCTTTGCAACCCGTCCGGTGGCGGACGACATCCCGCCCACCGCGCCCGACCGGTTTCCGTCTCAGCGCCGCCGTGCTCCGAAGCCCGGCCGCGCGTGGTCCTTCGCGGCCTGCCGGAGCACCCGTGCGGCCAACAGGTGGTGCAGGGCGACGATCTCCTGTTGCGCTTCCGTCAGGATGCCGGCCACCTCGGCGCGGTGCTCTGCCCGCAGGGTCTGGAGCTCGTCCCGCAGCGCCTCGCGGTCGCGCGTGCCGTCACGCACTTCCCGGAAAAGCGCCTGCACCGCCTCGCGATGGCGTTCGACCAGACGCTCCAGCGCCGCCTGCTGTTCGGCCGTCAGGCCGAGGGCTTCGGCCCGGGCCGCCCGGGCGGCCTCGCGACGTTCCGCCCCCTGCCGGCGACGCTCTTCCTGCCGCGCGGCAAGGGCTGCCTGCTGTTCTTCGGTCAACAATGCCTGCGCCGCTTCACGCATCGCAGAAGCCTGCTCGCGGATCTGCCGGCGGAAGTCCTCGTCCGTGAGGGTGCCGTCCTGCCGCTGCTGCCGGAGGGTCTGCATCTGCTCACGGAAACGATCGCGGAGTTCCTCCAGAGCAGCCCGTTGCTCGTCCGTCAGGTCGTCCGCCAGGGGACCTCTGTCCCCGAACGGCGCCGGCGCGCCCTGCCGATCCCGGCGACCCGGCCGCCGGAAAGGTCCCGGACGTTCCGCCCCGGCGCGTTCCTGCAGGGCGGCGACCTGTTCGCGCAGCCGTTCCCGCTGCGCCTCGTTCAGACGCTCGTGCAAGGCGGCCGCCACGGTCCACAGCGCACCGGGCTCACGTTCCTGCTGTTCGAGACGCCCCAGCAGCCGGCCGAGCTCGGCCGTCTGCGCCGCATCGAGCTGCAGCGTCGACTGAAGCTCCTCCGTCACGGCCTGCGTTTCCGCTCCCGTTGTGTCGGTCTCGGTGAGGGGCTGGGTCGTGTCACAGGCAACCGGCAGGAGTGCCGCCGCCAGAACGATCCCGAGCGCGTGCCCGTCCCGCCGCATCCGGTTCCAGAGACTCGTCTTCATGGCATCACCTCGTTTCGTGGTTGTGTGTCGCCCATTGGACGTTCACAGCCCGGGCGGCATTCCACCACCGCACGCCGGCAACCCCGGAAATGGGATCCCTTCCCATTTAACCGGCACGCACCTGCTCCGATCATTCCCTGTGTGGCATCCTTCAAAACCTCGTCCGCCATGCACTTCCAGCGTATGACCCGTCTTGCGCTTTCCCGGGAGATCACCTCCGCCCTGGACGAGCTCGAGGAACGCATTCACCGGCTTCGCCGGATCGACCTGGAAAAGCGGCACACGTGCCGTTCTCTGCTGGACGAGATCACGCACCTGTACGCCGCCGTGGCCCTTTGCCGCACCCTGACCAAGCGGCTCGTCGACCTGGAGGAAGGCCCGGCCCTGCACCTGCTGGAACCGCAGCGGGATCGTGCACCGGCCGGCCGTCTCCGTCCCCCCCGGACCGGTACGAAGTAGCCCGGCTGCCTTCCGTGCCGGTATGGAAGGGATACCCGTGGTTCAGAAGCCGAAGCTGCGGCCCAGGGTGAACTGCAGGCGCCAGCCGCGACCGCCGTCGTGGTCGCCGAACGGGGCGAACCGGTCGAGATTGTATCCGTAGCTGACCTCGACGAAGCCCAGCACGGGCAGGGTCATGCGCAGGCCCACGCCGGCGGCCCGGAACAGATCGCCCGGCCGGTAGGCCGCCGGGCTGCTCCAGGTGTTGGCGGCGTCGAAGAAAAGATAGGGCACGATCGCCAGCCGGGGCTTCCGGACGGCGTGCCACTGGAGTTCGGCGGTATACTTCGTCAGCAGCCGCCCGCCCACGGGCCGTCCTTCGGCATCCCGCGGCCCGATGGCCCGGGCCGGATAGCCCCGCAGGTAGACGAGGTCCTCGCCGAAGAAAGTGTCGAACCCCTGTGCGTCGAACGGAGAACCGCCCACCATGAAGCGCCGAAATGCCTGCGGCGCTCCGGTGAGCGAGGCCGTGTAGCCGAGGTCCGCCGACACCTCGAGGCCGAGCCGCGTGGTGAGCGGCACCAGCGCCCGGCCCTGCAGGCGCCATTTGTGGTACGGCACCGTGCCCGGCGCCGGCGCCAGCTCCACCCCGAGGCGGGCGAGCACCCCCCGGCGCGGGAGGACGGGATGATCGAGCGTGCCGTAGGTTAACCCCGGCATCACCACCAGTTCGTGGCTCCGGCCCTCCGGCAGCGAGGTGCTCCAGCCCCGGTTGTCGAAATGGCGATACCGGAGGCCGGCCGAGAGCGTCAGGTGCGTGGCCAGGCGGCGATCGTGAAAGACACGGGCGGACCAGGCCTGCAGCCCGCCCGCCCCGTCCGTGCCGGACCGGAAGCCGTCGGCGATGCGGGCGTAGGAGACCGAAACCCCCAGCGGCTCGGGACGCCCTCGAAACCACGGTTCGACGAAGTCGAGGCTGTACCGCTGGTAATCCGCGCCGGTCGTCTGCACGCCGAGGGCAAGCTGTTGCCCGTCGCCGGCCGGCAGCGGGTTCCAGGTCGAGGGTCTGAAGAGGTTGCCGAGCGAGAAGTTGTCCAGGTTCAGCCCCACCTGCAGGATCAGGTCGCCCGTATAGCTGCCTCCCAGGCTCAGAGGATTCCGCCGCACCTCGCCTACGCGATAGGTCAGATCGACCGTCTTCCGCGCCTCGTCGACGCGGATCTCGGGCCCGGCGGCCAGCACCGCCGGATCGAACAGGCCGAGCCCGATCAGCCGCATGAGGGAGGTCTGGATGGCCGCCCGGCTGAAGGGCCGGCCCGGCACCGTCGCCAGCTCCCGCCGGATGACGTGCTCCCGCACCGCGTAATTACCGGCGATCTCGATCTCTCCGAACGTGTAGACGTCGCCCTCGAACACCTCGAAGATGAGATCGAGGGAGTCCCCTTCGACGACCTGAACCGATGGAACCACGTTGAAGCGCAGGTAGCCCCGGTTCATGTAACGGCTGGTGACGTCGGTCCCGGCTTCGTTGAAATACAGGTTTTCTTCGAGGCGGGTGCCGTTGTAGGGATCGCCGGGACGGAGACCGAGGGCCTCGGTGAGGGTTTCGCCCGGGAAGACCTCGTTGCCCCGCCATACGACGTGGCGGATGTGGTAGCGTGGTCCTTCCGCGACCTCCACTTCGACGACCATCTCCGGGTTGTCGTCCTCGTACCGCAGGTAGGTCGTGTCCCGGACGATGCGGGCGTCGTAGTAGCCACGTTCGCGGTAGAGGGCGAGCAGGCGGTCGAGGTCCTCCCGGTAAACGTCGGGGTTGAAGGGAGCCTTCCGCCAGAAGCGCCACCAGGGTGGTGGCCGGGTCTTCATCACGTTGCGGAGGGTGCCGTCCGAGAGGGCCCGGTTGCCCTCGATCTCGAGGGCGGCCACCTCCACGTGCGGCCCGCGTTCGACCGCGAAGGTGAGCCGCAGCCCGCCGTCGCCCGTCCCGGCACGTTCCACACGGACCTTCACGAGGGGATAGCCTTGCCGCACGAAATGCCGGCGGATGATCTGCTCGGCCCGGACGAGATCGGACGGGCGAACGTAGGCACCGGGAAACAGGGGCAGGTCCCGTTCGAGGGCCTGCCGGTCCCGCCCGCCCACACCTTCGAAGGCAAGTTCCGTGAGGCGAGGCACCGGCCTGACGCGCAGCAGGAGCCGCACGCTCCCGCCTTCACGCCCGGCTTCGAGCAACTTCACGTCCTCGAACAGCCCCACCCGGTAGAGCGCCCGCACGGCGGCGGAAAGGGCCGGGTCGCCCGGCACCTCCACGCGCTGTCCCACCCGAAGCCCGCTCGCCTTCCTCACGAACGCCCGGAGCGGCTCCTCCACCCCTTCCACGGCGATGTCCACGATGGTGAGCGGCACCGGCCGGTCGTAGGCCGTCAGTTGGGCCGGCTCCTCCCCGGCCGGCAAGGTCTGCGCCCGGACCGGCAGGCCGGCAAGCAACGCCCAGAACAGCAACGGCAGCAGGCGGGTCAACATGCAGGTATTCGTCCCGGAACGCACCGGCTCCGGTTCTTCTTCCAGGAAAGCTTCACGACGTTCGTATCGGGTTCGGCCGGCCCTGTGCCGTTTCGTTGGACGGGATCGGAACACGGGATCCAACAAGCAGGGACCGTGCCGGTTTCCCGACCCGGTCCCTGTCCGGCCTCAAATCCTGCAGGGGAGTTGCCGTCGGGTGCGGTCAGTTCCGCCGGCGCATGCCCCGGCGGGCGGCGGCGCGCTGCTCGTCGCGAAGCTTGCGGTACGTCTCCAGTTGTGCCTCCGTCAGCACACCGGCCAGTTGTGCCTCCGTCTCCCGGTCGATCTCCGTCATCTTCTCCTGCATCACGCCGGGCGCCGGCCGGGTGCCGCGCAGTTCCCGCATGAGCGCCATACGGCGGTCGACGCCGGCCAGCAGGATCGGGCGCACCTTCTCCGCCGTGGCCTCGTCCAGTTCCATCTTCTTCAACAGATCCTCGGCCTGTTCGTACAGCCGTTCCTTCATCCGTTCCGGGTCGAACGATCGGGGCTGGGCGGTGACCGTAGCGGCCAGGCCGAAGCCGACCAGCCACACCACCAGCATGACCCGCATCCGATGCGCCGTCATGATGTCCTCCTGTGGTTAGTGGGATCTTGTCCGTAGCCAGCATCCTGACGTGCAACGCCGCGCCGGCATTCCATCCAGGAACCACGCAGGCAGCGTTTAATTCTTGCTGAAAGTGCGCCGGGCTCCGGCCCCGCACGGCACATCCCGTCGCCGGGCGGGTTATACTGCCGCCGCAACCCGGCTCCTGTCCCTGGAATCCACACCCGGTCATGCCCTCCGATCCCTCTTTCCGGCTGTACAATACGCTGACGAACACGGTCGAGCCGGTGGTGCCGCGCGAGCCCGGCCACCTCCGCTTCTATGCGTGCGGGCCGACGGTCTACGCCTACGCCCACATCGGCAACTTCCGCTCTTTCCTCACCGCCGACCTGATCCTGCGGACCGCGCAGGCACTCGGCTGGCGCACAACGTACGTGACGAACATCACCGACGTGGGCCACCTGACGGAAGACGACCTGAGCGACCCCTCGGGTGAGGACCGGATGATGAAGGCGCTCCGTTCGAAGGAAGGGCAGCGGTTCGCCAACATCTGGGACCTGGCCCGCTTCTACACGCAGGCGCTCCTCGAAGACTGGCGCACGCTCAACCTCCGCGAGCCGGACGTGCGGCCCCGCGCCACCGAACACGTCGCCCAGCAGATCCGCGCCATCGAGCAGCTCGTCCGGCAGGGCCACGCCTACGAAACCCGGCAGGGCGTCTACTTCCACGTCCCCAGCTTCCCCGACTACGGCAAGCTCTCGGGCAACCGGGAGGCCGGGCAACTCGACCGGGCCGTCCGGGACGTGGTGGTCGATCCGGAAAAACGTGACCCCCGTGACTTCGCCCTGTGGAAAAAGGACGAGAAGCACCTCATGCAATGGTACAGCCCGTGGGGATGGGGTTTCCCGGGCTGGCACATCGAGTGCTCGGTGATGGCGATGGCCTACCTGGGCGAAGAGCTCGACCTGCATACCGGCGGCGAGGACAACATCTTCCCCCACCACGAATGCGAGATCGCCCAGTCCGAAAGCCTGACCGGCAGGCCGTTCGCCCGCCACTGGGTCCACACGCGCTTCCTGCAGGTCGAGGGGGAGAAGATGTCCAAAAGCGCGGGCAACTTTTTCACGGTGCGCGAGCTGGTGCGGCCCGAGCACGAAGGAGGCCGGGGCGTCGACCCGCTGGCGCTGCGGATGGCGCTCATCGCCGGGCACTACCGCCAGCCGTACAACTTCACGCTCCAGACGCTGAAGGCCAGCCTCAAGCACGTCGAACGTTTCCGCGAGGCGGCGGCGAACGTCGAGGCGGCCCTCGAAGCCGGGCGGCCGGGTGAGGACCGGCTCGGTTCCCGGCTGGAGGCGCTCTACACCCAGGCCCTGGCCGCCCTGTGCGACGACCTGAACACCCCGGAAGCCATCGCCCGGACGCTCGAAGGCACCCGCCTCATCCTGGGTTTCAAGGAGCACCTGAATGCGGCCTCGGCCCGCAGCGCCCGCGCCTGGATGGAACGCATGAACGCGCTGCTGGGCATCCTCGCCCCCGAGCACGAAGCCCCGCCGGCGCATGCCCCCGATCCCTTCGCCGAACAGGTCGAGGCGCTCCTGCGCGAACGGGAAGCGGCCCGCAAAGCCCGCGACTTCGCCCGCGCCGACGCCCTCCGCGACGAGCTCACCGCCCTGGGCATCGAGGTGATGGACACGCCCGAAGGACCCAGGTGGCGGAAGAAAACCAGGCTGTAGCCGCAGTTCCGACGGCGTGTTGCGCTGCACGGAAGGCACCAACCCCGTAGCGTTCCCGGACATCCGCCTCCGCACATGCCCCCCGAATCTTCAACCCGCGAATCGCAAATCCTCAACCCCTCGATCTCCCATGTCCCTGACGATCAAACCTCTCGACTATGGTGACCTCAACGGCGGCCTGGCGCGCATGATGGATCGCTTCTGGGAGCAGGGCACCCTCACCGGCGACCCGGAGGCCGACGCCTACCTTCGCCAGGATCCCAACGCCGCCCTGCTCGGCCTCCTCTACGACCAGCGCGTGCGGGCCGAGTATGCCTTCACCGGGCCGCACCGCCTCCGTGACCGGCTGGGCCACCTCGACATGAAGCAGATCGCCGCGATGCCGCTGGACCGCCTCCGCGCGCTCTTCGCCGAGAAGCCGGCCGTCCATCGCTTTACGAACGTCATGGCGGACCGCACCCACGCCGTCGCCAGGATCCTGGCCGCCTCGTACGACGGCAACGCCGCCAACCTCTGGAACGACGGAGCCGACTTCCCCACCATCGAGCGGCGCATCCGGAAACTGCCCGGCTTCGGCCCGCTCAAGGCCCGGAAGATGCGCTACGTGCTGCACTATTTCGGTTACCGGGACTTTTCCGGAACCTGACACCGGTTCCGTGCTCTTCGGAAGCCTTCCGAAGACCGGCTCGGAAGCGCCTCCGCCCGCGAAACGCCGGTGTGAAGAAGGTGCACCTGCAGCGGGCCGTCATCCACAGGTGCACCTCCCCCCGCCGACACACCGGCGCCGGGCTGGAGCCACGGCTGTCACCAGCCGCATCGTCCTCAGAAGCTCAGCCCGAAGACCAGATAACTCTTCTCCATGTCCGGGTTGACGATGTAACCGACCGAGACCGGCAACACAAAGGACTCGGTGACCTGGATCTCCTTCACCGCGGACAGGCCGAGGTTTATCAGGGCGAACCCGTCCGTCCCGTAGAGCCCGCTCCTTCCCCCGGAGGCCCCGGCGGTGAAGGCCAGCGAAACGCCATCCAGGGCAAACGGATAGGAAGCCTCGAGATAGACCGAATTGTCGGGGTCGTTGTAGGCGAAGACCCCGGCGAAGAGGCTGATCGGGAAGGAGGCCGGGCCCTCGTAGGCCACGAACGGCTCGATCCAGTGCGCCCCGCCGCCGTCGGAGAAGTCGAAGAAGGGAACGCCGGCATTGGGGAAGTAATAGTCGGTCACGCCCAGGGTAAACGTGCCGCTCGAGGTCTCGAAGCCATAGCTGATCCACAGGTCATGTTCGTTCACGTCGGCGGCCTCGGGCGCGATGCCGTAGGACGCCCAGGTGCCGATCTCGAAGCCACCCGCCGAGAAGGCAAGCGTGGGCTGGACGCTGGCCGACTCGCCGAAGTCGGTTCCGCGCCAGACGTACCGGCTCATCAGGTCGGCTCCCAGGCTGAATTCCTGGGCGGCCAGCGGTGTCGCCGGCGCGGCGGCAAAGACGGCTAGAAGCGGCAGTAAAAGGTGCGTACGCATGGCAGGGTCTCCTCAGGTTCTCTGTGAATAACTGATGTTACGCGGTAGGCGACGAAGCCGTCACGTTGCTTCCCTTTCGCTTCGTGGCGGGCCCCTCGACCAGGGAGAGGGCGACCCCCATCCCCCCTTCGGGGACCTTCCCCCTGCAGGGCCGCCGGGGGCGGCCAGGGGGAAGAGCTTGTATTGGCACGACGCGGTCTGAAAAGTCCCTCCCCATGCGAAGGCTTACCTTTACCCACAAATCAGGAGGGGTGAAAGACGAGCCAGGCGGAGGCGATATCGGTGAGACGTTGCCAGCCGCGCCAGAGCACAGTGACACCCGGAGGCCCATCGCTTTTGCGAGCCAGAAAGCCGCCCAGCCGGGCGATCCACAGGACCWCCWKSGGGGGGCTCCTCTTCAATGGCTTCGATGGGGTAAAAGGTTATTTGATCAGCATCCTTCTGCTAATCTCACGGCACTTGTGGGTAAAGGTAAGATGCGAAGGGGAGGTGTCGCGAAGCGACGGAGGGGTAGTCCTGCTATCCCACAGGTTTCAACTGCGTAACAAAGGTTCTTCAGGCTGCCGGTCGCCCGGCGAGCGGGCCGTGCGGAGCCACCGGGCCCCCTGACTTCGCAGGGACTTCCCCCCTCGCCGGGCGCCGGGCCCTCACACTTCGGCCAGGGTCAGTTCATCGGTCGGGACAAACTCCGGATAGGCCTGGTTGTCGTGCTCGTGCAGGTCGAGGCCCAGGTGCTCCAGATGCCCGTTGACGCGCAGCCCGATGGTCTTCTTGATGAGCGTGAAGAGCAGGTAGCTCACCGGGAAGGTCCACAGGAACGCAGCGGCGATCCCGACGAGCTGCACCCCGATCACGGACGGGTTGAACAGCCCGGCGCTGTCGAACATCCCGGCGGCGAGGGTGCCCCAGGCGCCGCAGACGCCGTGCACGGCCACGGCACCGACCGGATCGTCCACGTACCGGTCGAGGAACAGCGTGGCATAGACGACCACCACCCCGGCGATGGCCCCGGTCAACAGCGCAAAGCCGGGCGTGAGGTTGGCGCAGCCCGCCGTGATGCCGACCAGCCCCCCGAGTACCCCGTTGAGGGTCATCGGGGCGTCGGGCTTGCCGCCGCGGATCCAGGAGACCAGCATCGCCGCCGTCGCCCCGGCCCCGGCGGCCAGGAACGTGTTCATGGCAATGAGGGCGATATCCGTCGAGCCTTCGGTCGTGGAACCGGCGTTGAAGCCGAACCACCCGAACCAGAGGATGAACACGCCGAGCGCCGCCAGCGGCAGGCTATGACCGGGAATGTGGCGCGGGTTGCCGTTCTCGTCGTACTTCCCCACCCGCGGCCCGACGACCAGCGCCCCGGCCAGCGCGGCCCAGCCACCCACCGAGTGCACCACCGTCGAGCCGGCAAAGTCGATGAAGCCGAGCCCTTCGAGCCAGCCGCCGCCGTTGAAGAGGCCGCCCCAGGCCCACGAGCCGAAGACCGGGTAAATCAGCCCGGTGATGACGACCGAGAAGAGCAGGTACCCCGTGAACTTTGTCCGTTCCGCCACGGCACCGGAGACGATGGTCGCCGCCGTGGCTGCGAAGACGGCCTGGAAGAGAAAGAACGCATACGTCCACGGATCCCCGCCCAGGCCGGCGAGGAAGAACCCGTCCGTGCCGATCCAGCCGCCGAGCGACGTGCCGAACATCAGCCCGAAGCCCAGCACGAAGAACACCACGGCACCGGCCGAGACATCCATCACGTTCTTCATGATGATGTTGACGGCGTTCTTCGAGCGCGTGAAGCCCGTCTCGAGCAGGGCAAAGCCGGCCTGCATGAAGAACACCAGCACGGCTGCCAGCACCGTCCAGGCAAAGTTGAGGTGGAGCTGCGTCGCCTCGGCGGCGGCCAGCGCGGCTTCAGCGGGAGCCACTTCGGCCGGAGCTTCCTGAGCAAAGGCCGAGAGGGCCCCGGCCAGCACCGCGAGCACGATGAGCGATATAGACCTTCGCATAGACTACCTCCACGCAATCGTTTAACAAATTAGGACAAGTTACCCAAATGCCTTAATAATATTAATAATAATCGCCCAATACCTGCAATAACAATATAAAAACAAAAAATTCCCTTACTAACGAAAGCGCTTTTCTTGAAAAAGGGACCGGGGTCTTCTCCGGAAAATGACGTTTTCTTCACGATGAAAGGGTGGGAAATGGGCTCCAGGGCTCCCATTCCCCACCCTTTCATCATGACGCGCAGCCGGCGGCCTTCAGACGGGGGTGCCTGCCCGCCCTGCGGGTTCCCTCCCGACCGGATGCCGGCACGCCCGGCCGGCATGCCTCGTGCCCGTCCACCCGCCGGGCAAGCCGCTCCCGGAAACCCCGGGACCGTGCCTCGCACCGGGGTTCCGGCACCGGCAAGACGGTTTCCGTCAGGCCGCCTGCGGCAGGATCTCGGCAAGCGGCTGATCCTGCAACCGGAAAACGATCAGACCTCCCTGCCTGACCACCTCCAGCGCGGGACGTTCCAGGGCACCGGCAGGCATCAACTCCTCCCAGGCGATATCGACGGCCACATCAACCAGGTCGACGGGTTCAAGCGATTTCTCTTTCGTAAACGTCTCTTCGTCCCAGGCGATGCTGCGGCCCGAGATGCGCCGCAGGCGCTGCTCCAGATAGGCTCTCGCTTCCATGGTTCGTCCATCCCGTGTGCTACGGGGCCTCTTTTGGATGATACAGATGCCCGCCCTTCACTCAAGCGCCGTGCCCGCACGGGGTTCGTCGCGTTCGGAACGCTGTCGTTTCAGGCAGGCCTACACCGGGTTTCGGCACCTTTCCGACCTCCTTAACGACAACCTTTTCATGCGGATAGGAAAATTGCTCATTTTGCCCGGCACGGGCGGGAAGCCGCGGGTCGTCGTCCGGTGGTGGAAATTCTTGCCCCGGCGCCGGTCGGCCCGTCCGGACCGGCGTGCGCAACGGGCCTGACGGTGCGAGACCTTCCCCCACGGACCGGCACCCCCGGGCATAGACTCCTCGCACGCGCCCGGCCCGGCTCAATGGCGCCAGAAGGCAGGAACGAAAAGGATCAACACCGTGAAGATCTCCAGGCGCCCGGCCACCATGAGCAAGGCAAGCACCCACTTGCCCGGAAGTGGCAGGTGCGCGTAGTTCTCCACCGGCCCGACCGTGCCGAAGCCCGGCCCGATGTTGCCTATGGCGGAGATCGAGGCGCCGATGGCACTCATCAGATCCATCCCCATCAGGGCCAGCAGGGCAATGCCGGCAGTGATGCCGGCGATGTAGAGCACGATGAACGAGAGCACGTTGCCCATCACCTCCGGCGGCACGACCCGGCCGTTGAGGCGCAGCGGGATGACTGCCTGCGGGTGAATGAGCTGTTTGATCTCCTTGAAGGAGTTTTTGAAGACCAGCACGTGCCGCACCACCTTGACGCCGCCCCCCGTGGAACCGGCCATTCCCCCGACGAAAAAGAGCAGAAAGAGGCACACGATGGCCAGCGGGGGCCAGAGTTCGTAGTCGGCCGTTCCGAAGCCGGTGGTGGTGACGATCGCCGCGACCTGGAAGGCGGCGCAGCGGAGCGCCTCTCCCAGCCCGGCATACCCCTCGAAGGAGGACACGGCGTCCTCGCCGGGCAGCAGGCGCAGCGTCGGCTGCCACAGGCCGAGGGTGACCAGCACGGTGCCCACCGCCAGGATGCCGAAATACACCCGCAGTTCGGTGTCCCGCAGGGCGATCCGTACGTTTCCCCGCAGCAGCCGGTAGTGCAACGCGAAGTTCATCCCCGCCAGGATCATGAAGAGGGTAATGACCCACTCGACGTAGGCCGAACCGTACTGCCCCACCGAGCCGTTCTTGGTCGAGAAGCCGCCTGTGGCCATCGTGGCGAAGGCATGGTTGACGGCGTCGAAGAGATCCATCACGGGCAGCAGCAGCAGCACCTCCACGACCGTCAAACCCACGTAGATCAGCCAGAGCCGCCGGGCCGTCTCGCGCACGCGGGGGGTCAGCTTGTCGGCCGAGGGGCCGGGCACTTCGGCCTTGAAGAGCTGCATGCCCCCGACGCCCAGGATGGGCATGACGGCCAGCGTCAGCACGATGATGCCCATGCCGCCGAGCCAGTGCGTCAGGCTGCGCCAGAACAGGAAGGACTTCGGGATCGCCTCGATGGCCGGGGTGTTGGCCCCCCCGAGGATCGTCGCGCCCGTGGTGGTGAAGCCGCTGATGGTCTCAAAGAAGGCATCGGTGTAGGCGTCCAGAACCCCGCCGAGCACGAACGGCAGGGCGCCGAGCAGCGCCAGCACCATCCAGGCCAGCGCAACGATGGCAAAGCCTTCCCGGAGGCGCAGGTCGAGCGGGTGCTCCCCGAGGAAATGCCAGGCCGCGCCCCCCATCCCCAGGCACAGCAGCGCCGTGAGACCGAAGCTCCACCAGGACGCCTCGCCGTAGAGCAGCCCGACGCCCATCGGAAGCAACAAGGCCAGCCCCAGAAAGAAGACCAGCGCTCCCAGTGTGCTCAGCACAGCCCGATAGTTCAAGACCTTCATACGACGCGATCGGTGTCAGGGACGGGCAAAGAGGCGCTCCACGTCACGGACCCGCTCGGGCAAAACGAAGACGTAGGCCCGGTCTCCCGGCTGCAGCTGGGTATGGCCGGTGGCAATCTCGACCCGATCCCCGTGGTCGACGGCCCCGAGGAGCACCCCCCGCGGCAGCTTCATCTCCCGGAGGGGCGCCCGGGTGATGGGAGCACGCGGGGCCGCCTTCAGCTCCAGAACCTCGGCGTCCATGCCGTGCACCGTGGCCACGCTCAGCACGTGCTTGCCGCGCAAGAAACGCATGATCTCCCGCGAGACAGCCAGCTTGGTGCTGACGGCCGCATCCAGCCCGATGGACTGGCTGATGGGGATGTAGGCGCCTTTCGAAAGCAGCGCCACGGTCTTGCGGACCCCCAGGTGCTTGGCCAGCAGGCAGGTCACCAGGTTGGACTCCTCGTCGCCGGTCACCGCCACAAACGCATCCATCTCCCCCAGTCCTTCCGCCACCAGCAGATCGATGTCCGTGGACTGGCCGTGGAGGACGAGGCAGCCGGAAAGGGCTTCAGCCAGCTGTTCGGCCCGCTCCCGGTCCGGCTCGATGAGCTTCAGGCGCATCCCCTTGACGTCCTGCAACATCGAAGCCACCTTGGCGCCGACCTTGGTTCCCCCGAGGATCATCACGTGCTCCAGGCGGTGTTCGCTCTTGCCCATGGCCCGGATCAGCGGCGGCATGTACTTCGGCGGAGCCAGCACGAACACCTGATCGTTCTTGCGCAGCACCTCGTCGCCGCCGGGCAGCAGGGTTCGAATGCCGCGTACGATGGCCATCACCCGGAACGTGATTCCGGGAAGCGAGGCCGCCAGCTCGCGCAGCGACTTGCCGATGACCGGTGCATCGGCGTCGAGACGGATGCCGACCAGATGCAGCCGGCCCCCGGCGAAGGTCAGCACGTCGGTAGCGCTGGCACGGCGGATGAGCCGCACCACTTCGGCGGCGGCACTCTCCTCCGGATGAATGGCAATGTCGATCCCGAGATCCGAAGCCGAGAGCACCGTCTCGGTGCCGGTGAGCTCGTCCGAGCGGATGCGGGCCATCGTCGTCCGGACCCCGAGCCGGTCCGCCATCATGCAGGCGATCACATTGACCTCGTCGCTCGTCGTGACGGCGATCAGCATGTCGGCTCCCCGGACGCCGGCTTCGGTGAGCACCCGCGCCGACGTGCCGCTGCCCTGAATCGTCATCACGTCCAGCTTGTCGCGCACGTTCTCCAGCACGTCCGGGTCGACGTCGATGACCACCACGTCATGCTGCTCCATGGCAAGCAGCCGGGCCACGTCGAACCCGACTTCACCCGCTCCGACAACGACAACCTTCATCGTGTTTATGGTGGATGTCCCCGGGCCACCATCGCTTGTGCGCGGCTTGCACCCGGAGGCGACGCCGGAGAGGCCGTCCCCCCACGGGCCAGGAAAAGATCAGGCCGGACGCAAGATAGGACGGCGACCTGCCGCATACAACCCGGCCGGGGCGGCCGCCGGGCCTTCCGCCTGCGAGAAATCGGCAAAAACGGGAGCGCTATTCGACCAGCGGCAGCCGGATCCAGAAGGTGGTCCCGACCCCGGGCTCGGTTTCGAAGCCGATCTCGCCGTGCAGGTCCTCTACCGCTTTCTTGACGATGGCCAGTCCGAGCCCCGTGCCGCTGGTTTTCGTCGAGAAGTTGGGCTGGAAGATGCGGTCCTGCAGTTCGGGCGGGATCCCGGTGCCGGTGTCGGAGACCGTGCTGTAGCCCCAGGCCGGCGTCCGGTCGTCGCCGGGTTGCCGCTCGGTGGTGATCTCGACGCGGGGCGACGTGCCCTCGGGGATGGCCTGGAGGGCATTCTTGATGAGGTTGATGTAGATACGTCGCAGCTCTTCACGGTCTGCCTCCAGCACCAGCGGGGCCGGGTGCAGGTCGAGTTCGAGGGTGAAGTCGGCCTCTTCCTGCATGAGATCCACGGCCTCCCGGATGACGGCGTTGAGGTCGAGGGGTTCGAGCATCCGGGTGGGCATCCGGGCGAAGGAGGAGAATTCGTCGGCGATGCGTTTGAGGGCGTCGATCTGTTCGAGCAGGGTGCCGGTCTTGTTTTGCAGGAGCTGTCCGAAGCGGAGCAGGCGGGAATCGCTCTCGGGGCCGGTCCGCCCGTCGCCCAGCAGGTCTTCGAAGGCCCGTTGCAGGTGCTGCACGGACAGCTTCATGGGGGTCAGCGGGTTCTTGATCTCGTGGGCCACCTGCCGGGCCATCTCGCGCCAGGCGAGCTGGCGTTCCTGCTGGGCCAGTCGCTGGCGGCTTTCCGAGAGCTGGGCCTGCATCTCGTTGAAGCTCTCGACCAGTTCGCCGATCTCGTCGCGCGTCTTGACCGGCGGGATGCGCTCGAAGCGGCCACGGGCAACGGCCTCGAGCCCCTCCCGGAGCCGGGCGATGGGCCGGGCCAGCGCGCGGGCGAGTAACCCGGCCGTCAGCACCACCACCAGCACCAGCAGCAGCAGGGCGCCGAAGAGATAGGCCACGGTCCGTGCCCGTTCCTCCTCGATGCGTTCCTGCTCCGGCAGCGTGGGCACCGAGAGGACGTAGCGGGGCACGCCCCGCTCATCCGGCAGGGCCCGGTATCCGGCGGTATAGGCGAAGCTGCCCACCTCCTCCTCGGAGGAGGTAAACCGGAAGCCGTCGAAGTAGAGGGCCTGGTAGGCCGAAGCCGGCAGCCGCTCGTCGATGAGGCGGTCGCGCAGGAGCTGGGGGCGGCTGGTGGCCGTGAGCCGGGCGTCTTTGTACACGTTGAGGTCGAGCCCCACCTGCAGGGCCAGCGAGTCGATGCGGATCCGATCCAGGACGCGGTAGGGCAGTTCGTCCCCACGGGCCTGGCGCGCCAGGGTCGCCTCGACGCGTTCGAGGTGCTGCTGGAGCCAGCTCTGGATCGCCCGCTCGTTCTCCCCTGTGACGACCTTCAGCCCGGTGTAGCCCATCGCCGTGGCCGTGACGATTCCGACGACGAAGAACGCGTTGAGCACCTTTTCTCGGAAGGCCACCCGCGGGGCGGGCAGGTAGCCGGCCCGCCGGCGCCCGTAGAGCCCGCCGAGGTAGACCGGCACCCCGATGAACAGACCGGCCAGGGTAAGCCGCAGGAGAAAATACAGGTGGTCGAAAACGTTGATCGACGCCGTGCGGACCGCCACCACGCGCGTCGGGCCGGGAAGAGCCGGGACCTCCTCCGGCGCGGGGTCGTCGACCCGTGCGTAGAGCGTCAGGTACGACTGTTCTTTCACCGTCTCATAGCGCCAGAGCAGCGGCTCCCGGAGGAGGGCCTGCTGCACCGCGTCGTCGAGCCGGTAGCGGCCGAAGCCGCGTCCCTGGCTGCGCACGAGCACCCCGTCCCGGAATTCGGCCAGCGACAGGCCGGCATACCGGCTGCCGTAGAGCCCGGCCGGCAACAGGACCTGGGGAAAGGCGCTGTAGCCTTCACGGAGGTACGGCCGGGGTTCGGCACGAACGAGCATCCAGCCGGCGACGGTGCTGTCGGGCCCGTACCGGACCGGCGCGATCCCGGCATACTGGAACCGATCCTGCTGCCGCCGGCCGGTTATTTTCTCGATGAATGGGCCGGCCTGCCGGGCCTCGGTGTACATGGCATGGAGCAGGTCGAACTCCAGCGAATCCGCCTCGTCCAGAAGGGTGCGGCTCATCGACTCGGAGGAGAGGCGGGCCCGCCCCCGCGGCCGGTGCCGCCCGTCGAAGAGGGTGAGGCTGACGTCGTGCCCCCCCAGCGAGGCCAGCAGGGACCCCTCCAGCAGCACCGCGGCCAGCGAGTCGAGCGGATGCCCGGCACCGACCTCCGCCGGCCGGACCAGCGCCCGGGACACCTCGGCCCACGACGCCTTCTGCAGCACCTGCTCGATGGCAAAGTAGATACGCGGATCGTTGCCTTCTTCGAAGGCCTCGGCCGCATCCTGCATCCGGACACGGCGCTGGGCATCGAACCCGCCATAGAGCAGCGGATAAAGCAACAGCGCCAGCAGAAAGACCTGGGGCAGCACGCTGCGGAAGGCCAGCAGGCGCCAGATGGGCAGGCCGTGCCGTACCAGGAAGACGGCCCCGCCGGCTCCGAGGACCAGGAAGGCCAGCAAGGTGGTCCAGGGCACCAGACCGGCCGCACCGGGCACGAACAGGTAGAGACCGATGACGGACACGACCACGGCCAGGACCGACGTCAGGATCCGATGCCACACGGAACCGGCGAACGGGCCGATCCACGCCACGGCACCCGGGGCCAGTCGCATGACGCCGGTGATCGCCAGCAGCACCGCCAGCGTCAACAGCAGCAGGGCTATGTAGACGAGCAGCGCCAGGCGGCCGGGCAGGAGGCCGGTGCGTGCGAAGTAGTCGAGCGTGCTGTCCAGGATGGCATGCCGGACGACCCCGCCGAGCCCGAACACCAGCAGGCCCGCCAGAGCAACGACCCCGACCGTGGAGGCGAAAAGCCGCACGAGGGGGGCATAGACCGGCTCCGGCCGGTGGAGACGGTCCCGGAGCCGGGGACCGCGCAGCGCGGCACGGCCGGTACCGGTCGCCGGCACCTGCATGGCCAGGTGAAGCAGGCCCAGGGCGAAGCACAGCGCAAAGCACGCGGTAAGCAGCAGGTCGCCGGTGGAGCGCATCAGCCCGCCGCCGTAGGTGGAAGCCAGGTGCTGCGGGTCGAAGAGCGGGGCCAGCGGCGCCTTGCCTGCCTGCCAGCGCCCCGGAGCGTTCAGCGCCAGCAGGCCGTAGCGCCATGCCCACCAGGCCAGCGCCACGATGCCGAAGCGGACCAGCAGCCTGCCGGGCGGCGGTGCCTCCCGGTGCATAGGTGCCGGCTCGCCGGGCGTCCACAGGGCACGGTACCATTGCCACAGGCCGGCCACGACCCAGAAGCCGAGCAGAACGACCCAGAGCACGATCAGGTCGTCGAAGCGGGCACGGGCGTCGGCGATGAGCTGCGCGGCCGGCGGCGGCTCTACGCGCACCCGGGCGAGCGGGGTTCCGTCGATCCCCTGCAAAAGACGGCTCCGCCCCTCCTCCGTCGCGCCGGGTCCGGCCGTCACGTCGTACGCCACGTGGACCGGCAGGCGCACCGCCCGCGTCCATTCGTCGTCCAGGCTATAATCGCGCAGGTAGCGGTTGCGCACGGGTGCATCGAAGTGAATCAGCCGCATCACACGAACGGCACCCAGCGGGCGCATCCCGTCCCGCACCGGCCACCAGACCACCAGAGCAGCCCGCTTACCGGCATCCTGCACGACGGCCGTCTGGACGGCTTCGAGGAAACGCGGCGAACTCGGTGCCGCATCGAGCGGCATGCTGAACCCGTTCCAGGCCAGCAACAGCGGGGTCGGGTCGTAGAGCTCGACGGCGATGTGCCGGGGTTGCTCGAAGGCGGCCAGATAGCGCACCAGCGCCTCGTTGGCTCCGGGCCGTTCCCCCTGCTGTAGCCGGCGAAAGCCCAGAACCACCGCCGGTGCCTCCGCCAGCGCCCGGGCCTGCGCCAGCAGCTGCGCCTGGATCTCGGCAAAGTTGCGCTCCACCCGGGCCAGCGCCTGGTGCACCTCGGCCTCCTGCCGGGCCGGAACGGTCGCACGCACCCGGGCCACATAACTGTCTCGCCCGATCCAGGTCGCCAGCAACAGGGCCCCCAGCACCCCGCCTATGATGCGGTACACCCTGGACGGCGTACGTGCCCGGATCCCGTTCATAAGCGCTTTATCTGATTAAGCGGCGGGGCGGCTCGATGCCCGGATGAACGCCCTTCCTTCAGCCGGCCGGGGAGCAGGACCGGACCTCACTCACCGGTGTTCGCCCTCCTCCACAAGAATTTCCCGCAACTCCCACCGGCCCGCACGCTGCCGGAGCCGGAGGTAGATGCGCAGCGGTTCCTCCCCCCGCACATGCCAGAAATCGCCTTCGGCAAACCACCCGCTGTGCGTCTCGAAGTAGTCCCGCAGAACGAAGCGCCGGGGGGGATACGCCCTGAAAAAAGTACGCAAGACGTAGCGTGCCTGCCCGCGGCTGTAGAGACGGCTGGGCTCGAACACCGCGATCTCAACCTGCGGTGCCGCCCGGTGCAGCAGGGTTTCCACATCGCCTCGAGAGAAGGCCTCCTCGATGGCCTGGATCGCGCCCGTGCCGCGCTCCTGCCCCAGCACGGCCACCGGCTGCCCGGCCAACCAGCCGCCTCCGACCACTAAAAAGGCCACGATCAGTTGTTTCTCGATCCACATGCTGCGCGCGTGCCGTCCTTCCCGGCGGCCAATGTGCCCACCGCCGGCTTCCGAGATAAGATAGGACCCTGTGCCCGCAAAAAGCGAACCGTACCGGTGCTGACACCCCCGTCCTCCCGGATGGTTTCGCTGACGGGGAGCGTCCGGAAGAACCGGATTCGCCGGGATCCCCCGCCTGCGCCCGCCGGGCGACGTCCCTGCAGGCAGGCAAAACTTAAAAATTTTCCGACGGCGCCGATCCACAGGACACCCCCGGCGCCACACGAAGCGAGACCCTTTCCCGGAGACTGCCCTGCCGGTGCCAAACCAGAAGGGTGCTCTCTGCACGTTCGCATCAGCCCCTGGAAGCCGCTCCCGTAGCCGGCCCCGAAGTAAGCCTGTTCCATCAAAGCCGTACCGCCATGCCGGGTTCTCCTTCCAGACCTTACCTCCTCGCGCCCTTCCCCCTGCTCCTCCTGCTTGTCAGCGCCTGCGACCTGCCTTCTTCCGGTCCCGACTTTTCCTTTTCCCCCGGCGTACGTGCCCCGCTGATCTTTGATCAGACGTTCGTGTTCATGGGCCCCAGCGCCACCGGGCACCAGGCCCTGATCGATACGACGACCTCCGCCTTCGATAGCCTGTTCACCGTCAGCGAGACCGACAACACCGTCTACCTCGTCCAGAACCTGGACGACTTCGCCATCGGCAGCCTCGACGGCGCACTGCCGGCCCTGAACGTGGCCCCGGTGGACCTGTCCGTCTCCATCGGCGAGCTGGCCGAGCAGCGATTCGGCACGGCCTACGAGCGACCGCTGGGCATCTTCACCCTCGACCCGGCCGAAACGCCGCTGCCGCCGGCGCTCTCCGAAGAAATGCCGGTCCTGCCCGACCCCGAGGCCGGGGAGGCCACGGTCGAGGTCCCCAACTTTCTCGTGCCCCCGAAGGTGGATCTCGTAACCCTGAGTGACCTGAGCCTGGCCTCCGTCCGCTTCACGGATGAAACCGCCGGCGTCAACGCCTTCACACTCGAGCTCATCAACGACCTGCCCGAACCCCTGACCGCGGCGACCGATCCGTCCCAGCCACCCCGGATCACCCTGCTTCAGAACGGCGCGGTCCTCGGCACCGCCGTGTTCGGGTTCGTGGGCCCCGGCGAGCGGGCCACCGTCCACCTCAGCGTGGCCGGCAAGACGTTCACCGTCGACGCGCTCACATACCGCCTCAACGTCGGGGCCGGCGGGCAGGTCCAGCCCCTGCTCGACGATCCGGGGGCGGTGCGCCTCAAGATGACCCTCGCCCCGCTGCGCTACGGCGAGACCCGCGTCCACCACATCCCGGCCCAGTCCGAAATCGATATCTCCAGGGAAAACCTGCTCCTCGACACCGGGGACGTCGTCTTCACCGAAATCGTCACGCGGACGGGCCAGGCCACGCTGCACGTGACGAACACCCTGCCCATCGACGTGCGGATCGACGCCCTGGAGGTACGGAACGAAGAGGCCGTCGCCGGTTTTCCGGCGGGCTCGACGATCCTCTCGCTCACCGGCGTCGACGTGCCCGCCGGGGGCACGGTCGGTGTCCCGGTGAACCTCGGTGCCGTCGGCATCGGCACGCGGGTCTCGGTCACGGTACGGGCCTCCAGCGGGGGGACGTCCCGGACCGTCACGCTCGACGCCGGCCAGGGCCTGGCACTCAGCCTCGACGGCGAGGCGCTCATCGACCGGCTCGTCTTCCGGCCGAACGGGGAAACCTTCACCGAAACCGGCATCATCGAGCTCGACGTGCGCGACGTGCGCTTCACCTCCGCCGACGACTACGTCACGTTGAAGGAAGGGCTCCTGGAGATCAGCGACCTCATCAACAGGATGGATCTGGCCCTCGAACGGGTCGACATCAGCCTGCCCGACTTCCGCCGGCCGCCTTACCGCGAGCAGGACACACTCGTCATCCACTTCCAGGGATCGACCGACGACCCCGGGGCGCACAAGTTCCGCCGGCTCGACCGGAACGAAGGCCCCCGCCACGCCACACTCGACCTGCGCGACGTCCGGATCTACCCGCGTGACAACCGCCTCACCTACCGGATCTACGCCCGCAGCGAAACGTCCTCCGACGTCCGCGAACTGACCGCCACCGATGCGATCAGCGCCTCGATCCGCGTCCGGGAGGCCCGGGTGCACGACGTGGCCGCCTTCATCGAGCCTTTCGCCGTGGCCGTCACCCCCGATGGCGACGGTGACGGCCACCTCGACGTGCTCAGCGACGCCGACGCCGAGGTGACCCGCCTGGACGAACTCAGCGCGTTGACCGAGAAGGACTTCGACGGCCTCCGCTTCGAGGGCAGCGCGTTCACCTTCAACATCCGCACCAATGTGACGACCGACCTGGAGCTCTACGCCGTCCTCCTGGGCACGACGGCCGCCGGCAAGACGGTCTTCCTCCAGGGCAAGGGCGACTATGCCGTAGCCGCCGGGGACACGCTGGCCGGGACGTTCCTCGCCGGCGGCGTACCGGTCCGCCCCGAGCAGATGATCCGTCTACCCATCGAAGGTGCGCCCGCACCGGGCCAGGCGGTGACCCGCACCGTGGTGCTGGACGCTACCAACTCGAACGTGGACGAGTTCATCAGCGCCCTGCCCGAACAGGTACGCTACGTCGGCAAGGTGCTCGTACAGGCCGGCGGCGGCCGCGACGTGCTCGCCGAACCGCTGGAGCTCTCGGCGGCGATCGGCGCGGCCGTCCCGCTCAACTTCGCCGGCGACTTCACGTTCCGCGACGAGCTCGAAGCCGACCTGACCGATCTGGCCGACCTGACCGACCCGTCCAAAGAGGTGCTCTTCGAAGGGGCCTCGCTGCGCCTCACCTACGAGAACGGCCTCCCCCTGGGCGTGGACACCCGGCTGGAAGTCCTCAACGACCTGGGCGAGGTCGAGATCAGCTTCCCGGCCCCGGATAAACCGGCCCTCCGGCTCGTCCCGGCCGTGAAAGACGACGCCGGCCTGAGCGCCGAGCCCCGCTCCGGGCTGCTCGAGTTCACCCTGAGCGAAGACGAGTTGAGACAGCTCAGCCGGGGCCGGCAGATCCGGCTGGCCCTGACCGTCGAGACCGGCGAGCAGGCGGGATCCCCCGCCCGCCTCCGTGCCGACGACACCCTCCGCCTCAGCCTCCACGGCGACTTCCGGTTCGAAGTTAAGGTCGGCGGCCGGTGACCGGGGATCGTTGCCCCCTCCCTTCGCCTTCATGACATGACATCCACACGACCGTTCATGACCACCCTGCTTCGACTCTGCGGCACACACGCCGTGCGGGTGCTTCTCGCCTCGACCCTCCTCTGCGGGCTTTCCGGACCGGACGCCCGGGGCCAGGCGGAAACCCGCGGCGTAGCCCTGCTCGGCACCGCCGGCGGCGGCCCGGCCTTCGTCCGGGGCAACGACGCCATCCTTTTCAACCCGGCCAACCTGGTCCTCTCCGACCGCGGGGCGCGGGCGGTGCTCACGCTGGGCAACACCTTTGCCTACAGCGGCGGGAGTCTCCTCCAGTTCAACTATTACAACGATTACCTCGCCGCCGGGCGCCATCTGGGTGAAGCCGAGATCACCCGGATGCTCGACGGCTGGTTCGGCGCCGCTGAGGCCAACGAACTGCGCCGTGCCGGGCTTTACGCCGACGTCGTCCCCCTGGCCGTCACCGTCCGGGGAGGCGCGTGGGCGTTTGGCCTGGCCGTGCGCGCGAGATCCCACAACAGCTTCGGCGTGAACCGGGGCTGGCTCGACCTGCTGCTGCGCGGCACCGGCGAGAACCGTGACCTCCCCCTCGACGCCACCTTCCACACCCTGGCGACGACCGAGGTCTCGCTGGCCTTCAGCCGGCGCTTCGACCGGCTCCTCGTCGGCGTCGCGCCCAAGCTCGTCCTGGGCACCAGCTACGTCGATGGCACCTACACCGCCACGGTCTCCATCACCGACGAAGCCCTTATCCAGACCTTCGACTACACGATCCGCGCCGCCGGCTCGTTCAGCCGCGACTTCCTCGACGCCGTCGATCTGTTCAAAGCCTCGCCGTTCGAGGAAGCCTCCTTCTCCGGTCCCTTCGGACCCGTCGCCGGCAAGGGGCTGGGGCTCGACCTGGGCCTCACCTACGTGGCTGCCCCGGGCGTGCTCGTGGCCGCTTCCGTCACGGACCTCGGCTCCGTCGCCTGGGACGGCGATGCCCAGACGCTCTCGCCCGTCAACCACACGTTCCGCTTCGAGGGCCTCGAACTGAACCAGTCGCGCATCAACGACGAGTTTGACGGCAGCCTGGGCCGCTATGCCCGGAGCGTGCTCGACAGCCTGGCCCGCGACGCCTACGACGAGGTCCACCGCGTCCACGGCGGCTTCTCGACGGCCCTGCCCGCCGCCTTCCACTTCGGTTCGGCCTGGTACAAAGGCCGCACCACCCTGAACATGGGCCTTTCGATGGCCCTGAACGACGCCCCGGGCAACCCGACGCGCAAACCCTCTTTCCATGCCGGGATCGAACACCGGCTCGGCCCGGTCCCGCTGCGGACCGGCGTGCGCTACGGCGGCGACGGCGCGCTCACCATCGGCGCCGGCCTGGGGTTGCGCACGCGCGCCTACGAGTTCGGCCTCAGCGTCGCCGCCACCCCGAAGACGGACATGATGGGCCACGGCGGGCGGTATACCCTCGCCCTCTCCCTCGTCAACATCCACATCTGAGACGGCGAACGGCGATTTTTTCCGGCTTCCTCCGCACGACGGGAACGGGAAGCGCGCGAGGCAGGGGGGTTAAACCGAACAGGCACCCTCGCGCGGATTCCGTCCCGGCGGCGGAGGAAGCCATTTTTTCGGGGGAGCCTGTGCGGGCTACACCAGGCGGTAGGGGATCTTCTCTTCCCCGTCGAGCACGGCGAGCACGGCACGGGCGCACATGCTTGCCATCTCGGTGCGCGTCTCGACGGTGGCGCTGGCCAGGTGCGGCGCCAGTACCACCCGGTCCAGCTCCAGCAGGCCGGGATGTACCTCCGGCTCACGCTCGTACACGTCCAGGGCGGCACCGGCGATGCGGCCTGCCCGGAGCGCCTCCACCAGCGCCGCCTCGTCGACGACCGGACCGCGGGCGGTGTTGATGAGCAGGGCCGTGGGCTTCATCTTCGCCAGGGCACGGGCATCGATCAGGTGACGGCTCTGCTCGTTGAGCGGGCAATGCAGGGAGACGACGTCGCTCGTCGCGAGCAGCTCGTCCATCGAAACGTACCGGGCGGCGGCCATGCGCTCGACGGTGGGGTTGGCCCGGTGGCGGCTGTGATAGACCACCCGCATCCCGAAAGCCAGGGCACGCCGCGCCACCGCCGCCCCGATACGCCCGAGGCCCACGATGCCGAGCGTCTTGTCGCGCAGTTCCATACCGAGCAGCAGCATCGTCTCCCAGCGACGGAACCGGCCCTCGCGCACGTAGCGCTCGGCTTCGGGCAGGCGACGGGCCAGCGCCAGCAGCAGCGCAAAGGTGAAGTCGGCCGTGGCGTCGGTCAGCACGCCCGGGGTGTGCGTGACGACGATGCCGCGGGCCCGTGCCGCCTCCAGGTCGATGTTGTCGTACCCGACGGCATACTGGGCGATGACCCGCAGCCGGGGACAGGCCTCGATCACCCGGGCCGTGAGCGGGTTGTCGAGCATGGAAATGAGGGCCTCGGCCTCCCGGGCCGCCGCGATGAGGCCATCCTCATCCCCGCCGGTATGCGGGCCGAGGTCGTGAACATGCACCTCGTGACGACGGCGGAGCGCGGCAATCCCGGCCTCGGGCAGGGCACGGGTGATGACGATGCGGGCCATGAGCTACGAAAACGGTTCGTGGCAACGGCGCGCCAAATTACGGCATCCGCGGGCAACAAGAAACCGTGCGTTCCTCCCGCGTTCCGGTCGTCTCGCTTTCTTCCCCGCCCCTTTTGCCGATAACCCGGGAGAACCCCTATATTCCGCCGGTGCAAACACGTTTTCCCGTACCGTTTCACCCGTTCTTCGACCGAGCATCCCATGCAGTCCGTTCCCCGACGGCGCCTCCGGCTGATCCTGCCGCTCCTCCTGTTGAGCGGCCTGTCCGTCTTTGCGCTTCTCCCGCCCGACCCGGCCCCGCCGCCCACGTCCGAGGCCGAGGCGGATTCTGCCGTCACCCCCCTGCCCGTGCTCGACGAATACGGCTTCGCGGCCGACGCCTTCCGCACGGTCGAGGCACGCATCCGCCGCAACGAGACCTTCGCCGATCTGCTGGTACCGCACGAGGTGCCCTATCCGACCATCGTCCGCGCGGCCGAGAAAGCCCGACCGGTCTTCGACGTGCGCCGGCACCTTCGCGCCGGCCGCCCCTATCGCCTCTACCTCGACGACTCCCTCGGCACGGCCCGCTACCTGGTCTACGCGCAGGATGCGGTCAACTACGTCGTTTTCGACCTGAGCGATTCCGTACGGGTCTACGCCCGGCAGCGCCCCGTTGAAACCGTCGAACGCACGGCCAGCGGCGTCATCACCCGTTCCCTCTACGAGACGCTCGACGAACAGGGCATCGATCCGGCGCTGGCCATCGAGCTTTCGGAGATCTATGCCTGGCAGATCGACTTCTACCGCATCCAGAAGCACGACGCCTTCACGGTGATCTACGAGGAACGCCGGATCGACGGCGAGCCGGTCGGGCTCGGGCGCATCCGGGCCGCCCGTTTCACCCACGCCGGGCGCGACTACCTGGCCTTCCGCTTCGAGCAAGACGGACAGGCCGACTACTTCGACGAGGAAGGCAACAGCCTGCGCAAGGCTTTCCTCATGTCGCCCGTCAAGTACGCCCGCATCAGCTCCCGGTACAACCTGCGGCGGTTCCACCCTGTGCAGAAACGGTACAAGGCGCACCTGGGCACCGACTACGCCGCACCCGCCGGCACCCCCATCCGCGCCACCGGCGACGGCGTCGTCGTCGAGGCCCGCTATGCGAAATACAACGGCAACTACGTCAAAATCCGCCATAACGGCACGTACACGACGGGCTACCTGCACATGTCGCGGATTGCAAAGGGCATTCGTCCCGGCGTGCGCGTGCGGCAGGGGGACGTGATCGGATACGTGGGCAGCACCGGCCTGGCCACCGGCCCGCACGTCTGTTACCGGTTCTGGAAGAACGGCCGGCAGGTGAACCACCTCCGCGAGGAATTCCCCTCCTCCGAGCCGGTCCAGGCCAGACACCGCACCGCCTTCGAAACGCTGCGCAACACCCTCCTGCCCCGCCTGGAACAGGCCCCGCTCCACTACGCCGACGCCGCCCCGGCGACCGCCCCGGCTCCCTGACCGCTCGCCTCGACCGCGGCCGCCACCCCGGACGAACCCACCGCTTCCATGCCTTCCCCCGAGAAACGGCGTGACGAGGCCTGGCACACCCTGCCCGTCGAGGCCGTGTACAGAGCGACTTTTAGCAAGGAGGTTATTGTGTAATCAGTGCTTGTCTCGTACTATACGTCCCATGATGTCACCGGGTCGTGTGGTGCTTTCGAGATGGACCCGAGACGATATTGCCGGCAGAACGTGCTTCAACGGGCAGACGCACCCATGCAAACGAAGGTGGTACACGGTACGCTGGACCCAGCGAATCCGTGCGTTGTCTACGGAGGTACCCGGTTGCTGCGCTGGACCCTCGTAACCATTGCTGCGGCCGTGGTGATCGCAGGCTTCTGGAACTACCACGTGGTGGACGGCTTCGGGCGAGACGTGGTGGCCGGCAGAACCATCGGCGACACGTCCCGACTCGCGCAGGGTTACGACGCATACGGCGCGGGTTTCGGTTTCCTTTTTGCCGCCATTGCCGGCCTCGCGGCCACGTTCACCGCGTGTAACTGCGTCGTCTTTGCCATGCTGCCGGGGCTTATCTGCTCGACCGACCGGAAGCGGCAGGGGGCGCGCCCCTGGCGGGCACTGGGAGCGTTCGTGGCTGGTGTGCTCGTCGTGTGCGCGGCGTACGGGTTGTATGTGGGCACGCTCGGCGCGGAAGGGGTCGCGGCGTACAACGAACGCGGCGCACGGCTCGCGCAGGCACAGACGGTGTTTACGACGATCGGCCTCGTCATGCTGGTGTGGGGCATCGTCGAACTCGGGTTCGCCGGCGCACTGGTGGAACGGGTTGCCCTACCGGTTCGCGCCTTTTTCGGCACGACGACGGCAAAGGCAGGCATTATCGGCACGCTCGTCGGTCTTTTCGCCGTCGGCCGGCCCTTCCCTGTCTTCCGGGAGTTCCTGACTTACGCCGCGAGCGCCGAGAGCCCGCTCTACGGTGCGGGCGTCATGATGGTGCAGGGTCTCGGCCAGATCGCCGTAATGGCCGTACTCTTCGCTGTGATGGTATGGTTGGGTGGCAGACGCCTCGTCCGATGGGCCGCCGAGAAACCGCACCAACCGGTCCTGCTGAGCGGACTGGCCCTTGTGGCCGGCGGGACGTTTTTCGTCTTCTACTGGGGCCTGGCCTTCGCCCTCGACATCGGCCGGTGGGGCTTTAAGCTCGGCTGGTACTGAACGTTACGCCCGGGAATGCAGAGACCCGGCCCCACGGGCAGGAGGTACATCCTCCCACACGCCTGCACCATCAGGCCAAGCCTGTCTCAACAAAAGCGCGTTGAAAGTGAGCGTGAGCGAACCGTTGCGTCACAAGGTGCATCCGGACCACGAACCGGTTCGAACAACCGTATGCGCCGCGATACGGCGAGACAGCGGAACGAAGCGACCGGGCGGTGCAACCACGTCCAAGCCGGGCCGAGATGTCGTCAGGGTCTCCAAAGCCCAAGCGGTAGATGAAACCCGCAGCCGACCCGTAGGAACGGCCGACGGAGCCACCGGCCCGCACGTCTGTTACCGGTTCTGGAAGAACGGCCGGCAGGTGAACCACCTCCACTACGCCGACGCCGCCCCGGCTCCCTGACCGCTCGCCTCGACCGCGGCCGCCACCCCGGACGAACCCACCGCTTCCATGCCTTCCCCCGAGAAACGGCGTGACGAGGCCTGGCACACCCTGCCCGTCGAGGCCGTGTACGAGCGCCTGCACACCGGACGGGACGGGTTGACGGAAGCGGAAGCCACCGGGCGCCTGGCCCGCTGGGGTCCGAACGAACTCCAGGCAACCCGGCGCCGCACGGCCTGGTCGCTCCTCCTGGCCCAGTTCAAGGACCTGCTGATCCTCATCCTCATCGGGGCCACGGTGCTGTCCCTCTTTCTGGGTCACGGCATCGAGGCCGTCGTCATCCTCGTCATCGTGCTCTTTGCCGTCCTCCTCGGCTTCGTGCAGGAGTACCGGGCCGAGCGGGCCATCGAGGCGCTGCGCAGGATGGCAGCCCCAACGGCCACCGTGCTCCGCAACGGTCGGGAGGTTCACCTGCCGGCCTCCCGGCTCGTCCCCGGCGACGTCGTCCTGCTCCAGACGGGTAACCGGGTACCGGCGGACGTGCGGCTGACCGAGGCCGTCAACCTGCAGGTCGAAGAGGCCGTGCTCACGGGCGAGTCGGTGCCCGTCCCGAAGCACACCGAGCCGCTCACCGGCGCGTCGGTGCCGGTCGGGGATCGGGTGAACATGGCGTTCGCCGGCACCACGGTGACCTACGGCCGGGGCCGGGGCGTGGTCGTCGCCACGGGCATGCACACGGCCTTCGGGCAGATCGCAACGATGCTGGAGACGGTCGAGGTGAGCCGGACCCCGTTGCAGCAGAACCTCGACCGGATCGGGCGGGTGCTGGCGGGCGCGGCGCTCGTCGTGGTGGTGCTGATCGTCGCGCTGGGGCTCCTGCGGGGGCAGCCCTTCCTGGAGATGTTCCTCTTCGGGATCGCCCTGGCCGTGGCGGTCGTCCCCGAAGCGTTGCCGGCGGTGGTCACCATCTCGCTGGCCCTGGGCGTGCGCCGCCTGCTCCGGCGAAACGCCCTGATCCGGCGCCTGCCCGCCGTCGAGACGCTCGGCAGCACCTCGGTCATCTGCTCGGACAAGACGGGCACGCTGACCCGGGACGAGATGACCGCCCGGGTCCTCGTCGTGGCCGGGCAGACCTGGCAGGTCACCGGAGCCGGCTACACGCCCGAGGGCGACTTCGTCCGGGACGGCACCCCGGCACCTCCCTCCGAGGCCGTGCGCCTGCTGCTGCGCACCGCCGTGCTGGCCTCCGACGCACACCTCCGCTTCGACGAAGAACACAAGGCATGGGAGATCCAGGGAGACCCGACCGAGGGAGCCCTCCTCGTGGCCGCCGCCAAGGCCGGGCTCGAAAAAGAAGCGCTGGACGAACGCTATCCGCGCCTCGACGAGATCCCCTTTTCGTCCGAAACGAAGCGCATGACGACGCTTCACGAGGGTCCCGAAGGACCGTTCGCCTGTGCCAAAGGGGCCCCCGAGGTCATCCTGCCGGCCTGCACGCACCAGCGGATGGAGCACGACATCCGCCCCCTGACGGCGGACGACCGCGACCGCCTCCTGGAGACGGCCCGGCACCTGGCCGAAGAGGCCCTGCGCGTGCTCGCCGTGGCCTTTAAGCCCGGCGCCCGGGCAAACGGGACCGGTCGCGAGGATGCCGAGACGGACATGACCTTCCTCGGCCTGGTCGGCCTGATCGACCCGCCCCGCCCCGAGGCCGCACCTGCCGTGGCGACGTGCCGCTCGGCAGGCATCACGGTGAAGATGATCACCGGCGATCACCCGGTGACCGCCCGGGCCGTCGCCCGCGAGATCGGCCTCACCACCGGGGACCCGGCGTGTACCTGCCAGGACGTGCTGACCGGCGCCGAACTGGAACAACTCGACGAGGCGTCCCTCTGCCGGGTGGTGGAGCAGACGAACGTCTTCGCCCGCGTCTCCCCGGCACACAAGCTGCGTATCGTCTCGGCCCTGCAGGCCCGCGAGCACGTGGTGGCCGTCACCGGCGACGGGGTCAATGATGCCCCGGCCCTCAAGAAGGCCGACATCGGCATCGCCATGGGGCGCACGGGTACGGACGTCAGCAAGGAAGCCGCCGCCATGACCCTGCTCGACGACAACTTCGCCTCCATCGTGGCGGCCATCGAGGAAGGGCGCGGCATCTTCGAAAACATCAAGAAATACCTGATGTACCTGCTTTCCTCGAACACCGGCGAGATCCTGCTCATGGCCGGGGCGACGCTGGCCGGGTTGCCGCTGCCGCTGAGCGCCGTGCAGATCCTCTACGTCAACCTGGCCACGGACGGGCTACCGGCCCTGGCGCTCTCGGTCGACCCGCCCGAGCCGGACCTGATGCGGCGCCCGCCCCGCAATCCGAAAGCCGGCCTCTTCACGCGCCCCGTCGTCTTGCTGACCCTGGTCGGGGGGATATGGTCCGCCCTGATCAACCTGGGCCTCTTCACCTGGGCCCTGCACCGGGGCCTGGCCTTGCCCCACGCGATGACGCTGACGTTCGTCTCCCTCGTGCTGATCCAGTTCTTCAAGGCCTACAACTACCGTTCGGACCGCCACTCGGTCTTTCGCCGGCCGTTCGCCAACCGCTGGCTCAACCTGGCCATTCTGTGGGAGCTGGGCCTCCTCTACCTGATCCTGCGGGTGCCCGTGCTGGAAGAAGCCTTCGGGACGGTCAACCTCTCCCTCACCGAATGGGGCCTGCTCCTGGCCCTGGCCGCCACGGTGGTGCCGGTGCTCGAACTGGCCAAATGGTTCGAGCGACGCGGCTTCTTCGGCAAGCTCACCTGAACCCCGGGGACTCACCGGGCCATGGCGGCCGCAGCCTTGAGGGCCGCGTAGGCGTTGACCACCCCGCCCGTCGCCGAGAGGGTGGCAAAGTCGGCCCGCTGTCCGTCCGTACCCGGGACGACGACCTCCCGGCCGGCATACGGCGTGACCGTCCGCCGGAGCAGGTCGGCCACCTCCGTCGCCGTCAGCGAAGGGAAATAGGCCATCAGCAGGGCCGCCGTCCCCGAGACGACCGGTGCCGCCATGCTCGTGCCCTGCCGGGTGCCGTATGCGTTGCCCGGCAGCGTCGAATAGATCGCCACACCGGGCGCGAAAAGATCGACCGACCCCCTGCCGTAGTTGCTGAAAGAAGCCACGAAGGTTTCGTCCACCTTCCAGGAGGAGGCCCCGACCTCGATCCAGTTCGAAGCCGCTCCCCCCTCGGCGTAGGTGCGGTTCGGGAAGTTGTCCGTCTCGTCGACGTTCTCGCCGCTGTTGCCGGCGGCGTGCACCAGCAGCACCCCTCGTGCTTCGGCATAGCGGACGGCCTCGTCGACGACGGCTTTCTGGGGCGAGTAGGCCTTGCCGAAGCTCATGTTGATGATATGCGCCCCGTTGTCGACGGCGTAGCGGATAGCGTTGGCCACGTCCTTGTCACGCTCGTCGCCGTCGGGCACGGCACGCAGGACCATGATCCGGACCGCGTCGGCGATGCCGTCGAGGCCGAGGCCGTTGCCCCGCACCGCGCCGATGATGCCGGCCACGTGGGTGCCGTGCTCGGGGTCGGGCCCGACGACGTCGCCGTTGCCGTAGAAACGCTCGGTAGGGTCGGCGTAGTTGTCGCCGACGATCGGGCGCGGGTCGAAGTCCAGCTTCAGGCGATAGTCCAGGTCGGCCTGGAGGTGCTCGACGTAGTCCCGGATGTCCTTGAGGGTGATCTCGTTGGCCCTCATGAAGCGCAGGATCTGCTTGGCCGTGCCGAGCTCGGTCTGCCCGTCCTCGATCGTTTCCAGGTCTTCGGCGGTGATCTCCTCCTTGCCGAAGTGCTCCTGCAGCAGGCGGGTGGCCTGTTCGGCTGCCGGGAGGAACCCGCCGATGTTGGCGAGCTGCTGCCGGGCCTCGGCCACCTTCTCCTCGTATTCCGCTTCCAGCTTCCGGAAATAGGCGTACTCTTCCTGTGCGGTCTCCGGCACGTCAGCCGGGGTTTTGCCTTCATACTTCGGCAAGAGCCGGGCGTATTCGCGCGTCAGCTCGTAGGTGTCGTAGTGAACGTGGCGACCGTCCGGCCCGCCGATGAAGTTCCAGCCGTGGAGGTCGTCCACGTAGCCGTTGCCGTCGTCGTCCTTTCCGTTGCCGGGCACCTCGTCCTCGTTGACCCAGATGTTGGGCTTCAGGTCTTCGTGTTCGATGTCGATGCCGGAGTCGATGACGGCCACGACGACGGTGCGGGCGGGCTTACGGTCCTTCAGGAGGGTGGCATAGGCCTGCTCGACACCGATGCCCGGATAGCCGCCGTCGGCCTCGCTCCGATGGAACCAGTCGTTCGGGCGCGCGGGCGTCGTCTCGGGTACGGGCGCGGGGGCGGGTTCCTCTCCGCCGGAGGCCTCGGTGGCCGGGGCCGTCGCCGGCGGGGCAGTCGCGTCCGGCCGCGTCGCGGCACAGGCCGAGAGGAAAAGCGCCAACAAAAGCGCAGGAAGCAGACGGATCGAGGGATTCATGTCGCGTAGGGCGGATGAGACGCGCGGGCCTCCCGGAGGCGCGCATCGGGAGAGACGAAAAACGGACCGAGGCCGTAGAACGGCGGGGGCGAAAAATGGGTCCCGTTCCGTTCACCGGCGGCGGGGTTCCTTCACGGTGAGCTTGCCCTCGGCGGTGGCGTCGCCCATCGAGAGCACGACGGTGTAGGTGCCGGGCAGGAGGTAGATCTTGCCGTTGCCGGCGGGCTTCAGCTTTTTCGCGCCTTCTTCCGTCTGCCGGGCGTTGAAATCCCCGGCGCGGTCGGGGTCGACGGTGAGGTCGTAGGCGGGATAGTTCAGCCCGGCTTCGGCCTCGTCGGTCATTTCGCGCAGGAGGAGGCCGTCTTCGGTCCGGACGCGGATCGTGACGAGGCCGGCCTGCCGGGCGTAGTAGGGCAGTTCGATCTCCGGCTCGTCGTACTCGGCCCAGACGGCGCGGCGCTCGCCCCAGCGCTCGCGGTGCGTCACTTCGTCCAGCGTGAACAGGTGGAGCGGTTCGGCCCGCAGCGCGGGGGTGAGTTGCTGCACGTGCTCGATGCTGGCGATGAAGATAGAGCGCCCGTGCGTGCCGACGACCAGGTCCTTTTCGCGGGCCTGGATTTCGAGGTCGTGCACGGGCACGTAGGGCAGGTTGTGATCCATCAGCATGAACGACGAGCCCCGGTCCAGCGAGACGTAGACGCCGTGGTCGGTGCCCACGTAGAGGACGTCCTCATTGGCCGGGTCCTCGACGACTACGTTGACCGGTTCCCGTGGCAGGTCGGTGCCCAGGCGCGTCCAGGTCTGTCCGTAATCGTCGGAGCGGTAGAGGTAGGGGTCGAAGTGGTCCCAGCGATAGCCGTTGAGGGCCACATAGACGCGCCCGTCGGCGTGGTTGGAGGCTTCGACATGGGCCACCCAGAGGTGCTGCGGCAGGGCGTCCGAGATGCGGGTCCAGCTGAAGCCGCCGTCGCGCGAGACGTGCACGAGGCCGTCGTCGCTGCCCGTGTAGAGCAACCCGAAGCGCCGGGGCGATTCGTCGATGGTGGTGAGGGTTCCGTAGGGCACGTCGCCGGGCCGGCCGCCGCGCGTCAGGTCGTCCGAGATCGGCTCGAACGTCTCGCCCCGGTCGAGCGAGCGGTAGAGCCGGTTCGCACCCAGGTAGAGGATGTCCTGGTTGTGGCGGGAAAGGTGGACGGGCGTCTCCCAGTTGAAGCGCGGGGGCCGCTCGCCGAGCTCGTGCTGCGGCCCGATGCGCCTGCGCTCGCCCGTGCGGCGGTTGATGCGGAAGTAGTTGCCGAACTGGAAGCCGGTGTAGACGGTCTCGTTGTCGCGGGTGTCGACGGCCACCTGCATGCCGTCGCCGCCGAGGAGGCCGTCGTACGGGTAGTCGCCGGTCGAATGCCAGCCGAGGCTGTGCTCGTAGGTGCTCGGCCCCACCCACACGCCGTTGTCCTGCAACCCGCCGTAAACATGGTAGGGCGTGGCTTCGTCCACGGCCACGTCGTAGAACTGCCCCACCGGGATGGTGTTCACCTTGGCCCAGGTGGTGCCGTCGTCGTACGAGATGTTGACGCCGCCGTCATTGCCCACGATGAGATGGCCCGGGCGGCGGTCGCTGACCCAGAGGGCATGGTGATCCACGTGGACGTTCTCGCCGTTGATGTTCGTCCAGGTGCGGCCCCCGTCGTCGGAACGGAGGATGGGCACGCCCAGGATGTAGATCCGCTCCGGCGTCTCCGGAGCCACCCGGATTTCCCCGAAATAATAGCCGTAGGAGTTGTAGAGCCCGTCGATGTAGTCCTCGTGCGTGCGCCGCCAGGTGCGGCCCCCGTCGTCGGAACGGTAGACCTCGGCCCCGATGACGGGCGTGTCGAAGAGCCGGGCGTTGGCGTCTTCGAGATACCACACGAGGGCCACCGGCTCGATCTGTCCTTCCCGGACCCGTCGTTTGACCTCCGCCGCCGTGTACTTCTCGGGAAAGTCGTTTTCGCGGAGGAAGGTTTCGAGGTCTTCGTCTTTGAGATCGAGGAACGCCTCGCGGGTCATCGTGCGGAGCATGTCCCGGGTGAGGGCGGGCGGCTCCTCCACCTCCTCGGGCGGGCGCCGGTTGTAGTTGTCGAGCAGCGCATAGACGATGTTCGGATCGCCGGGATAGACGGCCAGCCCGATGCGTCCCACGTTCGGCCCGGTCGGGAAGCCGCTGCCGGTGGTGGTCAGGCGCGTCCAGGTCTCCCCGCCGTCGGTGGACTTGTAGATGCCCGAACCTTCGCCGCCCTCGACGAAGTTCCAGGCGCGGCGGCTGCGCTCCCACATGGCGGCGTAGAGCACGGCCGGATTGGTGGGATCGAGCACCAGGTCGATGGCCCCCGTGTCGTCATTGACGAAGAGCGTCTTGCGCCAGGTCTTGCCGCCGTCGGTGGTTTTGTAGACGCCGCGTTCGGGATTGGGCGAGTAGAGATGACCGGCCGCGGCCACCCAGACGGTGTTCGGGTCCTCGGGGTGCAGGACGATACGGCCGGTGCGGTGCGTCTCGGCCAGGCCCAGGTGCTCCCACGTCCGCCCGCCGTCGGTGGAGCGGTAGATGCCGGTGCCGGCGTAAGAAGAACGACTCGAATTGTTCTCTCCCGTTCCGACCCAGATCGTCTCGCCATGGGCCCAGTCCACGGCGATGTCGCCGAGCGTCATGACGGCCTGGTCGTCGAAAAGGGGGGTAAAGGACTGTCCGTTGTTCGTCGTCTTCCACAGCCCGCCCGAGGCGAAGGCGACGTAGAAATGCGTCGGGTCGTCGGGCCGCACGTCCAGATCGACCACGCGGCCGCTCATGACCGTCGGGCCGACGTTGCGGAAGGCGACGTTCCGCACGAGCGACGTCTCGCGGAGGCGCGTGCGGTGGGCGGTGCTTTCGAGGCGCTGCGCGGCCGGGGTGGGCGGAACGAGCGTTTCCATCGCCGGCTCGACTTCCTGCGCCGCGAGCGGGCGAGGAAACAGCAGGACAAAAAGCAGGGCACAAAAGGGCCGGAAGCGGTTGCGAATCGGGCAGGTCATGGCAACGACGGAGAAGGTGAACGGATCAGCGCCGTGCCCCCCGTACGGGAGCGAGGGCGGCGGCGGGAAGTTAAGACATGCGCCGGATCGATGCGCCCCTTCCGTACGCTGGCCCTCGCCCTCCGGGTTTTGTTTTGCCGGAAACGTATGGGACCCGTCCACGTAGGCGGGCTATCCCCCACCATCCGAAATGCAACGATGATGGCACCGTCTTCCCCCGAACCGCTTCCCCCGGGGCTGCAACGGGGACTGTCGCGCGCCCTGCATGCGGCCGCTCGCACCCTGCAACGACGTGCCCGGGTGGCGAGGCTTCTGCGCGCCGCCTACGGCAAGCTACGCCGCCATCCGAAGGCCCTGGCGCGCGTGCGCGGGGACCTGCAAGCGCTCGCGCGGCTGGTACGGGCATGGGTGCGCGGAACCTACCGGGTATTGCCCTGGCGCTCGCTCGTCTACGCGGTGGCGGCACTCATCTACTTCGTCAACCCGGCCGACGTGCTGCCCGATGCGCTCGTCGGGCTCGGCTTCGTCGACGACGTCGCGGTCGTGACGGCCGTCGTGCGCGCGCTCCGGGCCGACCTGGAAGCCTTCATCGCCTGGGAAACCGGCCACACGGCACCGCCGGTAGCGGATGCGGCACCCTACCCGGCCCGGCCCGCGCCCCTGCCGGCGGCCTGACCGGCACCGGCTTCCCTACTGCTTCGACCGCATCGTGTCCTTGGAAGCGACGCGCTGCGCAGCATCTCGCCCGTTGATGAGCCGGAACAGGACCGGCAGGCGCATGCGCACCGGCACCAGCTCACCATTCTGACGGCCCGGTACGAAACGGGTCTGGCGCAGCGCCCGCACGGCGGCCGAGTCACAGAGGGGATGCAGCGACTTCATCACCCGGATGTTGGAGGGCCGCCCGTCCGTCTCCACGACGAAGTCGAGCACGAGCCGTCCTTCGATGCCGGCGTCGATGGCGGCCTGCGGGTATTCGATGTTGATGTAATACGCCCCCAGCCCGCCGCGTATGGTCGGCATCTGCTCGGCAACGGCCAGCACCATGCGCTCCAGCGGCACGTCGGGCAGGGTACGCATCTTTTCCTCGGCCTCCTCTTGCCCCGGCGGCGCTTCTTCTTCGCCTTCGGACGTGTCCTGTTCCTCCTGCGCCCCGAAGGCCGTCACCGGCACGCCCGAGCCGGGCTCCGGCCTCGTCTCGGCCACCTCCCGCGCCTCCTGCAACATCACCTCGTATTGCTGTGCAATGTGATCCCAGCCGATGCGGAGCGGAACCTGATAGAGCGGCAAGCGGGTGAGGCCATAAACGAGCAGCAGGGCAAAGACGAGCCCGATCAGCATGTGGAGGCGATAGGACGCCCGGCGTGCCGCCGCGCGCTGCCCGTAGAGGGACGGTGTATGAGAAAAAAGGTCGTCCATGAGCGGGATGGACGCAGTAGCAGGAGCTTTCCCTTTGAAGACGACCGATTTCGAAAATTGTTGCCGTTCGACACGCCGCCGGCGCGATCCTAGCGAATATCCCAGGGGGCATCGGCGCGCAGGGTGAGGTGGCGGGCCCGCTCCATGAGCACTTCCTGAAAGCCCTTCTCGCCGGGATGACGCGGCTGCCGGAGCACGTAGTGCCCGTCGGGCCGCAGTTCCCAGGCGGAGCGGTGGTCGTCCAGGGCCAGCCGCAGGGTTTGCACGAGGCGCGCCTTGAGGGCCGGCTCCTGCACCTCGGCGGCAGCCTCCACCCGGTCGTCGAGGTTGCGGCGCATCCAGTCCGCACTGCCGATGAAGACACGCGGGGCGCCGTTGTTGTGGAAATAGTAGATACGGCTGTGCTCGAGGAAACGTCCCAGGATGCTGATCACCCGGATGTTCTCGCTGAAGCGCGGCAGGCCGGGGCGCAGGCGGCAGTGCCCGCGCACGATCAGGTCGATGCGCACCCCGGCCATGGAAGCCCGGTACAGTTCCTGGATCATCTCCACGTCGTCGAGGGCGTTCATCTTGGCGATGATGTGACCGTTGCCGTGTTCCTTCTGGAAGGCCACCTCCGCCCGCACGAGCTGGATGAACGTTTTCCGCATGTCCCGCGGGGCCACGATGAGCTTGCGGTAGTTCTGTTCCGGGGAATAGCCCGTCAGGTAATGAAACAGGTTGATCAGATCGTAGCCCAGATCGGGGTCGCAGGTGAGCAGCCCCAGGTCCGTATAGAGGCGAGCCGTCTTCGGGTTGTAGTTGCCCGTGCCGATGTGGCAGTAGGCCCGCAGCCCGTCCTGCTCCTCCCGGATCACGAGCGTCGTCTTCGAATGCGTCTTCAGCCCGACCAGGCCATAGGTGACGTGCACCCCCGATTTCTCCAGGATCTGTCCCCACTCGATGTTGTTCTGCTCGTCGAAGCGGGCCTTGACCTCGACAAGGACGGCCACCTGCTTGCCGCTCTCGGCCGCCCGCTGGAGCGCATCGACGATGGGGGATTCGTCGGAGGTACGGTAGAGCGTCTGTTTGATGGCGAGCACGTTCGGGTCTTCGGCGGCCTCTTCGATGAAGCGCTGCACGCTGGCGCGGAACGACTCGTACGGGTGGTGAACGAGCAGGTCGCCGTTGCGGATGACGGCGAAGATGTCCGGACGGTCCTTGGCCTCGCCCTCGTGCAGGAGCCGGGTGGGAATGACCGGCTCCCAGGGTTCGAACTTGTGCTCGGGCAGGTCGAGGTCGGCCAGCCAGGAGTTGTCCGCCAGGTCGATCTGCCCCTCGACCTCGTAAAAATCGTCCGGCTGCAGGTCGAGCTCGCGCATGAGCAGCTCGCGCACTTCCCGGGGCATGCGGGCATCCACCTCGATGCGGACCACCTCGGCGAACCGGCGCTCACGCAACTCTTCGGCGATCATCTCGATCAGGTCGTCCGCCTCCTCTTCGTCGCGGCGTACGTCGGCGTTGCGGGTGATGCGGAACGGATGGACGCTGACGATCTCCATACCCCGAAACAGTTCCCGGATGTTGGCCGCGATGACCTGTTCGACGGGAACGAAGTGGAGGGGTTCGTCCAGCGGTACCCAGCGCCCGCGGCTGGTGGGCACCTTCAGCCGGGCAAAGTGCTCGGTGCCGCGGGTGGGATGGCGCAACGTGACGGCGAGGGAAAGGCTCAGGTTGGAGATGAAGGGAAAGGGATGGCCGGGATCGACGGCCAGGGGCGTGAGGATAGGAAAAATGTTGGCCATGAAGTGGCGGTGGAGCGCCGTCTTCTGGGCCTTGCCGAGCGTTTCATAATCGCGGATGTGGATGCCGGCCCGTTCCCGGAGCAACGGCTTGAGCGTCTTCTCCCAGGTTTCCGTCAGCGTCCGGTACATGGGCCGCACGGCCCGGCTGATGAGGCGGAGCTGTTCTTCCGGGGTCCGGCCGTCGGGGGAAAGGCGCTGCACGCCGGCCGCCTTCTGCCGCCGGAGCCCGCCCACACGCTTGCGGAAGAACTCGTCCAGGTTGCTGGCGGTGATGGCCAGGAAGCGTACCCGTTCGAGCAGCGGATTGCGCTCGTCGAGGGCCTGATAGAGCACGCGCCAGTTGAAGTCGAGCCAGCTCAGTTCCCGGTTGAAGAAGAGGCGCGGGTCGCCGAGGGCAGCGCGGCGGGGCACCGGCCGGGGCGACGTCGCCCGGGGCACGGCAAAGGTGAGGGGCTCGGGTGCCTGCCCGTCCGCCTGCGCCCCGTCCACCGCAGTGGCGGCGGACCCGTCCCCCTGCTGCGCTGCCGGGTCACGCAACGTCGAGAGATCCTTTTCCGAACCGGCCATGTCCGCTCCACGCTTTTTGAAAAAAGTCGCCTTCGTAGTCCGAAGCCTGCCTTCATGTACCCGAAAGAAGGACACGGGTTCTGCACGGCACGCCGGGCCGGAACGAACACCCCTGCACACCCCCCCGTCGTCGCGCTCCGCCCGGTGGCCCCGCCGGGGAGGGCTGCGCTCATCCGGCTTCACGGTTCAGGAAAGCGCGGCGTTCGATCTGCTTGCGAAGCTCGTGGAGGGCGATCATCTGTTGCTGCAGGGTGCGCACCTCCTCACCGCGCTGCTGGGCCTGAAAGAGCTCCTCTTTTTTTCGGGCGATGGCGGCGTCGACGCGGATGCGTTTGAGCAGGGTCATGGCGCTGGCGGCGGACTCGTACGGATCCTCGTTGAGCCGGGGTACGGGGATGTTCTGCCGCCGCAGCCAGTTCTCGGACGGCTCGTAGGGATCGACCAGGACGGCGGCGGCCAGCCGCTGCAGCGCCTCGCCCATGGAGCCGTCGAGCAGCTTGCGGGGCCGGATCTCGCCCGTCTCGTACATTTCCAGCAGGCAGCGCACCATTTCCCGGGAAGGGCCCTCGGTGAATTCGTCCTCGGCCATGTGCCCCAGGATGAACTCGACGAGCGGGATGCCGTGCTCGAGCATGAGCCGGTGCAGGATCTTCTCCTGCGGCAGGATGGCGTCCGGCGTCTCCGAGGGAGCCGGGGTGGACGGCGGTGCGTCCCTTCCGGGCGCGGCGGGAGGAGACGGCGGCACGGCCCGGCGCGGCTCCCGCCGGGAGCGGTGCGTCTCCTCACGTATCGCCTCGAGCACGCGGCGGAGCTGCATGTCCGGCACGCCGAGCACCTCGGCGGCCCGGCGCAGGTACGACTCGCGCACGAGCGGATCCGGGATGCGAGCCACCGCGGCCACCACGGCGCGCTGTGCCTCGGCCACTCCCTCCGGCGTGTCGAGGGCGCCGCGGCGGCGGGCCTGTTCGAACAGGAAGGCGACGAAGTCCTTCCGGTGCTCGGCCACGTAGGCCTCGAACGCTTCGCCGCCGTGGGCCCGGACGAACGAGTCGGGATCTTCTCCCGGCGGCAAGGCCACGGCGTAGACGCTCAGTCCCTGCTCGAGCACCAGGTCGATGGCCCGCAGCGTGGCCCCCGCCCCGGCCGCGTCGGCATCGTAGAGCAGGAGAATCCGCTTGCAGTAGCGTCCCAGCATCCGCACCTGCTCCGTCGTGAGCGCCGTCCCGCTGGCGGCCACCACGTTCTCCACCCCGGCCTGGTGCAAGGCGATCACGTCGGTGTAGCCTTCCACGAGGATCGCCTCCTCCCGGCTGCGAATGGCCCGCTTGCCCTGGTACAGCCCGTAGAGCACCCGGCTTTTGTTGTAAACCTTCGTCTCGGGCGAGTTGATGTATTTGGGCTGCTCCTCACGGCCGGTACCCTGCGCGGCCGGCGCCAGGATACGCCCGCCGAAGCCCAGCACCTTGCCCACGTGCGAGAGGATGGGGAAGATGACACGCCCACGAAAGCGGTCGTAATAGCGGGCGCGCGCGCCGTCCGGGTCGTCGCCGTCCCGGCGGATGACGAGCCCTGCCTTCTCGAGCATCTCCGGCCGGATCTGTGCCGCCTCGGCGGCCCGCAGCAGCCCGTCCCACTGGTCGGGGGCATAGCCGAGACCGAAGCGCCTGATCGTCCCGGGCGTGAACCCCCGCTCCCGCAGGTAGGCGAGTGCCGGCCGGCCGGCCGGTGCCTGCACCAGCCGGGTGAAGAAGAAACGCGCCGCAAAGCGGAGGGCGTTCAGGATCGCCTCGACCTCGTTTGCCTCCTCCGCCTGCACCTCCTCCAGCGGCAGGGGAATCCCCGCCCGCTCGGCCAGCGTGCGCACGGCCTCGAAGAAACCAACCCCCTCGATCTCCCGGACGAACGTGTAGACGTCCCCGCCCCGCTGGCAACCAAAGCAATAGAAGAGGTTCTGGTCCGGGTCGACGCTGAAGGACGGAGTCTTTTCGGTGTGAAACGGGCACAACCCCCAGAACTTCGACCCCCGCTTTTTCAGGCGCACGTAGTCCCCCACCACGTCCACGATGTCCGTGGCGGCGCGGATCTCCTCAATCTTTTCGTCTGGGATGAACATGGAGGGGGACGTAGCGTCTCGCGTCCGGGTGCGAGGTTCCACACGCACCCCGCGACACGGCGGGTCGCCCGGACGGCATCCGGCAGGGTTTCTTCAGGAACGCCGGCACCCGTCCGTGCCGGCTCAGGCCCGTCCCGGCGTCTCCGGCACCATCACGGCCGCATCCTGCCCTTCGACCGGGCCAATGGGCGGCTTGTCCGAGCACTGGCACGAGCTCAGGCCAAAACAGATGAACAACGCGGCGAAAAGGAGGATTCGTCTCATGAACGGGTCTCCGGCAAAGGGTCGATCGTGCAGGCGGGTGGAAAGGCCCCGCCCGGCGCAAGATAAAACACAGCGTGCACCGGAGCCGCAAAAATGCCGCTAAATTCCGTTCCGGCGGCGGCACCGGGCCGGGGCGGTTTGACGTTCACCCGGGCGACGGCTTACCTTTGGCGCCGGAAGGATTTCGTTCCACCCTGTCCCAAACACCTTGGAGATTCTCGGCATCGACATCGGCGGCTCGGGGGTCAAAGGCGCGCCCGTAGACATCAGGCGGGGCGTGCTCACGGCGGAGCGTTGCCGCATCAAGACCCCGAAGCCGGCCACCCCGGTCGCCGTCGCGAAGGTGGTCGCCCGGATCGTGAAGCATTTCGGCTGGCAGGGTCCGGTCGGCTGTGCCCTCCCGGCGCGGGTCAAGCACGGCGTCGCGCTGACGGCGGCCAACATCGACCGGGGCTGGATCGGCACCCACGTCCCCCGGCTGATCGAGGAGCATACGGGCTGCCGGACGTTCGCCCTCAACGACGCCGACGCGGCCGGGGTGGCCGAGATGGCCTTCGGAGCGGGCCGGGACCGGCACGACTATGTGCTCGTGCTCACCGTGGGCACCGGCATCGGCTCGGCGATCTTCATCAACCAGACCCTCGTGCCCAACACCGAACTGGGCCACCTCGAACTCGGCGGCCACGAGGCCGAGGTCTACGCCGCCGACAGCGCCCGCAAGCGCGAGGACCTGAGCTGGCGCGACTGGGCCCGCCGGTTCCAGCGCTACCTCGAACACGTCGAGTTCCTCTTCGCCCCCGACCTGATCATCGTCGGCGGGGGCATCAGCCGCCCGAAGAAGTGGGCGAAGTTCGCCGACCAGCTCGAGACACAGGCCGAGCTCGTCCCGGCCCGGCTCCAGAACGAGGCCGGCATCATCGGGGCCGCCTACAGTGCCCGCATCCTGCACCAGCCGGAAGTGACCGTCTGAGCGGCCGTATCCCCGGGCATCCCGCATGGCAACTTTCAACGTCACGTACCACCTCGACGCCGGTGAGGACACCGTGGAAGCGCTGGCCGGGGCGGTCCTGCTGGAACAGACCATCGAGACGCCGCCGGCGGTCGGCCGGCGCTATCCTTTCGTACGGGAGCACCTGATGGGCCGGCAGGTGGCCCTCGAACCGGATCCGGACGGTGGTTTCCGGGCAACGCTGGCCCTGCCCCTCCCCGCTGCCGTCGCCGACGCGGCCCAGTTCCTGAATGTGCTCTTCGGTAACAGTTCGATCCACCCGCAGGTCCGCCTGCTCGACTTCGAGGTGGCCCCGGGCCTGGGCTCGCTCTTCCACGGCCCCCGCTTCGGCATCGACGGGATACGCGCGCGCCTGGGGGTCGCCGGCCGCCCGCTGACGGCGGCGGCTCTCAAGCCGGTGGGGCTGTCCGTCGAGGAGGTGGCCCGGCTGTGCCGCCTCCTGGCCGAGGGCGGCGTGGACGTGATCAAGGACGACCACTACCTGGCCGACCACCCCTTCTGCCCCTTCGAAGCGCGTGTCCGGGCCTGCCTCGACGCCGTCGCCGGCGTCCGGTCCCGCACGGGCCACCGGGCCCTCTACGTCCCCCACCTCTCGGGCACCCCCGCTCAGATCGCCCGCCGCTACGCCCTCGCCCGCGAGGCCGGCGCCGAGGCGGTGCTGGTGGCTCCCATGCTCGTGGGCCTGCCCTGCTTCCACGAACTGACCCACCGGCTCCTGGACGTGCCCGTGCTGGCCCACCCGAGCTTCGCCTGGGCGGACCGCGTCGCACCCCGGACCCTCCTCGGCAAGCTGTTCCGGCTCTTCGGCGCCGACGCCGTCATCTTCACGAACTACGGCGGCCGCTTTCCCTACACCCGCGCCACGTGCCGCGCCATCGCCGAGACCCTCCGGTCGGATATGCCCCCGCTGCGCCCGGCCTTTCCCGTGCCGGCCGGCGGCATGCAGGTCGAACGGGCGGCGGAGCTCGTCGCCACCTTCGGGCCGGATACGATGCTGCTCATCGGCGGCAGCCTGCTCGAGGCCGGCGAGGGCGCCCTGCGCGAGCGAACCCGCGCCTTCGTCGAAAGCGTCGCGGCGGCCGCCGGCGTCACCACACGATCCCCCTGATGCCCGTTCCGCACGCCGGTTGCGCGGGTTGCCCTCTCCCGCCCCCGCTGTCGCAGCGAGGGATGCCGGGATGGCTTCCCTCGCACGTAGCGCCCCCGGCCCACGGACCCCTCACACCCCTCACCCGGTTACCAAAAGACACGAAGCAATCCGAAATCCCTCCACGAGATACGGGCGTTCGTGGACGGAATCGTACCGCGCCGCCGCCTTATCGTTGAACAAGCCCTCCCTCGTCCCATGAACCCCTTCCCCTCTCACCGCCGCATTCCCCCGGTACGGCGCTTCCGGCCCCATGCCGGCCGCTTCCGGTGGGAAGAGGTTCCCCTCCGGACCTACAAGCCGGAGGCAAACTCCTTCCGGGGCGTCACCCGCCAGGTGCTCTTCGACGCGGCGGACGGCCTGCCGGTGCAGGTGCGCTATTTCGAGATCGTGCCCGGCGGCTTCTCGTCCCTGGAGCGGCACGAACACCCGCACGCCGTCGTCATCCTGCGCGGTCGCGGCCGTGTGCTGATCGGCACCGAAATCCATGCGGTGGCCCCCTTCGACCTGGTCCACGTCCCGCCGATGACCTGGCACCAGCTTCGTGCCGGCGCCGAACCCCTGGGGTTCCTCTGCCTCGTCGCCCACGACCGCGACCGGCCCCAGTATCCCACCCCGGACGAGCTGGCAGCCCTCCGGGCCCGGCCCGACGTCGCCGCGTTCCTGCAACCATAGCCCCTGGGAAAAATCCCTACGTTCGATTGGGTAAGAGCCCTATTTACACCCGGGCGCTCTATGCGATACCTTGCATCACCCTGCAGTTGTGGGGTAAGGGGGTTTCGACCGAATGGATGATCAACCCGCTCACATGATGAGCCACCCGGTCTGCGCGGGCGAAAGCAGGCAAACCGATCATCCATTCCTGCCTTTGGTGCTTCGCCCGCGCATCGGGTCCGACGGGCCATGAACCCGCACAGACAAGGCGGTCGTTTTGTACGAGCGATCCCTTTCGTTGTCTGGCCCATTGCAGGCCTCTCCGGGGGCCGGTTGCCGCTCGAGGTAGTAGGTGCGAGCGCGTCCGGCCTGCGTCCCGGAGAGGCCTTTTTCATTTCGCAGCCACCGGGCACACCGACCGCGTCGATGCCGGGGCCTCCCTGCCGCATCGTCTCCGTGGACCGCAAGCGCCGCCCGCACGGCATGGTGCGCCGCCCGTGACCTGCCCTCCCGGGCAGGCATCCGCCGGACTCTTTTCTCTGCCCCGAAACGCACCGTCCCGGCACAGCCGGCCTTCCGACCCGATCCCCCGGACGACCCCGTGCGAAGAACCGGTCCGGTCTTTTTTGAAATACGTGTGGATCATGTCAAAATCTTGACTCGATCCAGAATTCGACGTAAGCTATTTCCATGATCAACGACCCGGCAGACCTCCTTCGCCGACACGGCCTTCACGTCACGGCCCAGCGCCTGGCCGTCCTGCGGGCGGTTTCGAAACACCCGCACATCACCGCCGACCGCGTGTTCGAGCTGGCCCGGGCCGAGCTCGGGGCCATCTCCCGCCAGGCGATCTATGACGCCCTCAACACGCTGGCCGAGAAGGGGCTCATCCGGCGCATCCAGCCCATGGGCTCCCCGGCCCGCTACGAGGACCGGGTGGGCGACAACCACCACCACCTGATCTGCCGCGTCTGCGGCCGCGTCGTGGACGTGGACTGCGCCGTCGGCCCGGCCCCGTGCCTCACCCCGTCCGACGACCGGGGCTACGAGATCGACGAAGCCGAGGTCATCTACTGGGGGCGCTGTCCGGCCTGCCGGGCCGCCCCTTCCCCGGCCTCCGACCACTGACCCCACAACCCATTCATCAACCTGCTGAAGACGCCATGAGCAAACCCAACGGTAACGGTAAGTGCCCGGCGCACGACACCCAGGCCTACCGCACGCAGCGCCGGACCAACCGCGACTGGTGGCCCAACCAGCTCAACCTGAAGGTCCTCCACCAGAACCCGCCCGCCGGCAACCCGCTGGGCGAAGACTTCGACTACGCCGAGGCCTTCTCGACGCTGGACCTGGCGGCCGTCAAAAAGGACATCGAACAGGTGCTGACCACCTCGCAGGACTGGTGGCCGGCCGACTACGGCCACTACGGGCCGCTCATCATCCGCATGGCCTGGCACAGTGCCGGCACCTACCGCGTCAGCGACGGCCGCGGCGGCTCCTCCGACGGCACACAGCGCTTCGCCCCGCTCAACAGCTGGCCCGACAACATCAACCTGGACCGGGCCCGCCGCCTCCTCTGGCCCGTCAAGAAAAAGTACGGCCGCAAGCTCTCCTGGGCCGACCTGATGATCCTGGCCGGCAACGTCGCCCTGGAGTCGATGGGCTTCGAGACGTTCGGCTTCGCCGGCGGCCGCGAGGACGTCTGGGAGCCGGACGAGTCCGTCGACTGGGGGCCGGAAGCCGAGTGGCTCGGCGACGAGCGGCACGACGAGAGCGGCACCCTGCGCGAGGACCTGGCCGCCGACCACATGGGCCTCATCTACGTCAACCCGGAAGGTCCCGGCGGCAAGCCGGACCCGAAAGCGGCCGCCCGGTTCATCCGCCAGTCCTTCGCCCGCATGGCGATGAACGACGAGGAGACGGTGGCCCTGATCGCCGGCGGCCACACCTTCGGCAAGACGCACGGCGCCGCGCCCGTGGACCATCTCGGCCCGGACCCGGAGGCCGCCCCCATCGAGGCACAGGGCCTCGGCTGGCAGAACCGCTTCGGCACCGGCAAGGGGAGCGACACGATCACCAGCGGCCTGGAGGGGGCCTGGACCGCCACCCCGACGCAGTGGGACAACAGCTTCTTCGACAACCTCTTCAACTACGAGTGGGAGCTGGAGAAAAGCCCGGGCGGCGCCTGGCAGTGGCGGGCCAAGAACCCGGAAGCCCAGAACACCGTGCCCGACGCCCACGACCCCTCGAAGCGGCACGCGCCGGTGATGCTCACCACCGACCTGGCCCTGAAGGAAGATCCCGTCTACCGGGAGATCTCCAAGCGTTTCCTCGAGAACCCGGAAGCGTTCAGGAAGGCGTTTGCGAAGGCCTGGTACAAGCTCACGCACCGCGACATGGGGCCACGCGCGCGCCTGCTCGGCCCCGAAGTGCCCGGGGAGGAGCTGCTCTGGCAGGACCCCATCCCGGAGGTCGATCATGACCTGATCGGCCCGGCGGAGATCGCCCAGCTGAAGCAGCGGATCCTGGCCTCGGGCCTGACCATCCCGGAGCTCGTCCGCACGGCCTGGGCGTCGGCCTCGACGTACCGGCACAGCGACAAGCGCGGCGGGGCCAACGGCGCCCGCATCCGCCTGGCGCCGCAGAAGGACTGGCCGGTCAACAACCCGGCCGAGTTGGCGAAGGTACTCGGTGTCCTGGGCCAGATCCAGCAAGACTTCAACGCCTCGCGCACGGACAACGTCCGCGTCTCGCTGGCCGACCTGATCGTGCTGGGCGGCTGCGCGGCCGTGGAAAAGGCGGCCCGGGACGCCGGACACGACATCACCGTCCCCTTCGAGCCGGGCCGCACCGACGCCTCGCAGGAGCAGACCGACGTGGAGTCCTTCCAGTGGCTCGAACCGAAGGCCGACGGCTTCCGCAACTACCTCAGCGACCGGGCCCGCCGGCCGGCCGAGGAGCTGCTGGTGGACAAGGCCCAGCTCCTGACGCTGACCGCGCCCGAGATGACGGTGCTCCTCGGCGGCATGCGGGCGCTGAACGCCAACTACGACGGCTCCGACGTGGGCATCCTGACACACCGCCCCGGCCGGCTCACGAACGACTTCTTCGTCAACCTGCTCGACCTGAACACCGAGTGGAAAGCCGTCTCGGACGACGAGCAGCTCTTCGAAGGACGCGACCGGGCCACGGGCGAGCGCCGGTGGACCGCCAGCCGCTTCGACCTCATCTTCGGCGCCAACGCGCAGCTCCGGGCCATCGCCGAAGTCTATGCCGCCGACGACGCCGCCGAGCAGTTCGTGCGTGACTTCGTGGCGGCCTGGCACAAGGTGATGAGCCTGGACCGGTTCGACCTGGCGCGGAAGCGCCTGGAGGCGAAGCTGAAAGCCCGCGCCAACGGGCAGGCACAACCGGCCTGAGCAGCTCCCGGAACGGCCCGGCCATTGCCCGTCGCCGGTGGTGGCCGGGCTGCTTTCTCCGGGAAAAGGCCGTGGTGCGCTAGCGCACCACGGTCACCAGGTCCGGGGCGATGAAGGCACCGGGAAAGCGTTTCGCCAGGCGGGCCAGCACCGCCTCGGCCGCGGACCGGGAGGTGAAGTCGCCCACCCGCACACGGTAATACGGCTGGTGGTAGCGCACGTACACCGGCAGCGTGTCCGGCAGTCCCCGGGGTCGTTCGGTCTCGCTCAGGGATGCCCACCAGTTCTCCACCTCTTCCTCCCGCAAGAACGCCTGCTCCTTGTCGAGGGTCTGGAAGATCTGGATCCGGTAGCCCTGCACGAGTTGCTCGACGCCCTGATCCGCCTGTCCCCGCAGGAGCCGGTCCGGAACGTCGTGTTCGATGGTGGTCACCGTCTCGGGGGGGGACTCCGCATAGGGTGTGGGGTCGAAGTCTTCAAAATCGGACAGTTCGAGGCCCGCCTCTCCGGCATCCGGACCGGTCTGGCCGGTATCCGTCGCCGACCGGCCGGCCGAACAGGCGCCCAGCCCCAGCGCCAGCATCAGGCAGAGGAGCCGGAGGGGTACGGGTCTATGCATCCTACGTAAGGTCATGGGTGGTTCAATAGCCCTGGCCGTTGGCCTGTAACCCCTTGATGATCTCGACGGAGGCACTGGCACCGATGCGGGTGGCGCCGTGGGCGATCATGGCCTCGGCCGCCTCCCGGGAGCGCACGCCGCCGGACGCCTTCACCCCCATACCGTGCCCGACGACCCGCCGCAGGAGGGCCACGTCTTCCACGGTGGCCCCGCCGCGCGAGAAGCCCGTGGAGGTTTTCACGAAGTCGGCTCCGGCATTCTGTGCGAGCACGGCCGCAATGACCTTCTCCTCGTCGGTCAGCAGGGCCGTCTCCAGAATCACCTTCACGATGATCCGGCCGCCGGCCCGGGCCGTCTCGACGACGGCGCGGACGTCCCGCTCGGTGTAGTCGTAGTCACCGCTCTTCAACTTGCCGATGTTGAGCACCATGTCCAGTTCGGTGGCGCCGTCCCGGATCGCGTGCTCGGCCTCACAGACCTTGGCCGCCGTCTGCGTGGCCCCGAGGGGAAAACCGATGACCGTGCACACGGCGACGGGCGTTCCCCGCAGTAGCCCGGCGGCCACCGGCACCCAGCAGGGGTTGACGCAGACGGAGGCAAAGCAGTAGCGCCGGGCCTCCTCGCAGAGCCGGTGCACGTCCGCCTCCGTCGTTTCCGGCTTCAACGCCGTATGGTCGATCATGCGCGCCAGCGGCGGGGCCAGCTCGCACGCGTCGAACCCCATCTGGTCCGGCTTGTCCGCGCAAACACCGAAGCGACAGGCCCCCGCACGCACCATCCGTTGCAGGGCCGTCTGCAACATCCGGTCGGCACCGCCTTCCGGTCGAACGCGCGCCTCCAGACGCCGGACGATCTGCTCTTTGTCCCCCTCGTTCATTCTTCAAAACGTTGTATGTGCACCGGTGCCAGAGATAACGTCCGCACCGACGCACGGTTCTCTCCGGCCTTCCGGGGAATATAGGCATCTCAGGGTTCCGCCGGCGGTGAAGACGGCATGAGCACGCGCAGCCCGGCCGGCACCACGGAAAACTCGACGGCCCTGGCCTTCCGGGTGAGCACCTCCCCGTCGGCGTGAAGGGGCAAGGGGGCGTCACTTCGGAGGTGACAGGCGACGGTGCGATGCAGGCGCACTTCGCGCGCCCCGAGATGACGCCCCAGCAGGGCCAGCGGCAGGACGGACAGGATGCGTGCCGCCGGGGCCGCCTCGACGGCGAGCACGTCCAGCAGGCCGTCGTCGAGGCACGCACGGGGGGTGAGCCGGATGCCGCCGCCGGAGCTGACCCCGTTGCCGGCCGTGACGAGCAGCAGCGGCCCGTCGTACCAGACGGCGCCGGCGGCATCGCAGGCCCCCTCCACCAGCCGCACGACGGGCGCTTTCCACCCCCGCAGCGCCCGCACTACGGCGGCCAGGTACGTCGCACGACCACCCCGGCGGCGCACCCCCCGGACCGCCGCGGCCACCGTGGCGTCGAACCCCACACCGGCAGCATTCAGAAAGATTGCTTCGAAGCCCGTGCCGGCCTCATGCCAGCGTATCCGGCCGTAGTCGACGGCCGCCGGCACGGCCCGCGCCAGCACCCGCACCGCTGCAACGGGGTCCCGGGGCATACCGAGCGCCCGTGCGAAATCATTGCCCGTACCGCACGGAATCACCCCCAGGGCCGCCGGCGCATCGCTCGCGATGATTCCCCGCCCGGCCTCGTGCACCGTGCCGTCGCCCCCCACGACGATGACCGCGTCCGAAACAGCCGCGGCGGCCCGTGCCAGCTCCACGGCTTCCCCCGGCGCCGTCGTCGCGTGCCAGCGGGCAACGAGCCCGGCCGCCTGAAAAGCCGCCTCCAGCAAGGCCCGCCGGCGACCTGCCCGCCCGCCCCCGGCCACCGGGTTCAGAATGACGCTGTACCGCATAGCCCCTCCGGTGAAGGATCCGCAAACATACGGCACACGGCTGTATTTTGGCGCGTGAATATTCGATTTTGCGTCCGTCAACCCGCCCGCCGCTCCGATGCCCCCGTTCCGACCGTTTCTCCTGCTGTTTCTGCTGGCGGCGTGGTCCGCCGGATGTGGGGACCATACCGCACCGCCGGCCGGCACGCTCCGCTTCACCGACGACCTCGGCCGCACGGTCGCACTCGAGCGTCCGGTACGGCGTGTGGTGACGGTGGCACCGAGCCTGACCGAGATCGTCTTCGCCGCCGGCGCCGGCGACCGGCTCGTCGGCGTGACGACGGCGGACGACCATCCCCCGGCCGTGGACACCCTGCCCCGCTTCAGCGCCCTGCCGGTGAACTTCGAGGCGGTGGCGGCGCTGCAACCGGACGTGGTGCTCGCCACCAGCCAGATCAACAACCCGCGTGACGCCGAGACCTTTGCCGCGCTGGGCATCCCGATGGTTTTCTTCTCGTTCCGGACCCTCGACGACGTGACACGCGTGCTCCGGTCGGTCGGCATGCTGCTGGACACCGGGCCGGCCGCCGAGGCCGCCGCCGACTCGCTCGAACGCCGGATCGCCGCCCTGCGCGCCCGCACGGACACCCTCTCGTCGCGTCCCCGCGTCCTCTTCCTCATCGGCGATGAAACCCTCTTCGCCTTCGGGGCGGGCAGCTACATCCACACGCTGATCGCGCTGGCCGGCGGCGCGAGCGTCACGGCAGACCTGACGACCGAGGCGCCCATCCTGAGCGACGAGTTCGTCCTCACCGCCCGTCCGGACGTGATCGCCGGCGCCTTCGGGGAGGATTACGACCCGGCCCGGCTCCTCGAACGGCACCCGACGTGGCACGTCGTCCCGGCCGTGCAGGCGGGGCGGATCTACGGCTTGCCCCCCGCCCTCTTTCTGCGCCCCGGCCCCCGGCTCGTCGAGGGAGCCTACCGCCTGGCGGCGCGGTTGCACCCCGGTCTCCTCCCGGATACCGCAGGAGCGGGATCGCCATGAGCAAGCTGCTGATGGGACGCGGGACGTGCCCAACCGCTGCCGGCCTCGTCGCACTCATCGTTCTCTCGGTGGGTGTGGCCGTGTCCTTCGGCAGCGAGCCCGTGTCGCTGGCGGACGTCTACGGGGTGCTGCGCCACCGGCTTACCTTCGGCGGGGGGCCTGCGCCGGAGCCGGTCGTCGAGCAGATCGTCTGGCATCTGCGGCTGCCCCGGGTCCTCCTGGCGATGGTCGTCGGGGGCGGGCTGGCCGTCATCGGCGTAGCGATGCAGGCACTCGTGCGCAACCCGCTGGCCGAGCCGTACATCCTGGGCATCTCGAGCGGAGCCTCCGCCGGTGCATCCCTGTTCTACCTGGGCTTCCTTCCGCCGGTGCTCTCGCGGGCCCTCACGATGCCGCTGGCGGCCTTCCTCGGCGGGTGGCTCTCGATCACGGTCGTCTACCTGGTGGCCCGGACGGGGAGCCGGGTCTCCGTGGCGCGGCTGCTCCTGGCCGGCGTGGCTATGTCGGCGCTGATGGCCTCGATCACCTCGTTCGTGACGCTCGTCTCGCCCGACCCGAACCGGCTGCGGGCCGTGCTGTTCTGGCTGCTGGGCTCGCTCAGCGGGGCCCACTGGACCATGCTGCCCTTTCCGGCGGCGGCGGCCCTGCTGGGCCTGCTCGTCATGACCGCCCTGGCCCGCCCGCTCGATGCCCTGCTCACGGGCGAAGAGCCTGCGCGGAGCCTGGGTATCCCCGTCGAGACCATCAAGCGCCTGTTGATCCTGTTGGCGGCGCTCGTGACGGGCACACTGGTGGCCGCCTCCGGGGCCATCGGTTTCGTCGGGCTGATCGTGCCGCACGCCGTCCGCACGCTCGTCGGCGTCGCACACCGGCGCGTCGTCCCCCTGAGCTTCCTGGCCGGCGCCCTCTTCCTGCTCTGGGCCGACCTGGCCGCCCGCGCCATCCTGCCCGCCCAGGACTTCCCCGTCGGCATCATCACCGCCCTTACGGGCGTCCCCTTCTTCCTCGCGCTGCTGCGCCGGAGCACCTACCGGTTCGGCTGACCCGCATGGTGCGAAGGGGCGGGGAGGCAGAAGATGGCTGTGCCGGGTTTGGGCCCTCCCGACCCGGAACCCCACGTGGCCCGTGCCTTCCTCGATCAGAGGTCCTCCCCAAACTTCTCCTGCGGGGCGGCGTATATGCTTTCGTCGTTTCAAAAAATTCTGAAAGTGCCCCGCTTCATGCCAGAGACCACGTCGGTTCATCCGGGCGATGCCAGCCCGGCCAACGCCCTGCGCCCGCTCGACCGTGACGTTTCGCTGTCGGACGTGCGGCGGCCCGTCGAAGCCGAGCTCGACCACTTCCGGCGGTATTTCCGCGCGGCGATGCGCACCGACGTGGGCCTGCTCGACCGGGTGGTGCAGTACGTGCTCCGCCAGAAGGGCAAGCGGATCCGGCCCGTCCTCGTGCTGCTTTCGGCCAAGGTGTGCGGCGGCATCACCGAAACCAGTTACCGGGGCGCCGCGCTCGTCGAGCTGCTCCACACCGCCACGCTCATCCACGACGACGTGGTCGACGATGCCGAACGCCGGCGCGGCCTCTTCTCGATCAACGCCCTCTGGAAGAACAAGATCGCCGTCCTCCTGGGCGACTTCCTCCTGAGCCGCGGCCTGTTGCTGGCCCTCGAACACCGGGACTACGCCCTGCTGCACACCGTCTCGGATGCCGTCCGCCGCATGAGCGAGGGCGAGCTGCTCCAGATCGAAAAAACCCGTCACCTCGACATCGACGAACCCACGTACTTCCGCATCATCTCGGACAAGACGGCCTCCCTGATCGCCGCCTGCACGACGTGCGGCGCCATTAGCGCCACCGACGACGAGGACGAGATCGCACGCCTGCGCACCATCGGGGAAAAGCTCGGCCTGGCCTTCCAGATCCGGGACGACCTCTTCGACTTCGGCGTGCAGGACGTGGGCAAACCGCTCGGCATCGACCTGCAGGAGAAAAAGATGACCTTGCCGCTCATCCATGCCCTTCGCGAGGCCGACGACGCCGAACGCCGCCGGATCCTGAAGATCGTCCGGCAAAAAAAGAAAAGCCGCGCCGACGTGCGGGCCGTGAGTGCCTTCGTGGAACGGCACGGCGGCATCGACTACGCGCGGCGCCGGATGACCGAACTGGCCCGGGAAGCCCACGCGCTGATGACCACCTTCCCCCCCACCGAGGCCCGCGACGCGCTGATGGACCTGGCCGTCTACATCATCCAGCGAAAAAAGTAGGCACATCTCCACGCGCTTGTGTAGATTTTGCGCGTGGCCCTGCGGCATAGACGGATGGGGACACGGGCTTTCACCGTTCTGCCCTGCACCGCCCCGCCGTGTCCCCGCATGCTCCGACCTGGTACACCACCGTTTTCATGCCCACGCTTCACCTGCTCGGGACCGGTGCGGCGCTCACCGACCCGCACCGGCATACCACCATGCTGGCCTTCTCCGACGGCGCCTCTACGTTCGTCATCGATTGCGGCGGCGACGTCGTACAGCGGATGCTGGCTGCCGGCCTCGACCTGAATACCCTCTCCGGCCTTTTCATCACGCACGAACACCCGGATCACGTCAGCGGCTTCCCGCTCTTCATCGAAAAGATCTGGCTTTCCGGACGTAAGGCGCCCCTGCCGGTCTACGGGATTGCCCCGGCCCTCGAACAGGCCTGGCGGTGCCTTTCCGCCTTCAACATCGGGCACTGGGACATTCCGGAGCTGCTCTGGCGTGAGATCGACCTGGCCGAGGGAGCCCCCGTCTTCGAGGACGCCGCCTGGCGTGTGACGGCCTCACCGGGCGTGCATACGGTCCCCGTCACCGGCGTGCGCGTCGAGAGCAAGGCCAGCGGCGGGGCCGTCGTCTACTCGGGCGACACCGAGCCGTGCGAGAGCATCGCCCGGCTGGCCCGGGGAGCCAACCTGCTCGTGCACGAGGCCAACGGGCCGGGCTACGGCCATACCAGCCCCGTAGACGCCGCCCGCATCGCCGCCCGGGCCGGGGTGGAACGCCTGCTGCTGACCCACCTGCCGCCGGGCCTCTCCGACGCCGACCTCACCGACGCCCGCCGGCACTTCGCCCGCACGGAGCTGGCCGAAGAGCTGGATACACGCGCGTTTTAGCCGGCCCGGCCTTCAAAAGACCGACGGGCGACGCAACCAGCCGGTCAGGCTCAGCCGCTCGCGCCGGGTAGGCAACACCTCGTGATAGATCGTGTCGCTCCGGAAACAGACGAACGTACCCGCCTCGGGCCACACGTCGACCGGGGCGCCGGCCTCCGGATACAGGCGCAGCTGGCCCGCCTCCTCCGGGCGCCAGCCCACATTCAGGTACAGCAGGCAGGTGAGCATACGATGCCGCGTGGCGGCGAACTGGTCGAGATGCTTCTTGTAGAACGAACCGGGCGGATAGACGGCAAAATGCGCCTCGAAGTCGCGCAGGCCCAGGTAGAGCGTGCGGTTGACGTAGTCGCGCAGCCGTGTGATGATGTCCCAGTAGGGGACGACGGCCGGCGGCAACGCGGCGGGATCCAGCCAGAGGATGCGGTCGCTGCGGACCTCGGGGCGCACCGCACGCTCCGCCCCCTGCCCCACGCCGGCCCGGTGGTAGTCGCCTGCTTCCCAGGCCGCCTGCGCCGTCCGGATCAGCCCGCCCACGACCTCCGCCGGCACGACGTCGTTCCGCACGGACCAGCCCTGCACGACCAGCTCCTGCACGACGGCCTCGCACACGGCCCCGGCCTCCACCGTGCCCACCTGCACTTCGCCTGCCTGCATACGCCTCCTGCTCCACCGAAGGAACTCGAACACGGGAAACGTGACGGGGCGACCGGCCCCGAAAACGGAAGCGATAAAGCCCGTTGCCGGACTGCCGGTTCCCGCGGCGGCCCGCAAAATTTTTTCGGCCCCGTCGCTCCCCACCTTCTGCCCTTCCTTCAGCCGCTGGGGATCCGTCCGATACACTTAAAAACAGGCTTTCCAGCGGGATGAAGCAGAACCCGGATGCTTTCCCGGCGTTGATCTTCCCGCATCCAACCCCGGCCAAACACGACGTGCCATGACAGGACTCAGCCTCGAGCAGTTTCTGAGTGCCGGTTCTGATTTCGAACAGGCGCAATACCGGATCCTGGGGCAGTTGAAGCGGATCCGGCAGGCCTTCTCGCGCAACATCATTTATCCGTACCTGGGCGATCTGATCCACCTGTACCAGACCCTGCAGACGGTACAGGGGCGGCTGGATGATCTCCGGCAGGCGCTCCCGGGCGAGATCAAAGGGATCGACCTGGAGACCCGGCGGCTCATCTATGAGCGCCCCGATGCGGAACGGGGCCACCTGGCCCTCGTCGAGGACCTGATCACGTGGGCCCTGCCCCTGATCCAGGATGCCATCGAGGAGGGACGCACCATCTTCGAGTTCGTCGAGGAAAACCTGCACCTGGAGGAGGTGGGGCTGGTGCCGTCCTACGTCGAGGAGGGCTATGTGATCGTGCCGGATCGACCGGCGCGGCGCCTGCACATCCTGCAATACAACCTGTCCATCTTCACGCAGGCCGACGAGCGCTACCGGAGCCTGCGCACCACCCACGTCAAGACGATCGACCTGGCCGGCATCGAGCCGGCCCCGCAGGGAATCAAACTGGCGCTGCTGGCCGAGCGGCCGGATCTGCCCAACCCGGCGACGTTCTTTGTCGAGAGCACCCTGGACTTTCCCTACGAGCCGACGCTGTTGCCCGTGGCGAAGCGTAAGCTGATTCGCCACCTGTTCGAGCCGGGCGGCAAGGCCTGACCCACACCCCGGCGGGGCAGGCTGTTAAGAAGTCATGCAGGCTTCTCCGTTTTACCCGGAAACCCCTATCTTCAGGGTGTTTCTCTCGTTCAACCCGGGACCGGTATGCTGCTCCTCAAGTCGCTCTTCGTCCTCCTGCACATCGTCGCCGCGGCGGCCTGGTTCGGGCTGGGGTTGCGCCTGAACGCCCAGGCCCGGCTGGTCGTCCGCCTGGGTGGGGAACCCGGTCATACGGCCGCCGAAGACCTGCTACGCACCGTGCGGCAGCTCCGGCTGTTCCTGGTCCTCACCTTGCTGTTTGCCCTGGGGGCCTTTTTCGCCGGCGGCGGTTTCCGCGTCTACGGGCCGGTCTACCACACCAGCCTGCTGCTCCTCGTCGTGCTGCTGCTGCTGCACACCTTCCTGGTACAGCCCGCCGCCCGCGGGCTGCTCGGCGCCGTAGCCCGCGAAGATGGCGAGGCCTTCACCCGGCACCAGAAAAAGCTCTCGATGGGCACCGGCCTCGGTCATCTCCTGTGGCTCGTCGTGCTCATCCTGATGCTCTGGCCCGGATATTTCCAGATCGCCCTCTGAACGCCGCCTCCTTTTTGCGGAAAAGAGAAAAGCGGCGATATACGCACGACGGTTCGAATTGAACCCGGCTAAATAACGAAGTTTCAGTTAAAATGAAACCCGCCGGGGCCTCTCGTTGTCTCTAGACAAGATCGTAGTCTTCCCTGGACCCTATCACGGAGGTAATATGGCGACCGAGTCCATGAACGAAAGCTGGCGGCGTGTCAAGTCCCAGATCCAGTCGATCTGGAGCGAGCACGAGTTCGGCGACAAGGAGATGAAGAAGGCGCGCGGGAACCTGAATAAAATGGTGAACCTCATCCACGAAAAGACGGGCGAACCCCGTTCGGAAATCATCCAGAAGATCTCCGCATTCCTGTAAGGGTCCCTGCCCCTCCCGCCCCGATCCCCCTCGATGGAGTACCCCCCAGCCCGGACCACGCCGGCCGGGCTTTTTTTTGGCTGCTCTGCAAGCTAACTTGGGCCCCCGTCTTCCGGCGGCTTTCCATTCCGCCCTCGTCATCGTCCCCCTGTGTTCATGACCGCCGTGCCCGTCTCTGCTTCCCTCGGCGCCCCGGCGCCCACGGACCAGCCCGCCTTTCAGGAACGTGCCGCCCGCTACCGGGCCCTGCTCGACGAGCTCCGGCAGGCCGCCGGGCGCATCCGCCTGGGTGGCGGCCCGAAACGCATCGAGCGGGAGCACCGGCGGGGCAAGATGACCGCCCGCGAGCGGATTGCCGCCCTCGTCGACGACCCCGACGACTTCATGGAGCTGGGCCTCTTCGCCGGCGACGGCCTGTATGAGGAGGAAGGCGGATGCCCGGCCGGCGGCACCGTCATGGGCCTGGGACACGTCTGCGGGCGGCTGTGCATGATCGTGGCCAACGACGCCACCGTCAAAGCCGGCGCCTGGTTTCCGATCACGGCCAAAAAGAACCTGCGGGCCCAGGAGATCGCCCTCGAGAACCACCTGCCCATCATCTACCTGGTCGACTCGGCCGGCGTCTTCCTGCCCATGCAGGACGAGATCTTTCCCGACAAGGAGCATTTCGGGCGCATCTTCCGCAACAACGCCGTGCTCTCGAGCCGGGGGATCCCGCAGATCGCCGCCATCATGGGGAGCTGTGTGGCCGGCGGGGCCTACCTGCCCATCATGAGCGACGAGGCCCTCATCGTCGAGGGAACCGGCTCGGTCTTCCTCGCCGGCCCCTTCCTGGTAAAGGCGGCCATCGGCGAAGACGTGGACATTCAGACCCTCGGCGGCGCCCAGACGCACTCCCAGATCTCCGGCGTAACCGACTACCAGATGCCGGACGACGCGACCTGCCTGGCGACGATCCGCGACCTGGTGGACAAGCTCGGACCCCGCCCGCGCTTCGGCTTCAACCGCACCACCCCGGCCGAACCCGCCTACGACCCGCACGAGATCTACGGCCTCATGCCCCCCGAGCCCCATCTGCCCTACGACATGTACGACATCCTGGCCCGCCTCGTCGACGCCGGAAGCTGGACCGAGTACAAGGCGGGCTACGGCAAGTCCCTCATCACCGGCTATGCCCGCATCGACGGGTGGAGCGTGGGCATCGTGGCCAACCAGCGTAAGATGACCCGCGCCCGCATGGGCAAAAAGGCCCACACGGACGAGCTGCAGGCCGGCGGCGTCATCTATTCGGATGCCGCGGACAAAGCCGCCCGCTTCATCATGAACTGCAACCAGAAGTACATCCCGCTGGTGTTCCTGCAGGACGTAACCGGCTTCATGGTGGGCACCCGGGCCGAGCACGGCGGCATCATCAAGGACGGCGCCAAAATGGTCAACGCCGTGGCCAACTCGGTTGTGCCCAAGTTCACCATCGTGGTGGGCAACTCGTTCGGGGCGGGCAACTACGCCATGTGCGGCCGGGCCTACGACCCGCGCCTGATGCTGGCCTGGCCGACCGCCCGCATCTCCGTCATGGGCGGGCAACAGGCCGCCCGGACCCTGCTCCAGATCCAGATCGCCAAGCTCAAACGCCAGGGCAAGGAACCCTCCGAAGAAGAGCAGCAGGCCCTGCTGCGCGCCATCGAAGCCCGCTACGAGGAACACATGCAGCCGCGCTACGCCGCCGCCCGGCTCTGGGTGGACGAGATCATCGACCCGGTCGACACACGCCGCTGGATCAGCCGGGGCATCGAGATGGCCGACCACAACCCCGAACGGCTACGCTTCAACGTGGGCGTCATCCAGACCTGAACCCCGCGGGAAACCTCCGACCGGCCTCCGGCGTCACGTTTCTTTACCGAAACGCCGGTTTCCAGAAAACACCGGCGGTTTCGGCCCGAACGGTAGGTATCCTCTGTTTTTTTGCTTTAATTTTCCGCCGGCGAGCGGCCCCCTGCCCTCGCCGTGTCCGTTCCACCAAACCGCCAGAGAACCATCGCTACGAAACGAGTACGCATCAACGAACAGATCCGGGCCCCCCGGGTGCGCGTGGTCGATCCCCAGGGCAACCACGGCATCTACGACCTCGAAGACGCGCTGCGCATGGCCCGCGAGCAGGAACTCGACCTGGTCGAGATCGCACCGAGTGCCGACCCGCCGGTCTGCAAGATCATCGACTACGGGAAGTACCGGTACGAGCAGCAGAAGAAAGAGAAGGAGCAGCGGAAGAAGTCGCAGACGGTCGAGATGAAGGAGATTCGTTTCGGCCCGCACACCGACACGCACGACTTCGAGTTCAAGACCAAGCACGCCCGGAACTTCCTCGAAAGCGGGAACAAGGTGCGCGCCTATGTTCAGTTCCGGGGCCGGAACATCATCTACAAGGACCACGGGATGGACCTGCTCCGGCGCTTCATCGAGGAGTTGTCCGACCTGGCCAAGATCGACCAGCCCCCCCGGATGGAGGGTCGCCGGATGACGACGATCCTGGCGCCGCACAAGAAGAAAACGTGAGGCCACCGGTTCGGGATGCCGGCTTCATGGGAAATTCCCTCCCGCCGGCCGGGGCAGGGGGAGAGGTGTGTTGCACGCGCGGTTCAAAAACCGTAGTTTTCAAGGCTCATAACTTCCTGTGAGAGCGGGGCTCCGGACCTGGAACACCGCTCTTTTCACATGGTTTGAGCACGACCTCGCCCGCCGGGCGCATACGTTGGACCAGAGGTGTCGATATGCCCAAGATGAAAACCAACAGCGGTGCGAAGAAGCGGTTCAAGCAGACCGCTTCGGGCCGCCTGCGCCGCAAGAAGGCTTACCACAGCCACATTCTGACGAAGAAGTCGCCCAAGCGCAAGCGTAACCTGCGCACGAGCACGCTGGTCGACGCGACCGACGAGGCGCGCATGAAGCGCCTGCTCGGGCGCTGAGGCGTCGCAGCCGGCGCACCCGGACGCGCCCCCGCGTTTCGTGCCACACCGGGCACGGGACACGCATCCCCAGGAGAACCCGCAAGCTTTAGGAGAACCATGCCACGCGCAACGAACAACGTCGCCTCGCGCCGGCGCCGCAAGAAGATCCTGCAGATGGCCAAAGGCTACTGGGGTCGCCGGAGCAAGATCTACACGGTCGCCAAGCACGCGGTCGAGAAGGCATTGCAATACCAGTACCGGGATCGTCGCCAGCGCAAGCGCCAGTTTCGCCGCCTGTGGATCACGCGCATCAACGCGGCCGCCCGCCTCAACGGCACCACATACTCGAAGCTGATGGGAGCCCTGCGCAAGGCCGACGTCCGGCTGAACCGGAAGGTGCTGGCGGACCTGGCCGTGCACGATCCGAAGGCTTTCACCCGCGTCGTCGAGGAAGTCCGGTCATGACCCCCTCCCCGCTCCACCGATTTTTCACCGGCTCGCTCCTGCTCGGTCTGTAGACAGGCGGTGCCGGCCGGCCCTGTTCGTGCGCCCCGGGCGCACCCTCGTCCCGCCCCTGTTTCACAGGCCCGGCGGGATTTTTTTGTTCGCCCCGGCCCGGCAACGCACCATCGAAGGGACTCCATGACAGAGAACATCACCATGCCCGACCAGTTCGAAGCGCTGCGGCAGGCCATCGAGGCCGCGCCGCTCGACTCGGAGGAGGCGGTGGACCGCTTCCGGATCGCCTACCTGAGCCGCAAGCAGGGGCGCATCACCGAGTTGTTGAAACAGATCCCCTCGGTCCCTCCGGACGAGCGGAAGGCTTTCGGCCGGCAGGTCAACCTGCTCAAGCGCCGCGTCGAGGAACGGATCGAGGAAGCGAAGGCACGCCTCCGGACGGCACGCACCACTCCGAAACCCGAGATCGACCTGACGCTCCCGGGAAGACGCCCGCTCACGGGCTCGATCCACCCGCTCACCCGGACGCTCGAAGACATCAAGCGGGTCTTCGGCAGCTACGGCTTCGACGTGGCCGAAGGACCCGAGATCGAGGACGACTGGCACAACTTCACAGCGCTCAACTTCCCCCCGGATCACCCGGCGCGGGACATGCAGGATACGTTCTTCCTGGAACCCCCGGACCGGCCCCATGGCGGCATCCTGCTGCGCACCCATACCTCTCCTGTGCAGATCCGCGTCATGGAGTCGCAGCCGCCGCCCTACCGCGTCATCGTGCCCGGGCGTGTCTACCGCAACGAGTCGATCTCCTACAAATCCTACTGCCTCTTTCACCAGGTCGAGGGCCTGTGTGTGGACGAAGGCGTCACCCTGGGGGATCTCAAACAGATCCTTCACGTCTTTGCCCGGGCCCTCTTCGGCGACGACGTGAAGATGCGCTTCCGCCCGAGCTTCTTCCCCTTCACCGAGCCAAGTGCCGAGGTGGACATCTGGTGGCCCGACCCGGCGGATCCCGCCGGCGGCCGGTGGCTCGAAATCCTCGGTTGCGGCATGGTGGATCCCAACGTCCTCGAAGCCGTGAACGTCGACCCCGAGCGCTACACCGGGTACGCCTTCGGGATGGGCATCGAACGCATCGCCATGCTCCGTTATGACATCAAGGACATCCGCCTCTTCTACGAGAACGATGTCCGGTTCCTGGAACAGTTCTAAACCAGGCCGCCGGCTCCGGGCCCGGCCGGAGACCTGCGGCCCTCCACGTGCTTCACCATGAAAATCAGCTATTCCTGGCTCAAGGACTACGTAGACCACGGCCTGTCCCCCGAGGCACTTGCCGACCGGCTGACGATGGCCGGGCTCGAGGTGGAGGCCGTGGAGGCCACCGGCCCCGCGTTCGACGGCGTGGTCGTCGGGCACGTACTCGAGGTGGCCTCCCACCCGAACGCCGACCGGCTGACCCTCTGCCGGGTCGACCTGGGCGACGGTGTGACCGTACAGATCGTCTGCGGGGCACCCAACGTGGCCGCCGGGCAGAAGGTGCCCGTGGCCACCCCCGGCGCGGTCCTGCCCCACCCGAAGCACCCCGGCAAGACGTTCAAGATCGAGCAGGCCAAGATCCGGGGGGCGGTGTCGATGGGGATGATCTGCGCCGAAGACGAGCTCGGCCTCTCCGACGACCACAGCGGCATCATGGTGCTGGACGAGGACGCCCCGGCCGGTCAGCCTTTTGCAGAATACCTGGAAGCCCGGGGCCGGGCGGCCCGCGACGTCGTCCTGGATGTGGCCGTCACCCCCAACCGCCCCGACGCGGTCAGCCATCTGGGCGTGGCGCGGGACGTGGCGGCACTCGTCGGCGCCCCGCTTCGGCGCCCAGAGGTGCCCCTGCCCGAGCCCGGCGGCGAGGCGGCCCGGCACGTCCACGTCACGATCGAGGCGCCGGAGGGGTGCGGCCGGTACGTGGCGATGCTCGTACGCGGCGTCACCGTGCGGGAGTCCCCCGCCTGGCTCCGGCGCCGGCTCGAAGCCGTCGGCCTGCGCCCGCGCAACAACATCGTGGACATCACCAACTACGTGATGTACGAATGCGGCCAGCCGCTGCATGCGTTCGACTTCGACCGGATCGCCGGGCAACGGATCATCGTGCGCTTCACCCGGCAGGAGCAACCCTTCGTCACGCTGGACGACAAAACGCGGCACCTGCCGGCCGGCACGCTCATGATCGCCGACGCCGAGCGGGACGTCGCCATCGCCGGGGTGATGGGCGGGCAGAACTCGGAAGTCGGTGAGGCGACGACGAACGTCCTGATCGAAAGCGCCTACTTCGACCCCGCGACCATCCGGCGCACGGCGAAGGCCCTGCAGCTCGCCACCGACGCCTCCTACCGGTTCGAGCGGGGCGTGGACCCCGAGGGGCAGGTCTGGGCCGCTGCCCGGGCGGCCCACCTCATGGCCGCGCTCGGCGGGGGCGAGGTCGTTCCCGGCCTGGTGGACGTCCATCCCCGGCCGGTGCCGCGTCGCACGGTCCGGCTTCGCCTGCACCGCCTCGCCCGCATCCTCGGGGTGAGCATCCCCGGCGAAACGGTGCAGCGCCTGCTCACGGCCATCGGCTTCGAACCGGCCGAGGAAACGCCGGGCGTGCTCGCGTGCCGCGTCCCTTCGTTCCGGCCGGACGTGGAGCGCGAAATCGACGTCATCGAAGAGGTGGGCCGCCTCTACGGCTTCGACCGGATCCCCGAACCGACCCATTCCGCCCTCCCTGTCTTCACCCCGCGCGAGGCGCCGGCCCACACGCTCCGGCGACGCACGCTGGCCCTCCTGAGCAGCCTGGGCTACCGGGAGGTCTATACGAACTCGATGATGCGGCGCGAGACGGCCGAACGTTTCTTCGCGCCGGCCCTGCTCGGGTTCTCCGGCGTGAAGGGCCTCGTCGAGACGCTCAACCCGATCTCACAGGAGATGGCGGCGCTCCGCCCCACCCTCCTGCCCGGCCTGCTCCAGGTGATGGCGCACAACCGGAACCACGGGCAACACGTCCTCCGCTTCATGGAGTTCGGCCACGTCTACTTCCGCTCGGACGACGGCTCCTACGTGCCCGGCTATGCCGAACACGAGACGTTCCTCCTCGCCCTCAGCGGCCCCCGCACGGGTATCCGGTGGGACGAACCGCCCCGCCCGGCCGACTTCTTCGACCTCAAAGGGGACGTCGAGGCCCTGCTGGAGATCCTGCGCGTGCCGGACGTGACCATGACGCCCGACCACACGCCGGGACCGCTGACGGCCTACCGCCTCACCGTCCACAGCGGCAACGTCCACCTGGGCTACCTTGCCCGCCTGGCCGATGCGCTCACCGAAACGTACGACCTGAAGGAACCCGTGTTCGTGGCGGAGTTGAACTGGCAGGCGCTCGTCGAGCGGGCGGCGCCGTTCCTGCAGGAACGCTACGCGGAGATCAGCCGCTTTCCCGTCGTAGAGCGTGACCTGGCCGTCCTCGTCGAGCGCGACCGGCCGGCCGGCCTCCTGCTCGAAACGATCCGCCAGGCCGGGCGCCCGCTGCTGCAGCAGGCCACCGTCTTCGACCTGTATGCCGGTCCGGGTATCCCCGAGGGCAAGAAAAGTGTGGCCTTCGCCCTGCGCTTCGGCGCCGACCGCACCCTCACCGACGAGGAGGTCGATGCCTGCATGAACACGATCCTGGAGCGGCTGACGGCGGAACACGGAGCCGAGCTCCGGCAATAGCCGTATATTGGGCCGGGGCCGGCCTCGCCCACGACGGCCCGGCGTCTTCACGAAACTGACCGCACCATGAACGACCGGTCCAAGAAAGGCAACCACCGCGCCACCGCGCCCGAGAACGAAAACCCGGCCGAGACCGGGGCTCAGACATCGGACCCCACCGCCGCACGCAAGCGCCGGGGCCCCATCCACCTGAAAAGCCGAAAATCGCTGGAACGCCTGCGCGCACGGGTGGAGGAAGCCGCCCGCGAGCTGCACCGCCTCCGGGCCGAGAACGAGCGGCTCACCGAGCGCATCGCCGCCCTCGAAAGCCGCGACCCGGCCCCCCGCCTCGGCCTCGACGAAGACCCGGCCGTGCTCGAGCGCAAAATCAAGGGCTTCATCGAAGCCATCGACCGCTACCTCGAAGCCGAAGCCGAAGACGGCCCGGCCTGAACGGCCCCGGACCACGACCGCATGCCCCTTCCCGCCATGGAAAAAACCATTCGCGTGCAACTGCAGGGACGGAACTATGGCCTCCGCGTTGCACCGGAACTGGAAGACCGGATGCGCGCGGCAGCTGCCTACGTCGAGGAAAAGCTCGACGCCTTCCGGACCGCCCATCCCGAGCAGAGCGAACTGACGGCCGCCCTGATGACAGCCCTCGCCCTCGCCGACGAGCTCTTCGCCGCACGCGAAGGCTTCACCGCACAGGACGAAGCCCTCACCAACGACCTCGACCTGCTGAACGAACAGCTCCGCGAGGCCCTCGCCGGTCCCTGAGCCGCCCGGCGCCGCGGTGCGAAAATCCCGCGAACGCTTGCACCCCGCCCGGCCGCCCCTCTATATTGGTCCCGGGCACAGTCCCGCAACGAACGCACAAGTAAGAACCTTAACAGCTTTACTTGAGGGAGCCCCCCTTCGGGTTTGGACAACAGGCCACATCCCCGGCCTTCCGGGGTTTTTTCCCCTGTCGGAAAAGCCGTGGAAGTTGCGAAGAACCCGAGCGGCACCCACTGTGTGGTATGAAGGAGGTTCTTCATAACCCTTCGTTGCGGGCCGGTGCCGGCCTTTGAGGCCATGCCCCGGTAGGACCCGGACCGGTTCCGGAACCTATCGGGGCATTTTCTATTTGTGTACTGTCTTCGGCGCCCCGGGCCTACACGCTCCGGCCACACCGCTCCCGGTCTCCGGGGCCTTTTTCCCGCGGCGCCTCTTTCACCAACATCCTGACGACCATGGACGTATTCGGCGTTGTCATCGGCGCCGTCGTGATGGTCGCGCTTGGCATCGGGATCGGCATTGCCGTAGATAGATTCCTCCTCAAACGGCTGGGCCTCAACCAGCTCGCACAGGCCAGGGAACAAGCCCAACGCCTGCTCGCCGACGCAGAAAAGGAGATCGAACAGCTCCGTTTCGAGCGCATCGAAAAAGTCGAGGCCGACCTGAAACGCCGGGAAGACGCCCTGGCCGAGGAGACGGCAGAAGCCAGGCGCGCCCTGCGACGATCTAAAGAAAGACTCGAGCAGCGACAGGAAAAGCTCAACCGGCGCACCCAGAAGATCAACGAGCGGGAGAACCTGCTCCACAAGGCGACCGACGCCATCGAGGCCCTGCGCAAGGAGGCCGAGCAGATCCGCCTCCGGGCCGACCTGCTGCACGGAAAAGCCACCGCCCTCTCGGAAGAGGCGCGGGAGCGTTACGAGGACGTCGTGCGGCGCGAGCAGCAGCTCAAAGCCCTCGAGGACCGGCTGGAAGCCGAACGGCAAGAGCTGGCACGGATGCACGAGGAGCAGCTCCGCAAGCTCGAACAGGCCTCCGGTCTGAGCCGCGAAGAAGCCCGGCAGGCCCTGCTCGACCAGTTCATCGAGGAGGCGCGGCTGGAGGCGGCCTCTCAGATCAAGGAGATCCGCGACGAAGCCCGGCTCCGGGCCAACCGCGAAGCCCGCAAGGTCATCCTGACGGCCATCCAGCGTACCGCCGCCAGCCACGCCATCGAAAACACCGTCTCGGTGGTCAACATCCAGTCCGACGAGATGAAGGGGCGGATCATCGGGCGCGAGGGGCGCAACATCCGCGCCTTCGAGGCCGCCACCGGGATCGAGGTCATCGTGGACGACACCCCCGAGGCCGTCATCCTCTCCGGCTTCAACCCGGTCCGCCGCGAGATCGCCCGCATCGCCATGACGCGGCTGATCCAGGACGGGCGCATCCACCCGGCCCGGATCGAAGAGATCGTTGAGAAGACCCGGGCCGAGATCGAGGAGGAGATCGTCGAGACGGGCGAGCGGACGGTGATCGACCTGAACCTGCACGGGCTGCATCCGGAGCTGATCCGGTTCGTCGGCCGGATGCGTTACCGCACAAGCTACGGGCAGAACCTGCTGGCCCACTCCATCGAGACGGCACGCATCGCCTCCCTCATCGCCGCCGAGCTGGGCCTCGACGCCGGGCTGGCCCGCCGGGCCGGGCTTCTGCACGACATCGGCAAGGTGGTCGAGGAGGAGATCGAGAGCCCGCACGCCATCGTGGGGATGGAACTGTGCCGCAAGTACAAGGAGGACCCGGTGGTGTGCAACGCCGTCGGCGCACACCACGACGAGATCGAGATGACCTCGCTGATCGCGCCCGTCGTGCAGGCGGCCGATGCCATCTCCGGAGCCCGCCCGGGCGCCCGGCGGGAGGCACTCGAAGCCTACATCAAGCGCCTGGAAAAGCTCGAAGCGCTGGCGGCGTCCTTCAAGGGCGTCGAGCGGGTGTTCGCCATCCAGGCCGGCCGCGAGATCCGCGTCCTGGTCAACCACGACCTCGTCTCCGACGCCCAGGCCGAACAGCTGGCCGTAGACATCTCCCGGAAGATCCAGAGCGAGATGCAGTACCCCGGCCAGATCAAGGTCACCGTCATCCGCGAGGTGCGTTCGGTTTCCTACGCGAAGTAGTACACGGCACCGGACCCCATGGCCGCCGATGTCCTCCGATCTGGAACGGGCCCGGGCGCTCATCCTGGCTTTCGGCACGGGCACGACCTGTTATCAGATCCTGAATCCGGGATTCACCCTGTGGTTCTCGGAGGCGGGCGATGCGGTGGTCGGCTATGTGCCGTACCGGAACGTCCGGGTGGTAGGCGGCGAGCCGGTCTGCCCCGGACACCGGCTCGCCGACGTGGCGGCCGAGTTCGAACGGGACGCCGGCCGTGAGGGAGCGCGCGTGTGCTACTTCGGAGCGGAAACCCGCCTGCGCCGGATCTACCGCCCGGTGCCGGCCGGGTATCCGTCACCCCCCTCCCGGGACGCTGCCCGTCATGCGATCCTGCCCATCGGGGGACAGCCCGTGTGGGATCCCCGCCGGTGGCCCGAGATGCTGCACGGGCATGCCTCGCTGCGCGCTCAGGTGAACCGGGCCAGGAACAAAGGGGTGACCGTGGCGGAGTGGACGCCCGAACAGGCGCGGGACAACCCGGCACTCCGGCAGTGCCTGAACGCGTGGCTGGAGACACGGGGGCTCCCGCCGCTCCACTTCCTCATCGAAACCGACACGCTCGCACGGCCGCTGGACCGCCGCTTCTTCGTCGCCGCGTGCCGGGGCCAGGTGATCGCATTCCTCGTGGCCGCCCCGATTCCGGGCCGGCGCGGCTGGCTGGTGGAACAGATCGTCCGCGGACACGCCGCCGTGAACGGCACGTCGGAGCTCCTCGTAGATGCCTGCACACGGGCGGTGGCACAGGCCGGGAGCCGGTGCCTCACGCTTGGCCTCGCCCCCCTCGCGCGGCGCCCCGGCACCACGGAGCACCTCCCCCCGCTCTGGCTCCGGTCGGCGCTGGGGTGGATGCGCGCCCACGCGAACCGCTTCTACAACTTCCGCGGGCTGGAGGCCTTCAAAGCCAAGTTCCGGCCCAGCACGTGGGAACCCGTGTTCGCCATCGCGAATGCACCGGCCATCAGCCCGGCCATGCTCTATGCCGTCGCCGGTGCGTTTGCCGGCGGCCCGCCCGGACGGCTCCTCGCCCGCTCCCTCACCCGCGCCCTGCAACACGAGACCGCACGCGCGTACCGGCACGTCCGGCACCTGATACCGTAAAAAAGGTCTCAGTAATACCAGGGGAAGCGACGGTAGTCCTGCTCGCGCTTCTCGAGGAAGGCGTCCCGGCCTTCGCGGGCCTCGTCGGTCATGTAGGCCAGGCGGGTGGCCTCGCCGGCGAAGAGCTGTTGCCCGATGAGGCCGTCGTCGATCAGGTTGAAGGCATACTTGAGCATCCGGATGGCCGTCGGGCTTTTCCGGTTGATCTCGGCGGCCCATTCGAGCGCCACGGCTTCGAGCCGTTCGTGTGGCACCACCGCGTTGACCATTCCCATCCGGAAGGCTTCCTCGGCGGTATAGTCGCGCCCGAGGAAAAAGATTTCGCGGGCGCGCTTCTGCCCCACCATGCGGGCCAGGTACGCCGAGCCGAAGCCGCCGTCGAAGCTGGCCACGTCCGGGTCGGTCTGCTTGAACAGGGCGTGTTCGCGGCTGGCGAGGGTCAGGTCGCAGACCACGTGCAGGCTGTGCCCGCCGCCGACGGCCCACCCCGGCACGACGGCGATGACCACCTTGGGCATGAAGCGGATGAGCCGCTGCACCTCCAGGATGTGCAGGCGCCCCATGTGGGCTTTGGCCGCCGGGGAGCTGTCGTCGCCTGCCTCATACTGGTAGCCCGAGGGCCCCCGCACCCGCTGGTCGCCCCCGGCCGAGAAGGCCCATTTGCCGTGCTTCTTCGACGGCCCGTTGCCCGTCAACAGCACGCACCCCACGTCGGGGGTCTGGCGGGCATGGTCGAGCGCCCGGTACAGCTCGTCGACGGTCTTGGGGCGGAAGGCATTGAGCACCTCGGGCCGGTTGAACGCAATCCGGACCGTCCCCTGCTCCCGCGCCCGGTGGTAGGTGATGTCTTCGAACGAGAACCCTCCCACCTCCACCCATCGCTCCGGATCGAACAGCGCAGAAACCATACGGTGTCGTTATTTCTTTTGGTGTGAAACGGACGAAACGCAATATACCGGCGAGGCGGGTGCCGGGCCCGTGAAAATTCAGAAACCCGAAACCACAGAGAAAAGGGCAGCGGAGGCGCGTGCTCCCCTGCCCTTTTCTCGCCAGAATGTTACCGCCTGCCCGCCTCAGCCGGCGACGACGGCGCTGCGGGCGGCCTCGTAATTTTTGGCGACCTGCGCCCAGTTCACCACGTTCCACCAGGCGTTGATGTAGTCGGGGCGACGGTTCTGGTAGTGCAGGTAGTAGGCATGCTCCCACACGTCCAGCCCCAGGATGGGCGTGTGGCCCTGCATGTAGGGGCTGTCCTGGTTGGCGGTGCTGTAGAGACGCAGCTTGCCGTCCTCGTCGACGACGAGCCAGGCCCAGCCGCTGCCGAAGCGCCCGGCGGCCTCGGCCGCGAACTTCTCCTTGAAGGCGTCGAAGGAGCCGAAGGTCTCGTTGATGGCCTCGGCCAGGCTGCCGCCCGGGGTGCCGCCCCCGTCGGGCGACATGATGGTCCAGAACAGGCTGTGGTTGGCGTGGCCGCCGCCGTTGTTCCGCACGGCCGTGCGGATGCGCTCGGGCACCTGATCGATCCCACGGAGCAGGTCCTCGATGCTCTTGGCCTGCAGGTCCGCGTGCCCTTCGAGCGCCTTGTTGAGGTTGTTCACGTAGCCCTGATGGTGCTTCGTATGGTGGATCTCCATCGTGCGCGCGTCGATGTGCGGTTCGAGCGCATCGTAGGGATACGGCAGGGGGGGAAGTGTATGTGCCATGGTTCCTCCAGTTTTGAGTGATCCGTTGCGATGGGTTTCGCTTTTTTCAACGGATCAACGGGCGGGATGTTTTCACGAATCTGTGTCGTTGCCGCTCATTCGAGCCCGATACACCGGCGGAGTTTGTGCCAGTCCTCGGCCGAGAGCAGTTCCTGTTCGTGCAGTTCGTCGAGTGCGGCGCGGACGGCCTCGAGATCCGTCCGGATGCCGGGCCGCGGAAACACCCGTTCCGTTTCGCGGGCACGCCCTTCCATCTCCTCCATGGCACCGTGGAGCATGGCCTCGTTCAGGAAGCGGGCCACGTATTCGGCCGCCTCGGGCTTGCCCGAGAAATCGATCGTCAGTGTCACCGTGGCCCGTCCCCGGTTCACGTCGATCTCGACTTTCCGCCCGCCGAGGAACTTCTTCGTGGTGACGACGCGCACCAGATCGGCATAGCGGACTTCCTGGGGCGGTTCGAGGTTGTTGTTCTGGAAGACGAAGCGGTCGGCGGTGAAGACGGCGCCGTCGCGGGCGCTGCCCATCAGCGTGGCGTCGTAGAGGGCCAGCACGTCCCCGGCCTGGATCGTCTCCGCATAATCCCGGAGGGCGTTGCGGAGCTTATCCGCCGGGATGTGCGGCCGCACGTACAACCCCATCTGCGGGGCATGCGGAATCAGGTCGAGCAGCAGCGTTTCCATGCCGGTGAGGCGGTGTGTGGTGCGCGTTGAACGTTACACGTTACACGTTCAACGTTTAACGTTCAACGTTCAACGCTCAACGTTCAACGCCCCTTCACGGCAACCCGGCCATGGCACGGGTGCCTTCGAAAAAGGCGCCCGTCAGGTCGAGCAGAGCCGGGGTGACGCCGAGGAGGACCAGCAGCACGGCGCAGGCGACCAGCACGGCCGCCGCCACGCGGGGAACGGGGAACGCAGCCCGGCGCACCGGCTCCGGCTCCTCGTCCGGCGACTTCATCCAGAAGACGTAGAGCACCCGCAGGTAATAGTATCCCGAAGCGGCGCTGGCCAGCACGCCGACGACCACCAGCCACGTCAGCCCCGCCTCGACGGCCGGCGCGAAGACGGCGTACTTGCCGAGGAAGCCCCCCAGCGGCGGAAAACCGGTGAGGCTGAACATGAAAAAGCCCATCGTCACGCCCAGCAGGGGACGGCGGAAACCCACGCCCGCGAGCGAGTCGAGCGTCTGCTCCCGCCCCACCTTGCCGTCCCATTCGAGCAGGGCCATGACCCCGAAGGCACCGATGTTCATCACGGTGTAGACGAGCAGGTAGAAAAGCGCCCCGCTGTAGCCGGCCGTCGAGCCGGCGGCCAGCCCGACCAGCACGTACCCGGCGTGGGCGATGGACGAGTAGGCCAGCATCCGCTTGACGTTGGCCTGCGCCAGCGCCAGCACGTTGCCCAGCACCATCGTGATGAGGGCCACGATGGCCAGCACCAGGCTCCACCGCTCGCCGGGCAGGGCGAAGTAGAGCACCAGGATGAGCGAGGCGAACGCCGCCGCCTTCGACGCCGTGGACATGTAGCCGGTGAGCGTCGTCGGGGCGCCCTGGTAGGCATCGGGCGTCCACATGTGGAACGGCACGGCGCTGACCTTGAACAGGAAGCCGATCAGCAGCATCGCCACGCCGGCCCAGAAGAGCACCTCGCGGCTGGCTCCAAGCGCCTCCCCGCCGGCGGCCAGCCCTTCCCGCATCGCCGGCAGGTACATCGTCCCGGTGGCGCCATAGAGCAGAGCGATGCCGTAGAGAAAGAAGCCGGTGGCGAAAGCCCCCAGCAGGAAATACTTGAGGGCGCCCTCGATGGCCCCGGCATCCTCACGGACCAGCCCGGTCAGAATGTACAGGCACACCGACATCGTCTCCAGCCCGACGAAGACGGCGATCAGGTTGTTCGCCGCGCCGAGCAGCATCATGCCGGCCGTGGCAAAGAGCAGCAGGGCATAGACTTCCCCGTGATGGTGACGGATGCGCTCCAGATAGGACACCGAGAGGAGGATCGTCAGCACCCCGGCTCCCATCACCACGATGTTGACGAACGAGGCGAAACCACCGACGCGGATCAGGTCGAAGTAGGCCGTTCCGGCCGGCGCCCGGAGGCCCGCCGCCTCCCACACGATCCCCACGACCAGCGCGGCGACGCTCAGCCACGGAATCGAGGCATGGTTGTTCCGGAACGCATCGATGACGACCGCCGCCAGCCCGGCCAGCACGATCAGTACCAGCGGGAGCGTCCGTACCAGATCGGCCGGCAGGGCGTCGTATGCCTGTGCAAGCTCCATACAATCGCAGTCAGGTCCAGTTGAAAGCTTCGATGGCCCGGGCCAGGCGCACATCGCGCACCGTGACCCGGTTGCCCGCGTCGTGGGTCGTAAGCGCCAGTGTGACGCGGTTGTAGACGTTCGTCAGCTCCGGGTGGTGGTTCAGCGCCTCGGCCTCGAAGGCCAGGCGCACAATGAAACCGACGGCTTCGCGAAAACTGGAGAAAATGAACGTCTTCGTCAGCCGGTCTGCCTCGTAGCGCCACCCCGGCAGGTCTTGCAGGGCGGCTTCGATCTCGCTCGGACGCAGGGGTTCCGCCATGGCTGTCTCCGGATCAGTTGATGCTCAGCACCCACCCGCTGTAGAAGATGACGTAGATGACGAAATAGATCGGGATCAGGATCGGGATCGAGTACCGGACGATGTAGCCCATGAACGAGGGCGTCTCGACCCCGTTCGCCTCGGCAATGGCCTTCACCATGAAGTTGGGCGCGTTCCCGATATAGCTCATTGCCCCGAAGAAGACCGCCGCCACCGAGATCGCCTGCAGGAAGTGCCACGAATCCGGGTGGGCCATCTCCGGCAGGGCGAAATCCTTCACGTGGGCCGGCAGGTTCACGTCGAGGCCGAACTTGCCCATCGCGGCGGCCACGAAGTTGAGGTACGTCGGCGCGTTGTCCAGGATGCCGGACAGCATGCCGGTTCCCCAGTAGAACATGCCGACGGTCAGGTCCTCGGCGTGGTGTTGGGCAAACTCGCTGATGAGCTCCAGGGCCGGCTGCATCGTGGCGAAGATGCCCAGGAACAGCCAGCCCACCTCCCGGATGGGCTCAAAGTTGAACTCGTTCTTTGCCAGCGCCTCCCGGTCGGCCGTCTTGTAGGCCAGAAACGCCACCAGGAACATCCCGATCTCCCGGATCCCCAGCGGCAGGTGGAAGCCGAAGGGCAGGTGCAGGTTCTTCGGGCTCGGCACCCAGGGGAAGACGTTGGGATCGACGAAGACGAGCAGGATGATCAAAAGCACCCAGAAGAAGCTTTTCGTCCCCTGCAGGCTGAGGATGGGCTTGCCCGGCTCCGGATCGGGGCTCTCCAGCTTGTTCCGTTTGTCGAAGACGTAGAAGACGGCCAGGATCAGGATGGTCGTCGGCAGCCAGATGTACCAGACGTGCGTGAGCGTCCAGAAGAAGGGCACCCCGCGCAGGAAGCCGAGAAACAGCGGCGGGTCGCCGATGGGGGTCAGCGCCCCCCCCACGTTGGCCACGAGGAAGATGAAGAAGATGATGTGGTAGGCCTTCAGCCGCCCTTTGTTCAGCCGCATGTAGGAGCGGATGAACAGCATCGCCGAGCCGGTCGTGGCGATCAGGTTGGCGATGACCGAGGCCCCGAAGAGCAGGATGATGTTGTTGCGCGGCGTCCCCTTCGCGTTGATGCTCACGAAGATGCCGCTGGCCGCGATGAAGAGCGAGGCCACCAGCGCGATGAACGAAAGGTATTCGTCGAGCGCGTGCTGCACGGGCACCACGGTGCCCATCCCGAAGATGTAGTAGAAGACGACGACGAGCCCCAGCCCGACGGCATACTTCGGATAGTGATGATGCCAGTGATGCGGGTAGAAGAGCGGCCCGGTGGCGATCATGAGCAGGATGGCCACGAACGGCAGCACCAGCCACACCGGCGGCGAGGCGTGCTCGCCGTGTGCTTCCGCCTCCTGCACCGCCGCCCCGGCCTCCTGGGCCGGCTCCGCCGCGGGCGCCTCCGGACGCGCCACGGCTCCATCCTGCACCGTGTCCGCGACGACGGGCGTCTCCGGTACGGCTTCCTGTGCCCGTGCATCGTACGGGCCCGACCAGGCCAGCATCAGGAGAAGCAGTACCCCGGCCCGCCCCAGGGACCGGGCCAGACGGACGAGCAACAACGATGTCTTCATGCGATCGTCAGAGAGCCGGTGATCAGGAAGGTCAGTCTCGAGGGGGGACCGGGCCGGGGCCGGGCGCTTCGACTTCGGCGGGACGGTCCGCGTCGCGGAGGCGGTCCGCCAGCACGGGCACGCCGGGATCGGCCTGCTGTGCGGCCAGGCGCTTCTGTTCGATGGTCTCCAGCAGGAAGCGCGTGGCCGGTTCGCTCGTCTTCAGGAAGGGGGTCGGCGCCAGGCCGAGCACCACCATGAGCACCGCCAGCGGCACGAGCAGGGCCACCTCGCGGGCGTTCAGGTCCTTCATGGTCCGGTTGGCCTCCTGCGTAATCGGCCCCCAGAACGTCCGGTAGACCATCCACAGCAGGTAGACCGCCGCCAGGATGACGCCGGTCGTCGCCAGCGCGATCAGCAGCGGGCGGCCAACGACGGTGCTCTTGAACGACCCGGCCAGGATCATGAACTCGCCCACGAAGCCGTTCAGGCCGGGCAGGCCGGCCGAGGCCAGCACCGTCAGGATCATGAAGAACGAGAGCACGGGCACCGTCCGGGCGATGCCGCCGAAGTCGGCCATCAGCCGGGTGTGCCGGCGCTCGTAGAGCATGCCGACGATCAGGAAGAGCGCGCCCGTGGAGAGGCCGTGGTTGATCATCTGGATCATGGCGCCCTGCATGGCCTCGACGGTGAAAGCGAAAAGGCCCAGCACCACAAAGCCCAGGTGGCTCACCGACGAGTAGGCGACGAGCTTCTTGGCATCCGGCTGGGCCCGCGAGACCATCGCGCCGTAGACGATCCCGATGACGGCCAGCACGGCAAAGAGCATCGCATACTCCCGGGCCGCATTCGGAAAGAAGGGCAGGCAGAAGCGCACCAGCCCGTAGGTCCCCATCTTCAGCAGCACACCGGCCAGGATCACCGAGCCGCCCGTGGGCGCCTGCACGTGCGCATCCGGCAACCACGTGTGCAGCGGGAAAAGCGGCACCTTGATGGCAAACGAGAAGGCAAAGAGGAAGAAGAGCCAGGTCTGGTCGGCCAGCGGCACGTTGTATTCGAGCAGCTTGTACCAGTCGGTGGTGAAGACGCCGCCATTGACGGCCTGCCCGGCCTGATAGCCCAGGTACAGGATCGCCACGAGCATCAGCAGCGAGCCGACCATCGTGTAGAGCACAAACTTGACGGCCGCATAGATCCGGTCCTCCCCGCCCCAGATGCCGATGATGAAATACATCGGAATGAGCGTCAGCTCGAAGAAGATGTAGAAGAGGATGACGTCGTAGGCGGTGAAGACACCCGTGATGCCCGTCTGGAGGATGAGCAGGAGGATGTAATAGCCCTTCTGGTACTTCTCGATGTAGGTCCAGGACGAGAGTACCACGATAGGACCGAGCAGCGTCGTCAGCAGCACCAGCAGCAGGCTCAGCCCGTCGACGCCGACGAAGTATTTCACGTCGAAGCGCTCGGGGAACCAGGCGGCGGACTGGTCGACGAGCTGCGCCGTGGTGACCGACGGGTCGAAGCCCGCCCACAGCCCCAGCGACACGAGAAACGTGACCACCGTGGTCAGAAGGGCCGCCCACCGGATCGCGCCGGCCTGCCGCAGCGCCAGGATCACCAGGGCCCCCACCAGGGGCAGAAAGATGACGATCGAGGTTAAGGGCATATCAGGGTTTGCTCCACTTCGCTAGGAACCAAAGAGCATCAGGGCGATGATGAGCACCACCCCGAGCACGACGGCCACGGCATAGGCCTGCACGAGGCCGGTCTGGAGGTAGCGCAGGGCCAGGCCGAGGCCGCGCGTCATACGGGCCACGCCGTTGACGAGCCCGTCGACGACCCGCTGGTCGAACGGCGCCAGCCCTTTCTCCGCCCCGCCGATGACCAGGCGGACGAACGTGGCCCGGTAGAAGTCGTCCACGTGGTACAGTTCCGCGGCCCACCGGTAGAGCCGGCCGAAACGCTCTTTCAGGCGGGCGTCGAAGGCCAGCCCGTGCTGCGCGTACCACTGCCAGGCCAGCCCCACCCCGACCAGGGCGATCAGCGCACCGAGGCCGATGAGCCCCCACTCGAGCGCCAGGGGGACATGCCCGTGCACCGCGGCTTCGGCGACCGGACCGTGCTCGCCCGCCAGCCAGTGGTGGATCCAGTTCAACTCGCCGTGTGCGATCACACCGGGCAACCCCAGAAAGCCCCCCACCACGGACAGGAAGCCCAGCACCCACAGGGGCACCGTCATCATCCAGGGCGACTCGTGCGGGTGCACCGTCTCCGCCAGGGGCCAGCGCGGCCGGCCCTCGAAGGTCAGCACGTAGCAGCGCGTCATGTAGACGGCCGTCAGGAACGCCGTCAAAACGCCCACGCCCCAGGCGAACCAGGCATAGGCGTGCCCGTCGTAGCCGTATTCGAACGCCTTGAACAGGATCTCGTCTTTCGAGAAGAAACCCGAGAAGAGCGGAATCCCGGCGATGGCCAGCGTCGAAAGCAGAAACGTCAGGCGCGTCGTCGGCATGTACCGCTTCAACCCGCCCATCGTGCGCATGTCCTGCGGGTCCAGGTGCCCCTTGCCGTGGTGCGCCACCTCATGCTCCACATGGTGCATCGCGTGAATGACGCTGCCGGACCCCAGGAACAGGCAGCCCTTGAAGAACGCATGCGTCATCACGTGAAAGATCGCCACGAAGAAGGCCCCCACGCCCGAGGCCAGAAACATGTAGCCGAGCTGCGAGACCGTCGAATAGGCCAGCACCTTCTTGATGTCGTTCTGCGTGATGGCGATCGTCGCCGCCACGAGCGCCGTCGTCGCCCCGATGACGGCCACGAGCGCCATGATCCCCGGCGCGGAGAGCACCAGCGGCGACAGGCGGGCCAGCAGGTAGAGCCCGCTCGTGACCATCGTGGCGGCATGGATGAGGGCCGAGACGGGCGTCGGACCGGCCATGGCGTCCGGCAACCACGTGTAGAGCGGGATCTGCGCGCTCTTGCCCGTGGCCCCGAAGAACAGCAACAGGACGACCCAGTTGACCGCCGCCTGCGACATGCCCGGCCCTTCCGACAGGATCACGTCGAAGTCCAGGCTGCCCAGCTCGCGAAAGAGGATGAACATCGCCAGCAGGAAGGCGAAGTCCCCCACCCGGTTCATGATGAACGCCTTGTTGGCGGCGGCACTGTTCTTCAGGTCGGTGTACCAGAACCCGATCAGCAGGTAGGAACACAGCCCGACGCCCTCCCAGCCGAGGAACAGCACCGGCAGGTTGTCCCCCAGCACCAGGTTGAGCATCATGAAAATGAACAGGTTCAGGTACGCGAAGAAGCGCCAGAACCCGGGGTCACCGTGCATGTAGCCGATGGAATAGAGATGGATGAGCCCCCCGACGCCGGTGACGATGAGCGTCATCAGGAGCGAGAGCTCGTCGATACGGTAGGCGAACGAGACGCTCAGATCCCCGGCGGCCATCCAGGTGAAGAACGTGGTCACGACCGGCTCGCCGCCGTAGGTGACGAAGAGATAGACGGCCAGCACGAAGGGGAGGGCCACCACGGCCGTCCCGACGCTCCCGAGGAGGGTTTCCCGTCGCCGCAGGCCGGGCATGAAAAGCGGCAGCACCCCGTTGAAGACGGCGCCCGCCAGCGGCAGGAGCAGGATCAGCCGTACAAGCAGGTCTGGTTCCATAAAGGCGGGAGACGGGCCGGCGACCGGCGGACAACCGGCCACCGGAAGCCGTTCGTTAATACTTGAACAGGTTGATCTGGGTCACGTCCACGGTCAGCTTGCCGCGGAAGATGGCAATCACGATGGCCAGCCCGATGGCCGCCTCGGCCGCAGCCACCGAGATGGCGAAGAACACGAGCACCTGCCCGGCCACGTCCCCCAGCGCCTGGCTGAAGGCCACCAGCGTCAGGTTGACGGCGTTGAGCATCAGCTCCACCGACATCAGGATGATGATGGCGTTGCGGCGCAGCAGCACCCCCAGCACCCCGATGGTAAAGAGCACCGCACTCAGCGCCAGATACCAGGAAATATCCATTGGGAGAAGGACTTCGGTTTCGGGTTCGACACCGGCCCCGCGGGCGGCCGGGCGTCAGACGAAACGACGCTTGGCGAACATCACCGCGCCGATGGTGGCCGCCAGCAACAGCACCCCCACCATCTCGAACGGGAGGGCATAGCGCGTAAAGAGCTCCTTGGCGATCTCCGCGGCGTAGCCCGTCTGTGCCGCCTGCTCGGGCGGAACCGGCTCGGGCAGGACACCGGCCGCCATCGCCGTGATGTAGGCCAGCTCGGCCAGCACCCCCATCACCAGCACGAAGGCCACCCCCCGCCGCAGGTCCACCTGGCGGAAGGCCGGCAGCGCCGCCAGGTTGAGCAGCATGATCACGAACAGAAACAGCACCATGATCGCACCGGCATAGACCAGCACCTGGATCACGGCGATGAACTGCGCGTGCAGCGTCAGGTACAGCCCGGCGATGCAGAACAGGTTCAGAATCAGCCACAGCGCGCTCGTGACCGGGTTGCGCGACAGCAGCATACCCAGTGCCGCCGTCACGGCTACGATCGCCAGCAGAAAAAAGAGAAATTGCGCGATCATGGAAGGGGTGGTGGTCAGATGGCGGGGGCACGGCGCACACCCGGGGCGGCTGCAGGCGCCTACGCGTCCGGCCAGCCGCTTACGTCGCCGGAAAGCGCACGGCGCGCAAATTAGCCAACCCGCACCGCATCGGCAAGAAAAGATCCGGTAAAGACGCGGAAACGTCGCCCGCCCCCACCCTACGGCCCCGTCTCCGGCAGGCGGGCGGCCGTCACCTCGATCCCCCGCCCGAACGTGGCCTCGAACAGATCGGCGGCATGCCGGGCCCCCCAGACCTCGAGTTCCGGATCGGCCTTCGTTTCGAGCCGCAGGTGCAGCGCCTCGTCCAACAGCCGGGCGTCGAGGCGCGTCACGTTCTGGAAGTGGCTGCGGTCGAGCCCCTCGGCCAGGCGCAGCAGGGCCGCGAGCTGCCGCACCAGCCGCCGGTGCTCCTTCGAGAGCTTCCCGAACACCCGGTGCGACTTCTTCGGGAACGCCCGCCGGTGATACCGGGCCACACACGCGATGACGGCCACCTCCTCGGGCTGAAAACCGCGCAGGTCGGCATGCCGGATCAGATAACAGGTGTGCTTGTGATGACGCCGGTGGCTGATGTGGTAGCCGACGTCGTGCAGCAGCGCAGCGTATTCGAGCAGCTCGCGGGCGTCTTCGTCCAGCCCATGCAGCGGGTGGCAGACATCGAACAGCTCGAGGGCCAGCGCCGCCACGTGGCGCGCATGCTCCTGCTCCCACCGGAACCGGAAACCCAGCTCGTAGACGCTCCGCCGCCGCACGTCGGTGAACGGGGCCAGGCGGCGCAGGCGCTTGCTGTTCTGCTCGATGAAATGGACCACCATCCCCTCCCGCAGGGCGTTCGGAGAAAGGCGTAGCCGCTCGACCTCCAGGTCCTTCAGCAACACATCGACGAGCATCGCCCCGGCAACGATCTGGTCGATCCGCTTCTCGTCGATGCCCGGCATCGCGGCCCGCTCCGCCCGCGTCGAACGCATGATCTTCTTCGTGACCTGGCGAAACGCCTTCGGATCGAAGACCTCGTGAAACGGTGACGCCCCGGAAAGGCCCTGGAGATGGAGGTAGACCTGCGCCAGGTTTTCCATCGTGCCCGAAGATCCGACGATCTCGCGGGCACCGTGCGCCCGCACCGCCGCGTAGACGGGCGCCAGTTGCTCCCGGTAATAGGCCCGCAACGCCCTGAACTCCTGCTTCTCGACCGGGTCGGTGTGAAGAAACCGTTCCGTCATGCGGGCCGCTCCGAGCTTGAGGCTCGCGGCGTAGTGCAACTTCCGGCTCGTGCCCACGATGAACTCGGTCGATCCCCCGCCGATGTCGACCAGCAGGGCCGGCTCCGGCATCGAGACGGCGCGACGGACGCCTTTGTAGATGAGCGTGGCCTCCAGGTTGCCGCTGATCGGGCGAATGTGCAGGCCCACCTCCGCCTGCACACGCGCGATGAAGTCGCCGCCGTTCTCGGCCTCCCGGATGGCGCTCGTCGCGTAGGCCAGATACTCGCTCACCCCCCACCCTTCGGCCAGCAGGCGGATGCGCCGGAGCGCCTGCACCCCCCGTTCCATGGCTTCCCCGGTGAGGCGATGCGCCACCAGCCCTCCCTCGCCCAGGCGCACCATGTCCTTGAGCCGGTCGATCACCTTGAAGGCCCCGTTCGGGTACGCGTCGACGATGACTGTGTGGAACGAGTTCGTTCCCAGGTCGATGACACACACCCGAACGGGGTGCAGGCCTCCGTCTTCGCCCGGATCCGAGGGTTGTGCCGTCCTGCGGATACCATGCCCCGCCGTTTCCTGCTGCGTCATCTGCCGGACTGGATTGGAAGATTCATGTTTCGGCTTGCCCACACCGGCCGTTCATCGCCCCGCCGGGCTTCAGCCAGCCACACGGTGCGCCGGCGGCCCGTTTGAAAAAATCGGAGGTTCTGCAACCTTTTCAACTGCCGGTCGTCCGCCGGCAAACCCTGTTTCCCTTCAACCGCCAGGAAGCGACCGATGCGCCCGCACGACCTCCTCGTCACGCCCCTCGCCGCAGCACCGCAGATCGCCTGCTGAACGGCTGGTGTTACGCGGCCGCCCGGGCAGGTTCCGTTCCCGAACCGGCGGTCGCATGCGCTCCGCCGTGCCGCCGTTCGTTTCCGGCCTATCCCCCGGCATGATCGACCGTTCCCGGCCCGGGGCTTCTTCCCCTGCCCGGTTCCGGTTCGCGGTCCGGATGACACACTCCTGTCGCCGGGTCGGGCTTAGTTTGCCCGGCCTCATCACCCAGATCGTGTTCCCATGTCTTCCTCCGTCTCGTCGAACCGCTCGCTGTGGGCGGACCTGCGGGCGTCCATTCGCGGGGTCCCCTACGATTTCACCGAGGGCAGCCTGGGGCGGGCCATCCTGCTCCTGTCCGTCCCGATGGTTCTCGAAATGTTCATGCAGGCCGTCTTCGAGGTGGCCGACATCTTTTTCGTGGGGCGCCTCGGGGCGGACGCGGTGGCCGCGGTGGGCCTGGCGGCCTCGCTGGTGATCCTCGTCTTCGCCGTCGGCATCGGGCTGAGCATGGCGGCGGCCGCGATGGTGGCCCGCCGCATCGGGGAAAGGGACCCGGAAGGGGCGGCGGCCGCCGCCGTACAGGCCCTGGCCGTCAGCCTGGTGTTCTCGCTTCCGGTAGCGGCCCTCGGCATCGGCTATGCCCCGGAGTTGCTCCGGCTCATGGGCGCCACGGAACATGTCGTGGCGGCCGGGACCGGCTACACTGCCGTGCTGCTCGGCACCAATACGACGATCCTGTTTCTCTTCCTGATCAACGCCATCTTCCGGGGCGCCGGCGACGCCGCCCTGGCGATGCGGGCGCTCTGGCTCGCCAACGTGCTCAACATCGTACTGGACCCGCTCTTCATCTTCGGCTGGGGGCCGTTCCCCGAGCTGGGCGTCACCGGGGCGGCGGTGGCCACGGCCGTCGGGCGCGGCATCGGGGTGGGCTACCAGTGCCATGCGCTGCTGCGCGGGCGAAGCCGGATCCGGATCCGGCGGCATCATCTGCGGCCGGATCCGGGGGTGATCCGGCGGCTGCTGCGCGTCTCGGGCACCGGCATCCTGCAATACCTGATCGGAACGGCCAGCTGGCTCGGGGTGATCCGCATCATCGCCACCTTCGGAAGTGCCGCTGTGGCCGGCTATACCATCGCCGTGCGGGTCATCATCTTCGCCCTGTTGCCGTCGTGGGGCCTGGGCAACGCGGCGGCCACGCTGGTGGGCCAGAACCTGGGGGCGAAAAAACCCGAGCGCGCCGCACGGGCCGTCTGGATCACCGCCTTCGTGAACACGGCGTTCCTCGGGCTGGTGGCCCTGGCGATCCAGTTCGTCGCCACGCCCCTCGTCATGCTGTTCACGACGGACCCGGCGGTGATTCCGTACGGCACGGCCTGCCTCCGGATCGTGAGCTACAGCTACGTGTTCTGGGCGTTCGGGATGGTCGTCGTTCAGGCTTTCAACGGGGCCGGGGACACCGACACCCCCACCTGGATCAACCTGGTGTGCTTCTGGCTGATCCAGATCCCGCTGGCTTACCTCCTGGCACGTCCCCTGGAGATGGGGCCGAACGGGGTCTTCGCCGCCATTGCCATCGCCCAGGCGATCCTGGCCGTCCTCGGCGTGCTGGCCTTCCGGCAGGGCCGGTGGAAGCGCAAGGTGATCTGACCGCCCCGGCCGGCCCCTGCGGCTCAACGCAGTGCCCCGGTGAAGATGTAGTCGTTGGCCTTACGGCCTCCGTGGCAGTTCTGGCAACCCGGCACACGGCCCTCCAGGGCCATGCCCTCCGGCGAGCGGTCGAGCGTCCCGTCCGGCAGGTGCTTCGAGAAGAACCAGTCGTTGTGTGCGGGATTGTAGCCCGCCACCTTGTACATCACCGTGACGGCGGCCAGCGTGCTGTCCGGCATGTAGTTCTCCTTCACGATGATGGCGCCGGGCGGCATGGTGCCGGCCCGGGCCGTCAGGGCTTCCCGGGCGGCGGGGTTCAGGTAGGTCGTCAGCAGCATACCGTGCGGTTCCTGCCCGGCATAGAGTTCGCCCTTTCCGGGCCATCGTGCCCAGTTGTCCCGGTATCCGACTTCCTGGAGGTAGGCCCACACGGCGGCGCCCGTGGTGTCCGGCGGCGCCGGCATGGCCGTCTCCATGGTGGTTGCCGGGGTCTCGGGGGTCTCCGCAGGCTCCTGCCGGCCACCGCAGGCGGCCAGGACGAACAGAACCAGGAGCGGGCAGCAGATCGGCAGGGCGGGGATGCGGTTCATATCACGCCTCTCAGGTCGGGGTGGAAAGCTGTACGGCCGGGTGCCCCGGGGCATCCGGCTTGCCCGATGTTTTGCACCATGCGACATCGTGACGTTATGATAAGAAAAAACAGAACCTTTTCAAGCGCATCTCCCGTTTGATTCCCGTCGCGGTTCCCCGCGTTGACATCGTTCGCAGGTAGCCTTACCTTCGGAGGGTCCGACGGCCTGCCTCCCGGACCCGGCACCTCATCCGGCATCCTGTCTGTTCCATGCCGGTCCCGTTCGTCCGCTGTGCCGATCCTTTCACCCCGCACGTGCTCCGTAGGCCAGCGGACCCGTCAACCCTCCAGAAACCTTCCCCGGGAGGCACCCATGCGCGTTTTGAAATGGACCGGCATCGTTCTCGGCGGCCTGGCAGGCCTGCTGCTGCTCTTCGGGGCTTTCGCCTACGTTGCGGGTGGGATGAAATTCAACCGAACGTACACCTTCGCCGAAAGCCCCCTTCCCGTACGCGCCGATTCGGCGACACGGGCCCGGGGTGCCCATCTCGTCCGAACCCACGCCTGCGCGGAATGCCACGGTCCCGACCTGGGCGGCAAGGTGCTGGTCGACGGGATGCCGTTTGCCCGGATCGTGGCTGCAAACCTGACCGCCGGGCGCGGCGGCATCGGCACCGGCTACCGCGATGCCGACTGGGAGCGGGCCCTGCGCCACGGGGTGAACCCGCAGGGCCGGGGCCTGCTGATCATGCCGGCCGACCTGTACACCCACCTCGCCGACGATGAACTCGGCGCGATGATCGCCTATCTGAAAACCCTCCCCCCCGTCGACAACGAACTGCCGGCGACGGAACTGGGCCTCGTCGGCCGGATGGTGGCCACCTTCAACCCGCTCACGATGCCCGAGCTCATGACCTCCCCCGCCGGGCGCCCGGCGACGGCGCCGCCGATGGGCCCCACCACCGCCTACGGGCAGTACCGCACCCGAACGCTGTGCATCGCCTGCCACGGGGCCGACCTCCATGGCGCCCCCCACCCGGACCCCGCCGGGCCGTACGGCCCCGACCTCGGCGTAGTCCGGGACTGGACCCTGGTACAGTTCGCCACGGCCCTGCGTGGCGGCGTCACGCCGGACGGGCGCACCCTCGATCCCCACTGGATGCCCTGGCCCCACTTTTCGCATCTGTACGATGAGGAAGTGGAAGCGATTTATCGTTATCTTCAGGTTCTACCCCCCCGCACCGAGGCGCCCGTGGCCAACCGATAAGCTTTGTTCTCATTAATTTTGAGGGTCCGGCCTGCAGTGGGTGCCGGACTCTTTTATTTTTCGTTCTGGAAACGTCACGAAACCTTCGCGGACCTGACCGGTCCACCCGGATACGGTCTGCGTCTCCATACGAACGTCTTCGCGGTGCAGGCGGAGCAACCGGTGTTTTTTCGGTCTCCGGAACCGGAAGGCGCCCCCTGTATCCGGGACGATGCCGGCCAGCCCCGGAGGCCTGCGTTCTCGTTATCCATGGCCAATGCCGTGACCCCTCAGCCTCACATCGCCTCACGCACCCGTGGCCTGCACGGCCTGCCGTTCGTGCTCCTGCTTCTGGGTATGGTGTTGCAGGTGGCCGGCTGTGGTCCGGAGCAACGGCCTCCGCCGTACCCGGTCGTGTTTGCCGCCGAGAGTATTCCGCTGGAGACGGCCCCGGGCCAGGCGGCCTTCATTCCGGAGCTGGACGGCCCGCTTCGCCCGCTGAGTGCCACGCCCTACGGAACGATGGCGGCGCTGAGCGACGAGACGGTCGTCGCCGTGACGTTCAGCCGTCCGATGGTGCCGCTCGGGGCAGCTCCCGAGGTGCCGCCGGAAGCGCTGGTGCTGGAGCCCGCCGTTCCCGGCACGCTCCGGTGGTCCGGCACGCAGACGCTCGTCTTCGAGCCGGCGGTGCCGCTGCCGGCGGCCACCGCCTTCCGGGTCGTCGTGGCTGCCGGGCTGCAGGCCCTCGACGGCGAGGTACTCGACCCGTCTTTCACCTGGACCTTCGAGACGCCCCGTCCCCGGCTGAACGCGTCCGTGCCCGCCGACGGGGCCCGGCACGTCGACCCGGCCCGGCCCCTGCGACTGACCTTCAACCAGCCCGTCGATGTGGCGCGCGCGGCGGAGTTCGTACGGCTGGAACGGCAATCTCCCCGGCGCCCGGTGCCCGTGACGCTCCACGCCGGCGAAGACAGCACGACGCTCGTGCTCGTGCCGGAGGCCCCGCTCGAACCCGCCACGGCCTACGAGGTCGTGCTGGCGGCCGGCCTCCCCTCGGCCGCCGGCCCGCTCGGGATGGCCGAGACGACGCGCCTGCGCTTCTCCACCTATGGCCCGCTCGAACTGCGCGAAGTCAGCGTGACGGGGCAGGAGCGGGACGAGGCTTTCGACCCCGCCCGGGGCCTCACCCTCACGTTCTCCAACCCTGTCCGGTTCGGGGATCTGCGCCGGGCGCTCACCATCACCCCGGCCGTCGAATGGCCGCCGGGCATCGAAGCCCAGGACGACCGGGTCAGCACGGTCCACCCGCTTCCGCCCATGTGGGCGCCGGAGACCCGCTACCGGCTGCGCATCGAAGGGCTCACCGACACTTTCGGCCAGACGCTGGAGCACGCCGAGGCGACCTTCCGGACCCGGGCCTACGCACCGTCGCTTCGCATGCCGGAAGGCCTGCTCCTCATCGAGGCGAGCGAGCGGCCCGCCCTGCCCGTCCGCGTCACGGGCATCGGCGAGGCCCGCGTCGGGATGCGCCGGCTCGCGCCCGACGAGATCGTGCCACACCTCCGGGTCTACGACCCGCTGCACTACTACGGGGACCTGCCCGCGGGCATGGAAGCGCCGCCGGCGGTGCCGGCCACCGAGCGGATCGCCTTTCCCGCCGCCCGTAGCCGCCCCACCGTGGTACCGCTGCCGCTGTCTCCCCACCTCATCGCCGCCCCTGCGGGGGGGGACAGCACCGGGATCGTGGCCGTCCACCTCCAGATGCCGCGGTCGGCTGGCGGGCACGCGCGGGGCGAGGCCCGTTCGTTCCGCGCCCTGGCCCAGGTCACCCGGCTTGGCGTGACGGCCAAGTTCAGCCCGTTCCAGAACCTGATCTTCGTCACCGAACTGGCCACGGCCCGGCCGGTGCCGGGGGCCCGCGTCACGATCCGCAATGCCGCGAACCGGATCGTCTGGGAAGGCACCACCGATGCCCAGGGGCAGGTCATCACCCCCGGCTGGGCCCGCCTCGGCCTGCGCAAACCCAGCCCGTATGAAAGCCCCGTCCAGTACGTGATCGTCGAACACGGCTCCGACGTGGCCTTCACGACCAGCGTCGCCGGCGACGGCCTTGAGCCCTACCGCTTCGACGTCGACTACGCCTGGTGGCCCGAGGAACGCACCGACGCCGGCAGCATCTTCTCGGACCGGGGGCTCTACCGGACCGGCGAGACGGTCCACCTCAAGGGCATTTTGCGCACCCGCACCGACGGCGACTGGAAGCCGGTCACCGACAGCATCCGTCTCTTCATCGAGAGCCCGCGAGACGAGCGGTTGCTCGACCGCCGCCTGCAGCCCGGCGCCCTCGGCACGTTCGACCTCTCCTGGACCGTCCCCACCGGTGCGGCCCTTGGCGCCTACACCGTCCGTGTGGCCTACGCCAGCGACACCAGCGCCGCCGGCCGCCCCTTTGGCGATGTGCCATCGCCTTCCGAGCGCAGCGACATCGCACGGGGCCACTTCCGCGTCGACGCCTTCCGCACGGCCACCTTCAGCGTCGATGCCCGGGCGGCCGCACCGGCCTACGTGGCGGGCGACTTCTTCGAAGGACGCATCGCGGGCCGCTACCTCTTCGGCGCCGCGATGGGCGGCCAGCCGGTCCGTTACACCCTCACCCGCACCCCGGGAACCTACACCCCGCCCGGCCTGCCGGGCTACCGTTTCGGCGTGCCGGGCGAAGACAACCCGCACGAGATCCTGGCCCGGGGCGATACCCTTCTCGACGAGGAGGGCCGGCTGCACGTCCGACTGCCGCTGCCCGGCCGGGCGTCGGGCACCGGCGCCGACCTCGTCTTCGAAGCCACCGTTACGGATCCGGCCCGGCAGGAGCTCTCCGCCCGCACCGTCGTGCCGCTGCACCCCGGCCTTTTCTACATCGGCCTCAAGCCCGCCACCACGTTTCTCGACCTGTCCCGCACCCGTGAAATCACGGTGGACGTGGCGACGGTCGACCCGGCGGGGCGTCCCGTGGCGGCCCGAGGGCTCACCGTGGAGGTGATCCGGCAGCAGTGGCACAGCGTGCGCGAGGTGGGCTTCGACGGGCGGCTGCGCTGGCGTACCGAGCGCACCGAGGAGTCCCACGGCCGGCAACGCCTGGACACCGAGGCGGGCCGGGCCCGGCGGCTCCACATCCCCATCCAGCAGGGAGGCAGCTACGTCATCCGCGCCACCGGCACGGACATGCGCGGCAACCCCATCCGCTCCGAAGCCTATTTCTATGCCACCGGCGCGGGGTACGTCGCCTGGGCCCGCACCGACGACGACCGTATTGAGCTCATCCCGGAGCGCCCCGTCTACCGCCCGGGCGAGACGGCCCGGTTCCTGGTTCAGTCGCCCTATGAATCGGCCACGGCCCTCATCACCGTCGAGCGGGACGGCATCCTGTCGAGCCGGGTGGAGACGCTCGTGGGAAGTGCTCCCCAGATCAGCGTGCCGCTCACCGAGGCACACCTGCCGAACGTGTACGTGAGCGTGATCCTGCTCCAGGGCCGCACCGCCGCCCCGTCGGCCGCCGCCGACGTCGGGGCACCCGGTTTCAAGATCGGCTATGCCGGTATCCGCGTGGATCCCGGTGTGCGCCGCCTGGCCGTCGAACTCGAACCCGAGGCAGCCGACTTCCGGCCGGGCGAGGAGGTCACCGTCACGATCCGGGTCCGGGATGCCGCCGGGCGCGGGGTGCCGGCCGAAGTCACCTTTGCCGCCGTCGACGCCGGTGTGCTCAACCTCATCGGCTACCGCCTGCCCGACCCGTTCGAGGCCTTCTACGGCCCCCGCCCCCTCAAGGTGATCACGACCGAAACCCGCGCCCACCTCGTGCGACAACGCAGCTATGGCCAGAAGGCGGAAGACATGGGCGGCGGCGGCGGCGAGGCCGACTACATGCTCCGGCAGGACTTCCGCCCCCTGGCCCACTGGGCACCCGCGCTTCGCACCGACCGCAACGGCCGCGCCGAGGTCACCTTCACCCTGCCCCAGAGCCTGACCACCTTCCGCCTGATGGCGACCGCCGTCGCCGAGGGCAACCGCTTCGGCGCCGGCACGCGGGACGTGCTCGTCTCCCAGCCGCTCGTGCTCCAGCCGGCGCTGCCCCGCTTCGCCCGCCGGGGCGACACGTTCGAGGCCGGCGTGCTCGTCTCGAACCGGACGGACGAGGACGGCACCGTCACCGTAAGCGCCCGGGCCAGCGGGCTGACGCTCACCGGACCGGCCACCCACCAGCTTCCCCTGGCCGCCGGGGAGACGAAAGAGGTTCGCTTCACCTGGGCCGTCGAGCAGGTCGGCACGGCCCAGCTCACCTTCGAAGCCGTGATGGGACGCGAGCGCGACGCCCTTCGGTGGCCCCTGCCCGTGCGCCTCCCGCTGACCCGGGAAACCACGGCCACCTTCACCTCCACCGAGGGCGAAGCCCGGGAAGCCGTGCGCCTCCCCTCCAACATGCTCCCCGGCCTCGGCCGGTTCACCGTCCGGCTCTCCGGCACGGCCCTCGTCGGCCTCGACGGCGCCTCCCGCTTCCTGTTCGAATACCCGTACGGCTGCCTCGAACAGCGCACCTCGCGCATCCGCCCCCTCCTGCTGGCCGACAACCTGCTCACCGCCTTCGACCTCAACGCCCTCGACGGCAACCGGGCCTCGGAGATCCGGAAATGGCTCTCGCTGCTGAACGACTACTGGACCGGCGAGGGGTTCAGCCTGTGGCCGGGCGGGGCCCACCCGGCGCCGTACGTGAGCGCCTACGTGGTGCTTGCCCTGGCCGAGGCCCGAAGCGCCGGCTTCGACGTACCCCGCGACCTGACCGCCGCCGCCGTTGCCGCGCTCGAACGGCAGGTCCGCAACCGGAGCGACCGCCCGGCCTACTACGACCCGGTCGTGTGGAACGACGTGCGGGCCTTCATGCTCTACACCCTCGCCCGCCACGACCGCTTCCTCGAAGACGAAACCTACACGCTGGCCGAGACGCTGCTGCGCGATCCCCGCTCGAGCGTCGAAGGCCAGAGCCTCCTGCTGCGCACCGTCGTGCGGGCCAACAGCCGCGTGCTGAGCCAGCTCCGCCCCCGCCTCCTCGACCGCATCAAGAGCCGCATCCGCCTCGAAGGCGGCCAGGCCTACTTCTCCGTCCCCCAGGATCCGGCCTGGCGATGGATCTTCGCCTCCGACGCACGGGCCACGGCCTACGGCATGACGGCCCTCATCGAGGCCGACCCCTCCGAAGACACACGGCAGCTTGCCGAGCGCATGATCCGCTACCTGATGAACCGGCGCGGGCCCGGCCACTGGGCCACCACACAGGACAACGCCGCCGTCGTCGAGGCCCTGGCCACCTACTTCGCCTCCTTCGAAAAAAACCGGCCCGACTTCATCGCCGAGGCACGGGTGGCCGGCCAGCCCCTGATCCGCGAGATGTTCGAAGGACGCTCCTTCAAGGTCGCCTCGGCCGAGATGGGGCTCGACGAACTGCCGCCCGGCAACCCCGCCCCCGTCGAAATCAAAAAGATCGGCACGGGGCGGCTCTACTATTCCCTCATGCTCGAAACCTACCGGGACGTCCCGCTGCCGGCCCGGGATAACGGCCTTCGCCTGGCCCGAACGATCCAGCGCCTCGACCGCCAGGGCCGCCCCGTAGGCCGCCCGATGACCAGCGGGGAAGAACGCATCACGCTCCAGGCCGGGGACCTCGTGCGCGTCACCCTGCGCCTGACCAGCCCCGCCGACCGGCACTACGTGGTGGTGGACGATGCCCTCCCGGCCGGGCTCGAAGCCCTCAACGCCGCCTTCGAAACGACCGATCGCACCGCGATCCGGAACACCGGCACAGAACGCTGGTGGGGCTCGTTCAACCACGCCGAGATCCACGACGACCGCGTCCTCCTCTTCGCCGACTACCTCCAGCGCGGCGAGCACACCTACACCTATGTGGCCCGCGCCACCACCCCCGGCACGTTCGTCCACCCCCCCGTTCGGGGCGAGATGATGTACGAGCCGTCCGTCAACGGCCACTCGCCCACCGGCACGCTCGTCGTACAGCCCCCGCCGCCCGAAACGGCCCGGCGATGAGGTGTGGAGGGGGGAAGCGTGCCCGTTTCCGCAAGAGGGAACCGGGATCCCCGAAGACCGGCGCCGTCCAACCGGGCGACGGCCGCAGCAATCACCCTTCCAGTTCGGTGACGAGGGCGATCTCGTTGAGCACGGCCTGCACCCGGAAGCACTCCTCAAAGCTGCCCTCGAAGACGGCCGCCTTCCCTTCCGTATGCACTTTCCAGACCAGTTCCTCGGCCCGGGCCATGCTGTAGCCGGTGGCTTTCACCAGTTGCAGGATCACCTCCTCGAAGGTGTGCACGTCGTCGTTGTAGAGGATCACCCGCCACGGTGTGTCCAGATGCTCCTCCGTCTCCTCTTCCTCCGCCACCGCCACGTCGGGTTCGGCCGGGGCGGGCGTGGCCAAAAGCCGTGGGTTTCCCCCGGAGCGAAGCATCGAGAAAAGATCCACGTTGCTGCCCTGCATCGTTCTACGTTCCCCCTGAATCCGGCAACGAACGACGTCCGGGAAGCCCGGCGCCGTTTTCCACGATCCGGATCGCGGCCTTATCCGGCCGCCCCGGAAGCCACCGGCTCCAGCGAGATGGTGAAGTCCTCCATCACCGGATTCGCCAGCAGCTTCTCACACGCCTGCCGGGCCACCCGTTCCGCCTCGGCCGCGTCCGTCGCTTCCACCCACAGTTCAATATATTTGCCGATGCGAACCTGTTCCACCTCCTGAAAGCCGAGTTGCACCAGCGCCTGATGGGTGGCTTTCCCCTGCGGGTCGAGGATGGAAGGACGAAGCGTAATGTGGATGTTGGCCTTGTACATGTCGTGCTACAGCGTTGAATCCGTGTGGCGACGGGGCGAGCCCGTGCAAAGATAGTCCATTCCGGCCCGATGTTGCCCGGCTTCGCCAGGATTTCGCGCAAGGCCGTGCCGGAGGGCGTTCAGGCCTTCTCGTGCTCGGGTGCCCCCTCGTCGAGCGGCGTCTCCAGAATGGCCCGCACGAGGTTGTACGTCGCCCGGCCGATGCCGTGAAACAGGTAGGCCGTCAGCACCAGGAGCAGGCCGATCTGCTGGAGAAAGATCACCAGCAACAGCGCCACGGCGTAGGCGGCCGCCTTGCGCGGGTGCGTGCGGATGTACCAGGCCGAGGGCCTGGGCACGGCGTCGAAACGGATCGTCGAGACCATCAACCCGGCCAGCACGACGATGATCGGGATCAGGACGGACAGGTTGTTCAGGCTGTACTCGTTGAACCAGGCCGCGTCGTTGACGTTGAGGATGAGCGTCACCACCACGATGGCCTGCACCGGGATCGGCAGCCCGATGAAATAGTCCTTCTTCTCCCCGTCGAAGGTCGTGTTGAAGCGGGCCAGGCGGACGGCCCCGCAGACGGCCGGTAGTGCGGCCACGACCAGCCCCAGCAGGCCGAATTCGCGCAGCCCGAAGACGTAGACGAGAAACCCCGGCGCCACCCCGAAGGAAACCACGTCGCTGAGCGAGTCGAGCTCGACGCCGAAGAGGCTGGTGCCGTTGGACAGGCGGGCCACCATGCCGTCGAGCAGGTCGAAGAAGCCGGCCAGGACGATGAACCAGCAGGCGTGCTCGAACCGCCCCTCGTAGACCTGTGCGATGGCGATGAACCCGCTCAGGAGGTTCATCAGGGTGAAGAAGGACGGGACGGCGGCCCGGGGAATCTGGCGCCGGCGACGGCCGTAGCGCTTCTCCCGGTAGGCCCGCAGCCGCTGGCGAAAGCGGCGCTGCTTGCGGGCGGGGTCGCGGCGAGGTTGGCGAAGACGCAGCATCAGCGGGCCGCCTCCTCCCCGGCTTCGGCCGCGGCAACCGGCGCGCCCCCGGGCGGTGCGGCCGGCAGGCGGCCGAGGATCGTCTCGCCGGCCCGCACGCGGTCCCCCACCTGCACGTCGATGGGGATGCCCGGCGGCACCAGCACATCCATCCGCGAGCCGAACTTGACGATGCCGAAACGCTCGCCGGCCTGCACCGTGTCCCCCTCTTGCACGTGGAAGACGATGCGCCGCGCCACCGCCCCGGCGATCTGCTTGAAAAGGATCTTCGTTCCGCCCCGATGCCGCAACCCCAGTTCGGAGCGCTCGTTCTTCTCGCTCGCCTTGGGATGCCACGCCACCAGGTAGTCTCCCGGCACGTAGCGGACGAACTCGATCACCCCGTCGGCCGGTACCCGGTTGACGTGCACGTCCAGCGGGGAAAGAAAGATCGAGACCTGGCGGGCCGGTCCTTTCAGGTACAGCGGCTCCTCCACGTCCACGATCTGGACCACCTTGCCGTCGGCCGGCGCCAGGATGAGGTGCCCGGCCCCGGGAGGGGGCGTCCGCTGCGGATCACGAAAGAAATAGAGCGTAAACCCCAGGACCAGCACCCCCAGCCCCCCGAGCACCACCCGCACGGCGGTGCCGAACTGCAGGCCGATCAGGGCCAGTACCAGCGCCAGCACGGCGGCAGCGAGAATCAAAAGATAGCCTTCGCGAGCAAACACGGACCTCTGGCGGCCCTACGGCCGCATGGATGATGGATTTTCCGGAAGATCGACCCGGGCGGGCCAGGGGCTGAAACGTACGACATCCCGATTCGTTCATGTGGGGCTTCCCGGTGAATTCTTTCTTCCGGTCCCGCCCGTGAAAGTTTCGTTCTACACCCTCGGCTGCAAGCTCAACTACGCGGAGACGAGCACGCTGGCCCGCACGTTCGAGGCGCACGACTTCGAGGTCACGCCGTTCGGATCGCCGGCGGACGTGACGGTCATCAACACGTGCACCGTGACGGAGGAAGCCGAGCGCAAGTGCCGGCAGGTCATCCGCCGCGCCCGCCGTGCCAGCCCCGGCGCCTTCATCATCGTGACCGGATGCTACGCCCAGCTCCGCCCCGGGGAGATCGCCGCCCTTCCCGGCGTCGACGCCGTGCTCGGCGCCCGGGAAAAGTTCCGGATCTTCGACATCCTCGACGACTTCTCGAAGCGGGAACAGACGCAGGTGGCCGTCTCCTGCATCGACGACGTAACCGACTTCGGACCGGCCTACTCGTCCGGCGAGCGCACCCGGGCCTTCCTGAAAGTGCAGGACGGCTGCGACTACAGCTGCTCCTTCTGCACGATCCCGCTGGCCCGGGGTCGAAGCCGCTCCCACCCGCTCGAACCCACGATCGCGCAGGCCCGTGAGATCGCCGCCCGGGGCTACAAGGAGATCGTCCTGAGCGGGGTCAACATCGGCCTCTACGGGCAGGAACACGGCCTGACCCTGCTCGACCTGCTGCGGGCGCTCGACGCCGTCGAGGGCATCGAACGCTACCGCATCTCGTCCATCGAACCCAACCTGCTCTCGGACGAGATCATCGACTTCGTGGCCGCCTCGGAAAAGTTTCAGCCGCACTTCCACATCCCCCTGCAGAGCGGGGACGACTTCGTACTGGGCAAGATGCGGCGTCGCTACCGGCGGGCGCTCTACGCCGAGCGCGTCGCCCGCATCAGGGACCGGATGCCACACGCCTGCATTGGCGTCGACGTCATCGTCGGTTTTCCGGCCGAGACGGCGGAACGCTTCGAGAACACCTGGCACTTTCTGGACGCGCTGCCCGTCTCCTACCTCCACGTCTTCACCTACTCGGAACGCCCGCACACGGCGGCGGTGGACCACCCCGACCGCGCCGGCGGCACCCCGGTGCCGAAACCCGAGCGCGCCCGGCGCAACCGCCGGCTCCGGCTCCTCTCCGAGAAGAAGCGCCAGGCGTTCTACCGGGAGCACATCGGCACCGTGCGGCCGGTCCTCTGGGAAGGAGATAACCGGGACGGGTGGATGCACGGCTTCACGGACAACTACATCCGGGTGCGTCGTCCCTACGACCCGGCCTTCGAGGGCCGGATCGAACCCGTCCGTCTCGGAGCACCGGCCCCGGACGGTACCCTGGAGGCCGAAACGGCCGGCGTCGACGGCGAGGCCGCCTTCGTCCCGCTGGGCTGAGCCGCCCGGCCGGTCGTCACGGGCGGCCGGCACCCACGACGATCTGGGGCACCTCCTTCACCATGGCATTGAGCGCGGCGATGCGCTCGTCGAGCAGGCGGTCGAAGGCGGCACGGGCCTGATCCGTCTCGGCACGCAGTTCTTCGAGGCGAACCAGCTGGGGTGTCGTGGGCCGGGCGCTGGCCTCGTTGATGGCCCGCATCAGCCGGCTGATCTCCTCGCGCAGGCGCGGCCGCTGCCGGTAGTTCATCGCCGGCGGGGGCCGCTGCAAGGTGGCCCGGAAGGTGTCGATCGCTTCCAGCGTCTCGTCGATGGCGTCGCGCACACCGGCGGGTTGCGGCAGGGCGGCGGCATCGGTGGCCCCGGCGGCCCCGTCGTCGAGCCGGTCGAGCCGGGTCTTCAGGTCCTGAAGCTGTTCCTTCAGGTCAGCCGTGGCGTTGAGCATCCGGTGGGTTTCCGAGAGCAGTTCGCGCAGGGCCGTCACCGCGTCGAGCTGGGCCCGGTAGTCCTCCGGCGTCAGGTCCAGCCGGGGATCGGGGCGGACGGTGACAGGGGCGGAGAGGGTCGTTCCGGCCACCTTCACCGTGGCGGTGTACGTGCCCGGTGGCGCCATCGGGCGCAGCGACCCGCCACCGAAGAAGCCGCCGCGCTCCCCCTTCAGCGGCGTGGGGCCGTCGTACGTCAGGTCCCAGACGAGGCGGTGAATCCCCGCCCGGGCCGTCGAGTCGGTAAAGGTGCGCACGACGTTCCCCCGGTCGTCGGCGATGGTCACCTCCACCGGCGTGTCCGGCGTCTCGGCCAGGTACAGGTTGAGGTAGGCGCCGTAGGCCGGATTCGGGGCCCGGTAGCGGCGCTGTCCCTGGTTCTCCAGGCGGTCGTCCAGGTGCCAGCGCGTGGCCGTCCGCACGGGGAACAGGTGCGCGGTCTTGTTCCGGACTTCGGCCAGGTCCTGGAGGGGGCGGATGTCGTCGAGGATCCAGGCGCCGCGCCCGTGCGTGCCCACCACCAGGTCACCTTCCCGGGCCTGCACCCGCAGGTCGCGCACGGAGACCGGGGGCAGGTTGTTGCGGATCGCATGCCAGGTCCGCCCCCGGTCCCACGAGGCGAAGATGCCGTGCTCCATCCCGGCATAGAGCAGGTTCGGGTTGCGCGGGTCCTGGCGCACGACCTTCACGTAGTCGTCGGCGGGCAGGCCGTCGCTGATCTTCGTCCACGTCCGCCCGTAGTCGGTCGTCATGAACGCATAGGGGCGGAAGTCGTCCATGCGATGCTGGTCCACAGCGACGAAGGCCGTGCCGGCCTCATGCTCGGAGGCGTGGATCTTGCCGACCCAGCCGAAGGCCGGGAAGCCGTCGATGCGATCGGTCACGTTGGTCCAGTTAGCCCCGGCGTCGCGTGAGATCCAGACGTTGCCGTCGTCCGTGCCCACCCACAGAACGCCCTGCTGCAGGGGCGATTCGGCGATGGTCAGGATCGTGTTGTGGAACTCGGCGGCGGTGTTGTCCTGGTAGATTTCCCCGCCCGAGGACTGCTGCTTGCTCTTGTCGTCGTTCGTCAGGTCCGGGCTGATGACCTCCCAGGTGTAGCCGGCGTCGGTCGTCCGGAAGACCACGTTACCACCGAAGTAGACCGTGTTCGGGTCGTGGGGCGAGATGAGGATGGGCGAATCCCAGTTGAAGCGGTAGCGGTGCCCGGCGATGGCGTCGCCGGCGGAGCCGATGATGGCGGGATAGGGATGGATGGTGCGCACGTTGCCCACCCGGCTGTCGACATGGAAGATGACGCCGCCCTGCAGGTTGGCGTAGGCCTCGTGCTCGCGCCCGGGAATGGGGATGGCGTAGTACCCGTCGCCGCCGGCCAGGCCGTACCAGTCGCGCTTGAGGATACCGCGCTCGCCCCGGAGCGAGTTGCTCGGCCCGCACCAGGTGCCGTTGTCCTGCAACCCGCCGCACACGTAGTAGGGGTCGCGGTCGTCCACGTAGATCTGGTAGAACTGGGACAGCTCCACGTTGTTGATGATGTCGAACGTGGCGCCGGCGTCGTACGAAACCTGGAAGCCGCCGTCGCTCCCGCTGAGGAGGCGTTTCGGGTTCAGCGGGTCGATCCAGAGGGCCTGGTGGTCGCCGTGCACGTCGCGGGCGATGCGCTCGAACGTCTTGCCCCCGTCGACCGACTTGAACAGCCCGCCCGAGAGTGCGTAGACGACGTCGGGGTCGGTCGGGTCGACGCGGACGTCGCTGTAGTAGAACGGGCGGAAGTTGATGTTGCGGTCGTCGTTCACCATGCGCCAGGTGGCGCCCCGGTCGTCGGAACGGAAGAGGGTGCCTTCCTCGGGCGTCTCGGTGATCAGGTACACGATGTGGGGAGCACTCTGGGCCACGGCCACGCCGATGCGGGCCATCGGCCCCTTCGGCATCCCTTTACCCGTCACCTTCGTCCACGTCTCGCCGCCGTCGGTGGACCTGTAGAGGGCCGTCTGCTTGCCGCCGTCGTCGAAGCGCCAGGGACGGCGGCGGAAAGTCCACATGCCGGCGTACAGGATGTTCGGGTTGGCCCACTCCAGGTCGAGGTCGGAGCAGCCGGTATCCTCGTCGATGGCGAGGACGTGGCGCCAGGTCCGGCCGCCGTCGGTGGTCTTGAAGACACCCCGCTCGGGGTTGGGCCCCCATGCCCGCCCCAGCGCACAGACCCAGGCCACATCGGGATCGTGCGGGTGGACGCGCACGCGCTTGATACGCTCGGTCTTTTCGAGCCCCAGGTGGGTCCACGTCTTGCCGCCATCGACGGAGCGGTAGACGCCCCATCCGTAGCCGACGCTGTTGCGCGGATCCCCTTCCCCGGTGCCCAGCCAGACGACCTCGGGGTTGGACGGCGCCACGGCCACGGCACCGACGGAATAGGCCCGTTCATCCGTGAAAAGGGCTTCGAAGGTGGTGCCGGCGTTCGTCGTCTTGAACAGGCCGCCGTCGGCTCCCGCCACATAGAAGGTGTTGGGGTCGCCGGGGATGCCGGCGATGTCCGTGACGCGCCCGCCCATGTTCGCCGGGCCGATGGGCCGCCACTGAAGCGACTTCAGGGCCGCCACGTCGACTGTCGCCTGGGCCCGGACATGGGGGGCCGCCACCAAGAGAAGAAGCCCGCCAAGCCAGAAGCCCGCGAGCCGGAACAGGGTGCGAAAAACCATGACCTTACCTCCGCCGGTTGGTGGGTGGTGGGAAAACGTTCCGCGAAGGAGCTCTCCATAGTACCCGATTCCAGCCTTTAAGGCAAGACGCGCGGCAACGGCACCTCACCGGCAAGGCTGCCCGGTCCGGCGGCCGATGTCTCACGCGTGGTGCGCACACGCCGTCCGCCCGCGGCGCCGGCGACGCACAGAACGACAACCGGCCGGCGTCTCCCCTCTCTCCGAAAGGATCCCCGCCGGCCGGCTCGAAGGGCCTTTCTCCTTCCACACCGCACGGCAGCTCAACGAAGGGATTCCACCGTGCGGCAGGCCACGGTCATCGGCTCCGGCGCTTTTTCTTGCCTTTCTTCGGGCGTGCCTTCCCGAACGTACCCCGCCAGATCTTACCGCGCCGCGTGCGCTTGTCTCCTTTCCCCATGGTCTATCTCCGGTTCAACGGTTCAACAATAACGACAGACGCGCCGGAGTATACGGATTTTCTCCGAGGAAATCCTCCCGCCCTGCCGCCGGTACAGACTGCTGGGCCGGCAGGATAGGCATCCCCCCGCAGACGCCAACAAGTCAGAACGACATCACCTTTTCGCGGCGCAGGCCGAAGCGGCGCCAGAGCAGGAAGACGAAGGCCAGGTAGGCCAGCACGATCCCGGCGACGACGCCGTAGCCCGTGAGGGCGCCGCCGAAGGCCGTGAACGGCAGGTTGATGACGACGAGGAGCGGGAAGCCAAAGGCCAGGGCGATGCCGCTGCTCAGGACCAGATCCTGCGCCACGGGCGAGGCCAGCTCCGGGTCGGCCACGCGCACCAGCGCCAGGCCCGAGCTGATGGTGCCCGTCATCTCGCCGTAGATGCCCACGAACCGCTCGAACGGGTAGTCGGAAAAGACGCGCTGGGCGACGTACTTGATCGCGGCGTACGTGACGAGCGTGCCCACGGCGCACATCAGCAGGATGGGGCCGAGGTAGTCCCAGGCGATGCGCAGGCTGATGGCCATGATGGAGGCGGCGATGAGGAAGTCGCACAGCACCCCGGTGATGCGGTGGAGGAAGCCCTCGTCGAGGACGTGGTCCACGCGGTGGCGGCGCATCAGGCGGCGCAGCCCGAAGGCCAGCAGGTTGGCCAGGATGAAGTGGAACGACCACAGCGTGGGCACCTCGTGGGCCAGCCCGGCGGCCGTCAGCCCGGCGGCCAGCAGCCGCGTCAGGCCGTAGGTGCCCAGGTAGAGGACGGCGATCAGCGCCAGGTGCACCGTCAGCGGCTCGACGGCGCCCGGCATGAACGTCAGGCGGGCGGCCACGGGCGGTTGGTCTTGCACCACGCCCGTGCGCGTGGCGGCGTCGAGCGTGTCGGCCTCGCGCACCAGGGCGGCGTGCCCGCGCCGGATGCCCCGGCGCACCAGGGCGATGCCGGTGAAGTAGGCCACGAGGAAGCCGATGGCCGCCACCGTCAGCCCGATGGCCCCGCCCTCGGGGAAGCCGTACGCCTCCCACGACTGCCCGATGGTATAGGCGATGCCGGGCCCCATCCCGAAACCCAGCGGCAGGAGCATCCCGGCCGCCGGCACCAGGTCGGGATCGACCAGGTAGACCATCCCCAGCACCACCGCCAACCCGACGAGCGCCTGCAGCAGGAACGTCATGATCTGGATGAACCCCAGGTGGAGCGCCCCCCGCGAATGCTTCTCCATCCCCCCCTGGAGCCCCACGCCGATGAAGGTGAGGGCCAGCAGGTGGTAGACGTAGACGCCCATCCGCTCGAGCGAGAAGTCGAGCCAGCCCAGCAGCTCCGGGCCGAGAATGAGGCCCGCGAACCCGGCGATCAGGTTGGCCGGGATGAGGTAGCGCTGGAAGAAGGCGACGTACCGGCGCAGGGCCACGCCGGCGAGGAGCAGCCCGCCCACGACGGCGACGTCGAACATAAACTGGCCGAGGGTCAGGGCGTGCGTCCAGGCGGTCATGCGGCGGCGCGTTCGGTGACGGTGGCGGTGACGTCGGGGCGGAGGCGGGCCAGGGCGTCGAGCCAGGCCAGGGCGCTCCCCGCCCCCGTGAAGCCGAGCTGGAGCATCTCGTCGGAGAAGGTAAGCTGGAGCTTGTAGTTCCGCTCGATGTCGGCATAGCGGAGCGCTTCGAGCGGGACGGTGCGGCGCACGTCCGGGCCTTCGAGGCGGAGGGCGTCGTCGTAGAGGGTGGCCGTCACGGTGCCGTGGGGCACGAGGTGAGGATACGCTCGCTCGGTGTGGAGCGCGACCCGGTCGCGGAGCAGGGCGCCGTCACGGTCCTTCTCGAGCGGGAGGGCGCGGATGCGCTCGTAGAGGTCGCCGGTGGTGTGGCGTGCGCCCGTGCGCTCGTCGACGAGGGTGCTGTCCGAGAGCATGCGGAGGCGGAGCGTGCCGGCGCGGTTGACGACGTGGGTGCCGTCGGGCGAGGACAGGCCGCCGTACGTGCCCGTGTCGGGGTCGCGGTAGAGGAGGCGGTGGAGGCCGGCGGCCGGGCGGTAGGCGCGGCGCGGGCGGCTCTCGGGCGGGAAGACGGCGTCGTCGTGCGCGGCGATGGGCGCCCGGAGCCGCGCCAGCGCCTCGTCCAGCGGTGTCGCCCGGTCGAACGTGAGCGGGGGGAGGATCTCGACGAACAGGCGGGCCGGGCGCGGGTGGTCCGCCCAGCGGGGCCAGCCCAGGTACGAGCCGTGCGTGCGGACGGGGTAGACGGGTACGCCGCAGCGGACGAACAGCTTGGCCGTTGCCTCGATCCACGGCATCGGCCGGCCGGTCCAGCGCTGCCCGCCCTCGGGGTAGATGACCACCGCCCGCCCGGCCTCGAGGAGCCGGTAGACGCCCCGGATGAGGGGCGGCTCGGCCAGCCGCTTCTGCGTCGGCAGCAGCCCGATGCGCCGGAAGGCCCAGGTGGCCAGCCCGCCCCGGAACCGCTCGCGCGTCATCACCCCGGCCGTGCACTGCCCGAACCGGGTGAAGGCGTTCAGCACGAACGCATCGAGCATGTTCGAGTGGTTGCCGTAGAAAAAGCACGGCCCGCGCGCCGGCAGGGCCTCCGGGTTGACGAGCACCGGCCGCCACATCGCTTTCGCAAACGCCCCGACGGTGGCGCGGAGCAGCGCCTCGGCCAGCAGGTGCCCGGCCCGGTCTGGCTCGCTCATGGACGCACGGGATGGTTCACGGATCGCCTCAATATACGGAGACGGCGGGAACGAAGACGAACGCCCATCCGGCCCCTACTCCTGCACAGCCGCCAGCACACGCTGCACGAGGCCGTCGAGCCGGTCGCGCCGGAGCCACCGGGCCACGACGACCAGGTCGTGCTCGGGATCGACGTAGACCATGTTCGTTCCGGCACCCAGGTGGGCGAAGGCCGTCTCGGGGGCGGACGGCAGCAGTTGCCGGTCCGTGTTGAGGAACCAGTTCATGAAACCGTAGCCGGGGTTGGGACCGGTCGGGGTGGTGGCCAGGTCGTACCACCGTTCGGAGAAGATGATCTGCTCGCCCCAGCGGCCGCGCCGGAGGGTGAGGTAGCCGAAGCGGGCCATGTCGCGGGCGCTGATGAACATACCGCCGCCCCAGTGTCCACCACCGCTGACCGACTGGACGCGCAGGCCGTCGAGCGTCACCCAGGAATTTTCGTAGCCCTCCCACCGCCAGGTGTTCGAGGCACCGATGGGATCCATGACAAGCTCCCGCAGCACCACCGGCAACGGGCGACGCCAGACGTGCAGCACCGCCAGCGCCAGCACGTTGACGCGCACGTCGTTGTATTTCCAGACCGTCCCCGGCTCGGGCAGCGGCCGGTGCGGCCAGGCGTTCGGATCGTCGCCAACGGGACGGTCCGCCCAGTCGGGTTTGCCCCAGAGCGTGCCCTCCCATGCGCTCGTTTGCCGGAGAAGATGGTCCCAGGTGATCTTCGCGTTGTGGGGCGAATCGAAGTGGCCGGTGGGCACGTACGCGCGCACGGGGTCGTCGAGGCGGCGGATGAGCCCCCGGTCGAAGGCCAGCCCGACGACCGTCGAGAGAAAGCTTTTCGTGACGCTGAAGGTCATGTCGACGCGGCGGGTATCGCCCCATTCGGCGACAAGGTAGCCGTGGCGCAGGATGAGCCCCGCCGGCCCGCCGCGCGGCTTCGTCGGGCCAATGATGTCGTTGTACGGTTCGCGGGCGAAGCTGAGCGCAATCATCTCGGCCAGGTCACGCGGGTCGGGGCTTTCGCCGGCCAGCGCAAAAGCCACGGCCGAGTCCACGCGGGCCGGATCCATGCCGACGGCCTCGGGCGGGCGCCGCTCCCAGTCGTCGCCGGGACCGGGGAAATACGTCACATCCTGGGCAAGGCCCGGATGCACCAGGAGCGGGAAGAACAGGAGAGCGCCGAGCCACCGCCCGCGATAACCGTGGATCATGTCGTGCCGTCCGTCTGGGTGGGGTGGAAAAAACGGGATGCCGTGAGGGGATCAGCAGGGGGCGACTTTCCCGGAAAAAAAGCACGACGCGGCCGGTATGCAAGCCTTTTCCGGATCGAACCACCCGGCCGGCTGTTGAGGTCGGCAGCGCCGCGTCGTATCATGTGCTCGCACCGGAACCGCCCACGTACGCCGCGTCATGCGGCCTTTTCCACCCCGCCCATGAAGATCCTCTTCGCCGTCGACCTGGAAGAGCCGGTCGAGGTCACCCGGGCCGTCGAAACGCTGTCCACGCGCCTCGAAGCCGAGCTGCTCGTCCTGCACGTCTTTGCCACTGCGCCCGCCACACCCCTCCCGATCGACCCCATGTCGGGCTTCGGTGATCTGTCGTACGTGGTCTACGACCCCGCGGTGCAGGAAAACATCGAACGGGCCGAGGAGCACGAGTTCCACGCGTTCCTCGTCGAGCGTTTCAGCCGGCCGGTGCGGGCCGCGCTGCGCAAAGGGGAGCCGGCCGCCACCATCCTGGACGAAGCCGAAGCGGAGGCGGTGGACCTGATCGTGCTGGGCAAACGCCATCACGGGCGACTGGAGCGGTTGCTGCTGGGCAGCGTGACGCGCGACGTGGTGGAGCACGCAACCCGCCCCGTCCTCCTCATGCCGATCCACCGGGAGCAAAAACAGGCCTGAGCGGCCCGGATCCGTGAAACCGCCGGCCGCGGGAAGTCCTCAAAGCCCGAAGGACTCGCCGCAGGCGCACGTGCGGATGGCCTGCGGGTTAATGAAGTGAAATCCCTTGCCTTCGAGCCCGTCGGTGAAATCCAGCTCGGAGCCTTCGAGGTAGAGCAAGCTTTTCCGATCGATGAGCACGCGCACACCGTCGACCTCGGCGTAGTGATCGGTCTCCTGCCGGGTGGTATCCCAGCCCAGGTCGTACGTCAGCCCCGAGCATCCCCCCGGCACGACGGCGATGCGGAGGTACGTCGTGCCCAGGTCGACGCCCTCGTTGCGGGCGACGTCCCGGATCCTGGTCCGGGCACGGTCGGTGATGGTGATTTCCATAGGATGCGAGACGGTTTTTCGACAGCGGTGGGGCCGGTGGCTCCGAGGCATGCATACCCGCGGCCCCGGCCGGTGTTTCCGCGTTAAAGTCGCGTTAAGAAGGGAACGGAAAGGCGTGGCGGGCGTGCTGTAATCGGTCGTTGACATTGCCTTCCGGCGTAAACGATCGTTATCTTTGCGTCAACGGAAGTTAACAGGTTGTCGTTGTGGAACGCCTTTTCCCCCCTGCCGTCCCCGGGAAAGCGCGGCACCGTACTTGCTTTGCTAGACTAAGTCCAGATAAAACAGGCCGGTGCTCGCGGGCACGGTCTTTCTCCTTCAAACCCAGCCCTGCACCATGAGCAACACGGAAACCGATTTCCTCCAGGAAGTGGCCGAGCGCGAGTATGCCTACGGCTTTGTGACGCCGATCGAAGCCGAGCTGGCACCGCGCGGGCTCAACGAAGACATCATCCGCTTCATCTCGGCCCGGAAGGAAGAGCCCGAATGGATGCTCGAATGGCGGCTCCGGGCCTTCCGCCACTGGCAGTCGCTCCAGCAGAAGGCGGCCTATCCCCGCTGGGCGCACCTCAGGTATCCGGACATCGACTTCCAGGCCATCAGCTACTACGCCGCCCCGAAACGGCGGCCGAAGTACAACAGCCTCGACGAGGTCGATCCCGAGATCATCGAGACGTTCAACCGGCTGGGGATCCCGCTCGAAGAGCAGAAGCGCCTGGCCGGGGTGGCCGTCGACGTGGTCATGGACAGCGTCTCGGTGGCCACCACCTTCAAAGAGGAGCTCGAAAAGCTCGGCATCATCTTCTGCTCCTTCGGCGAGGCCGTGCAGAAGCACCCCGAACTGGTGCGCAAGTACATGGGCTCGGTCGTGCCCTACACGGACAACTTCTACGCCGCCCTCAACTCGGCCGTCTTCTCCGACGGGTCCTTCTGCTACATCCCGAAGGGCGTGCGTTGCCCGATGGAGCTCTCCACCTACTTCCGCATCAACGAGGCGGGCACCGGGCAGTTCGAGCGCACGCTCATCATCGCCGAAGAAGGCGCCTACGTGAGCTACCTCGAAGGCTGCACCGCGCCCATGCGCGACGAGCACCAGCTCCACGCGGCCGTCGTCGAGATCATCGCGCACCGCGACGCCGAGGTCAAGTACTCGACCATCCAGAACTGGTACCCCGGCGACCGCAAGGGCCGGGGCGGCGTCTATAACTTCGTCACCAAACGCGGCATCTGCGCCGGCGAGCGGTCGAAGATCTCGTGGACGCAGCTCGAGACCGGCTCGGCCATCACGTGGAAGTACCCGAGCGTCATCCTCAAGGGCGACCACGCCGTCGGCGAGTTCTACTCGGTGGCCTTCACGAAAGGCCACCAGCAGGCCGACACCGGCACGAAGATGATCCATCTGGGCAAGCACACCCGGAGCACGATCATCTCGAAGGGCATCTCGGCCGGCTTCTCGAACAACAGCTACCGCGGCCTGGTGAAGGTGAACCGCAACGCCGACCACGCCCGCAACTTCTCGCAGTGCGACTCGATGCTGCTCGGCTCCACCTGCGGCGCCCACACCTTCCCCTATCTCGAGATCCACAACCCGACGGCCCAGGTCGAGCATGAAGCCACGACCTCGAAGGTCGGCGAGGACCAGATCTTCTACTGCCAGCAGCGCGGCATCAGCGAACAGGACGCCATCAAGCTGATCGTCAACGGCTTCTGCCAGGAGATCCTGGCCCAGCTCCCGATGGAGTTCGCCGTCGAAGCCCGCAAGCTGCTCGACATCGAGCTCGAAGGCTCCGTCGGCTGATCGGCCGTCGCCCTGTTTTCACCGAACAACCCCTCCAAACGTACGGAAAACGAGATGCTTCAGATAAAAGACCTGCGTGTGCGCGTCGAGGACAAAGAGATCCTCAAAGGTGTCAACCTCACCATCCGCCCGGGCGAGGTGCACGCCATCATGGGACCGAACGGCTCGGGCAAGAGCACCCTGGCCGCCGTGCTGGCCGGCCGCGAAGACTATGAGGTGACCGGCGGCGAGGTGCGCTATGAAGGCCGGGACCTGCTGGCCATGGAACCGGACGAGCGCGCCCGCGAAGGCGTCTTCCTGGCCTTCCAGTATCCGGTGGAACTGCCCGGCGTGAGCATGCAGAACTTCCTGCGCCATGCCCTCAACGCCGTCCGTGAACACCGGGGACAGGAACCCCTGAGCGCCGTCGACTTCCTCCGGCTGATGAAGGAAAAGGCCGCCCTCGTCAACCTGGACCCGAGCCTGAAACAGCGCTCCGTCAACGCGGGCTTCTCCGGCGGTGAAAAGAAACGCAACGAGATCTTCCAGATGGCCATCCTCGAGCCGAAGCTCGCCATCCTCGACGAGACCGATTCGGGCCTCGACATCGACGCCCTGCGCATCGTGGCCGACGGTGTCAACCAGATGCGCTCGCCTGAGCGGGCCTTCCTGGTCATCACCCACTACCAGCGCCTGCTCAACTACATCATCCCGGACGTGGTGCACGTGCTCGTCGACGGGCGCATCGTCAAGACGGGCGACAAGAACCTGGCCCTCGAACTCGAAGAGAAAGGCTACGACTGGATCCGCGAGGAAGCCGCCCCTGTCGGTTAAACGTCCAACGTTTAACGTTCAACGTTCAACGTTTAACGCCCAACGCGTAACGCTATAGAATTTATGCTGACGACCCTCGAAAAAGACACCGCCGCCCGCCCGGAGGACCGGTTCCTGGCCGCCTTCGAGGTACACGCAGGCCATACCCTCAACGGCAGCAACCCGCACCTGCAGCGGCTCCGGCAGGAGGCCATCGCCCACTTCAAGCGGCTCGGCTTCCCGGCCCGCAAGGCAGAAGCCTGGAAATACACCCCCATCACGGACGTGCTCCGGCGCGACTACGCGGTGCGCCTGGCACCGGAGGCCGCGCTGAACCCCGACGAACTGGCGCCGTTCCTGATCCCGGACCTCGACGCCTACCGGGTGGTGCTCCTCAACGGCCGGTTCGTGCCGGCCCTCTCCGCGCTCGACGGCCTGCCGGAAGGCGTCGCCGTGACGAGCCTGGCCGGGGCCGCCGAGTCCCATGCCGAAGTCTTCAACCGCCATTTCGGCCGCTACGCCGACCCCGCCGGAGACGCCTTTACCGCGCTGAACACGGCATTCGTTCACGACGGGCTGTTCATCCACGTGCCGGCCCGCACCGTCGTCGAGAAGCCGGTCCACGTGATCAGCCTGGTCCGCACGGACGAGCCCCTGTTCCTCCAGCCGCGCCAGCTCGTCGTCGTCGAGGAAGGGGCCCGGCTGCACCTGATCGAGAGCCGCCATGCCCTCTCCGGGACGAGGACGTTCACCAGCGGGGTGACGGAGCTCTACACCGGCCCGAACGCCCACGTGGACACCTACCTGATCCAGGACGAAGGCCCGAACGCCTCCCAGGTCGATACGCGGCACCTTTACCAGGCAACCGGCAGCTATGCGTCGACGAACACGATCACGCTCAGCGGCGACGTCGTCCGGAACAACCACGGCTACCTGCCCGACGGCGAAAACTGCGAGACGCACCTGCTGGGCCTGTTCCTGGGTAAGGGCAAGCTGCACGTCGACAACCACACCCTGGTGGACCACGCCCGGCCCCGCTGCTTCAGCAACGAGCTGTTCAAGGGCATCCTGGACGACCAGGCCACGGGCGTCTTCAACGGCAAGGTGTACGTCCGCCCGGACGCGCAGCAGATCAACGCCTACCAGTCGAACAAGAGCGTGCTCCTGAGCGAGACGGCCCAGATGTATTCGAAGCCGGAACTGGAGATCTACGCCGACGACGTCAAGTGCAGCCACGGCGCCACCACGGGCCAGCTCGACCGCGAGGCCCTCTTCTACCTGCGCACCCGCGGCCTGACCGCGGAGCAGGCCCGCAAGGTGCTGCTGCTGGCCTTCGCCCGCGACGTCATCGACGAGATCCGGATCGAGCCGCTGCGCACCCACCTCGACGAGGTCATCGCGTTGCGGCTGGACTGACCCCGGCCCCCTCTTTCACCCCAGCCCTGTGAGGTGCCCCATGGCAACCCCGGCCCCGACAGCCCTCGAGACGACGTTCGACGTGGAGCGGATCCGGGCCGACTTCCCGGCCCTTCACCAGGAGATCCACGGACACCCCCTGGTCTATTTCGACAATGCGGCCACGTCGCAGAAACCCCGGCCGGTGATCGACCGGCTGCGGGCCTACTACGAGCGGGAGAACAGCAACGTTCACCGGGGCGTGCACACGCTCAGCCAGCAGGCCACCGACGCCTACGAAGCGGCTCGCGCGCGGGTGGCCCGGCTGATCAACGCCACCGGCCCGCAGGAGATCGTCTTCACGCGCGGCACCACCGAAGCCGTCAACCTGGTGGCGGATGCCTATGGGCGGCTGGCCGTCCGGCCCGGCGACGAGATCGTCGTCTCGGCCATGGAGCACCACTCGAACATCGTGCCCTGGCAGCTCCTGTGCCGGCGCACCGGCGCCCGCCTCCGCGTCGCCCCGGTCGACGACACCGGCGAGCTGATTTACGAAGAGTACCTGGCCCTGCTCGGCGAGCGGACGAAGCTCGTCGCCCTCGTGCACGTCTCGAACACGCTCGGCACGGTCAACCCGGTCCGGCAGGCCATCCGGGACGCACACGCACTTGGCATCCCCGTGCTGATCGACGGCGCCCAGGCCGTGCCCCACATGGCCGTGGACGTGCGGGCCCTCGGCTGCGACTTCTACTGCTTCTCCAGCCACAAGATGTTCGGCCCCACGGGGCTGGGTGTCCTCTACGCGAAGACGCCGTGGCTCGACCGCCTGCCCCCCTACCAGGGCGGCGGCGACATGATCGAGACGGTCTCGTTCGACGGCACCACCTTCAACGAACCGCCGCACAAGTTCGAGGCGGGCACCCCCCACATCGCCGGTGCCATCGGCCTGGCCGCCGCCATCGACTACCTGGCTTCGATCGGCTACGATGCCATCGCCCGGCACGAACACGACCTGCTCGCCTACGCCACCGAGCGCCTCACCGAGATCGACGGCGTGCGGATCATCGGTACGGCAGCCCACAAAGCCGCTGTCGTCTCCTTCCTCGTCGGCGACATCCATCCGTACGACACCGGCACCATCCTGGACCGCCTCGGCATCGCCGTGCGCACCGGCCACCACTGTACGCAGCCGCTCATGCAGCGCTTCGGCATCCCCGGCACCGTGCGCGCCTCCTTCGCCCTCTACAACACCCGCGACGAGATCGACCGGCTCGTGGAAGGCATCCACCGGGTCAAGAAGCTTTTTGGCTGACCAGCATCCGCCATCTGCAATCTTTAATCTGCAATCTGCAACCCCACAATCCCGTGAAAGACACCATCGCGGAACGCGCCGAGGCCATCGTCGAGGAGTTCAGCCTGTTCGACGACTGGATGGGCAAGTACGAGCACCTGATCGAACAGGGCCGTTCGTTGCCGCTGATCGAGGACGCGTACAGGACGGACGAATACAAGGTGCGCGGTTGCCAGGCGCAGGTGTGGCTCCGGGCCGAGCGGGACAACGGCCGCATCGTCTTCAAGGCCGACAGCGACGCCCTGATCACCAAGGGCCTGATCGCCCTGCTGGTGCGGGTGCTCAACGGCCAGCCCCCCGAAGCCATCGCCCACGCCGACCTGTCCTTCCTCGACCGCATCGGGATGAAGGAACACCTCTCGCCGACCCGAAAGAACGGGCTCGACGCGATGATCAGACAGATGAAGCTGTATGCCGTGGCCCTCGGCGGTGAGAACGTCTCGGCCGCGCCGCGCGGCCAGAAGGCATAAGCACCAACCCTCCCGGAACGATGAGCACCGAGATCTATGACGAATCCCCCGCCGGGCTGAGCGAGCAGGTGATCGAAGCCATCCGCTCGGTCTACGACCCGGAGATCCCCGTCAACATCTACGACCTGGGCCTGATCTACGAGATCCGGGCCAACCCGGACAACACGGTCTTCGTGAAGATGACACTGACGGCGCCGAACTGCCCGGCGGCCGGCTACCTCCCCTACGAGGTGGAGCAGCGGATCCGGGCCATCCCGGCCGTCGAAGACGTGCGGGTAGAGCTCACCTTCGACCCGCCGTTCACCATCGAGATGATGTCCGACGAGGCCAAGCTGGAGCTGGGCTTCCTTTGAACGTCAACGCGGCACGTTGACGCTCCCGAACGCCCGGGACACAACGCTTACGGTGAAAGCCGTTGAAACACACCCAGACCATAGCGATGGCGCGGGGGCTGCTCGCCGAAGGGCGGGTGGCCGACGTGGCGCGGATGGTGGAGCCCCTGCTTCCGCCCGGAACCGGTGCGGACGGCGAGGACACGGGGCTGGTTGTGCTCCGGACGCTGATGGCGCGGGTGCGGCTGCTGCGCCACGGGGATGCCCGCCGGGCCCACGCCCTGCTGGCCCCCCATGAACCCCTCATCGACCGGAAGGACGTCGACCCGAACGTGCGGGCCGAGGTGGCCCTGTGGCTGGGCTGGGCCCACGCCTGGGAGGACGTGGCAACCTACGACGACGCCCGTGCCCTCTATTTCTTCGACCGGGCCGAACGCCTTTTCCGCCAGGCCCTCAACGCCGGCGGCCGGTGCTGGACGCTGCTGGGACAGGCCCACGCCTACTTCGGCATCGACGAGGTGCAGCTGATGCGCCAGGCCCTGGACGAGGCCGCGGTGCTGGAGGAAACCCTGCAGGACGTGCAGGCCACCCTCTGGCTCCAGGACCTGCACACCCGGCTCGACCGCTTCCAGGGGCGCTATGCCTGCGCCCGCCTGCACCTGGATCGCCTCGCCGCCCTCGCCCACACGACCGACGACCCCATGGCGCGGGGACGTGCGCTGGCCTACCAGGCCCTCCTGGACGCCGACCTCGGCCGCGCCCCGGAAACCGTCCTCGAAAGCGCCCGCGCCGCCGAACACCTGCTGGCCGGCGACGCGGCAAGCGCCGGCCGGCCACTGCTCGACGCCTTCCGCAGTCACCTCCGCGCCCTCATCCGCAAAGGCGACCTCGACGGCGCCGACCGGCTCATCGACCGCGCCCGGCGGGCCACCACCGGCATCCCGGATGCCGACGCCTACCTCCTCGAATACCGGGCCCGCCTGGCCCTCATCCGGGGAGACCACGCCACCGCCGGCGACCTGCTCGACGAGCTGCTCCGGCGCCTGCACCACCGCCGGCACCAGTCGGCCGCCGCCTCCGTTGCCCTCGTACGAAGCCAGCTCCTCGAACGGCAGGGACAACACGAACGGGCCACCGAATGGGCCCACCGGGCCTATCACAGCGCCCGGGAAGCCGCCCATGACGGGCGCCGCCTCGAAACCCTCCTCCACCTGGCCCACCTCTACGCCGACCGGGGCGAGCTGGGCCGGGCCCGTGAATACCTGCGCGAAAGCGAAACGCTGGGCGAGTATTTCAGCCTGCTGCCCTTCGCCGCCCGCCGCTTCTACGCGCTGGGCCACCTCGCCCGCACCGAAGGACATGCGGACGAGGCCCGCGCCTACTTCACCCAGGCCCTCTCGGCCTATTCCCTCATCGGAGACGTCTACCAGACGGCCCGGATGCAGCTGGCCCTGGCCCGGCTGGGCCGGAGCGTGGCCCCCGCCCAGACGCGCCCGCTGCTCGATACCGCCGTGCTCACCTTCAGCCGCCTGCAGGCCCGGCCCGAGCTCGACGAGGCCCGCGCCCTCCAGGCGGCCTGGCCCACCGGCGCCGAAGGGACCCCGGAGATGCCGGAAACCGCGCTCGGCGCCTCGCTCGCCCAGGCCTCCCTTTCCGTCGAACTCGTGGCCGAGGCATGGTTGCAGGCCGCCGAACGGTTGCTCCCGAACCGCTGGCTGGGCCTCTACACCTTCCACGAAGACGCGGGCTGGTCGCTCCTGCACCAGCACGGCACCCCTCCCGACGACCTCGCCTTTCCGTCCCCGACCGAGCCCCGAAGCCGGCAGGGGGCCGTCGTGTGGCTGCGCCTGCATGCGCACGGCCCGTGCGACACGGCCTCCGGCCCGGCCTTCTTCTTCGGCGTCGCCGCCGGGGAGGATGACCCCGCCTGGGAGGTGGCCGAAGCCCGCCTCCGTCCCTGGCTGCCCGTGGCGGCCCTCGCCCTCGACCATGCCCGGCTACGCGCCCGCCGGCTCACTGCTGCCCTGCCGGACGACGTCGCCCACAACGGCGAACCGGAGATCCCCCTGAAAGACTTCGTCTATGCCAGCGCGGCCATGCGCCAGGTGGCGCGACAGATCCACCGCATCCGGGCCAGCCACAGCCCCGTGCTCATCACCGGCGAAAGCGGCACCGGCAAGGAACTCATCGCCCGTGCCGTCCACGCCACCAGCGAGCGCAAACACGCCCGCTTCCTGGCCTTCAACTGTTCGACCGTCCCGCGCGAACTCTTCGAAAGCCACCTCTTCGGTCATGAAAAAGGGGCTTTCACCGGGGCCGTCCGCGCCCACGCCGGCGTCATCCGCGAGGCCGCCGGCGGCACCCTCTTCCTCGACGAAATCGCCGACCTGCCCCTCGACGTGCAGCCGAAGCTGCTGCGGTTCCTCCAGGAAGGCGAAATCTTCCCGCTCGGTGCCCGGCGGCCCGTACAGGTCAACGTCCGCATCATCGCAGCCACCAACCAGGATCTCGAAGCGCTGATCCGGGCGGGCCGGTTCCGCCAGGACCTCTATTACCGGCTCAACGTGATCCCCCTGCGGGTTCCGCCCCTGCGGGAGCGGCGGGAAGAGATCCCCCTGCTCGTCCGCCATTTCCTCCAGCAACTGCGCCCGGCCGGCACCCCCGTGGCCTCCATCACCAACCGCGCCCTGGATGCCTTGCTGCGCTACGACTGGCCCGGTAACGTCCGCCAGCTCCGCAACGAGATCGAACGCGCCCTCGTCTACGTGAGCAGTGAACCGGCCCCGACGATCGACCTCGAGGACCTCTCCCCCACGCTCCTGGACGCCGTGGAAGGCACCCCGACCCCACCCCCCGGTCCCCACGACCTGATCCTGCGCTCCGAATACAACCTGGACGACGTCCTGGCCGGCACCGAAAAAGCCCTCATCGAGCGTGTCCTCACCGAGACGGGCGGCCAGGTGACCGCCGCCGCCGACGTCCTCGGCCTGACACGCCAGGGACTCTACAAAAAGATGAAACGCCTCGGCATCGACCCCGCACGGTTCCAGCAGCGCCCGGCCGGGCACACCGGCGCCTCCGTCCTCCAGGCCAATTGATCCGGTAGCATCCCAATCCGAGCATGCCATGACCGCCCCCACGACTTCCACGACCACGCCGGCACCAGGCTCCGAAAGCGCCCCCCTGACGCCCGTGCACCTCGACCACGCGGCCGTCCTGACCACCCGGCTCGACGAAGCCGTCGCCTTCTACGTGGACCTGCTCGGGCTGACGCTCCGCACCATCGAACCCGACCCGATACGCGAAGGACGACGCCGGGCCCTGCTGACCGATGCCCGGGGACATGACATCCTGGAACTCATCGAGATGCCGGAACTGGCCCACCCGTCTATCCCCGGCCGGGGCGGGCTGCATCACCTGGGGTTCCGCCTCCCCCGCCGGGCCTGGCACGCCCTTCGCTCCCGCCTCGACGCCGCCGCCTATCCCTACCAGGAAACCCGGGGCCGCCTCTTCGTCCGCGACACCGACGGCCTCGTCCTCGAAATCGAACAGGACTGATGCAGGGGCGGGGCTCTTCTGCCCACCCCGCCCGGCGATCACCAGCCTCCCGAAGCACCTCCGCCCCCGAAGGAACCCCCGCCGCCGCTGAAACCACCACCGCCGAAGCCCCCGCCGCCCCCGCCTGCAAAGCCGCCGCTGCCGGCCGTGAACGTGAACGGTCCCACCTTCGCCTTCTGGCCCGCCTTCAACTTCTCCGAGACGGCCTGCACCCCGGGGTGGCGCGTCAGCGCGACAAACGCGACGACGTAGAGCAGCAGCACGATCCACCCCCCGTAGGTAAAGCCGAAAAGCAGCGACCCGACCACCCAGAAGAAGGGCATCAGGACGCCGAAAAGGAACCACCGCCCGCAGCCGTGCGAGATCAGCCCGAAAAAGGCAAACAGGCAGGGCACGACGAGAAAGATGAGGCCGGCCCAGAACGGCGGCTTCCCGGCAGGGTCCTCCGGCGGCGTGTACGTGCCCTCGATGGCCCCGACGATGGCCTGCACGCCAGCCACGACACCCCCGTCGAAGTCGCCGTTCCGGAAGCGCGGGGTCATCTCGTGCCGGATGATGCGGGCAGCCACCGCATCGGGCAGGGCCCCTTCCAGCCCCAGCCCCACCTCGATGCGGAGCTTGCGGTCCGCGACGGCGACGAGCAACAGCACCCCGTTGTCGTGCTCGGCCGTGCCCAGGGCCCAGGTTCGCGCCACGCGCAGGCTGTAGTCCTCCAGGTTCTCGCCATCGAGCGAGGGGACGGTGAGGACGGCGACCTGGTTGCCCGTGGCGGCCTCGTGTTCGGCCAGCAGCCCGGCCAGGAGGCGCTCCGTCTCGGGCGAAAGGATACCGGCCTCGTCGACCACACGGCCGGTCAGCGGCGGTACGGCCTTCTGCGCACCGGCTTCCGGGGCAAAAAGGGTCACCACCCCGAGCCAGCAAAGGAACAGGAATGCACGGCAAGGCGCCATGGGTCCGGCGAAGAACAGATGAGCGAGACGGCCCGATCAGGAGGCCTCCATCGAGGCAATATACTGAAGTGCCGGTTCACGTTGCGCATCGAGCAATGCCACGAGCATGGCGGGGGTGACCTCCACGAGCGCCGCCAGGCTCGCCACGCCTCGTTGCCACCTCGCTTCGGTCTCTCGTCCGGGTTGCGGCGTCCAGAGCCGGCTCGTCGCCGCCGCGCCGACGACCACCGTCCACGCCAGCGCCTGATGTTCCTTCCGTTCCAGAGCGGACGGATCCGGCAGCCCCCCCAGCACCGTCGTGACGGTATCGGGCAGGTTCCAGGCCTGGCAGGCCTTCACGGTCAGCACCTGGTGGTCGCAGCCCAGAAGCCCCCGCTCTTCCTCGGGAAGGGGCCCGGTCCCGGCCCGGCTCGTCGCCCAGAGTGCCTCATAGGCGTCGGGCAGGTTGTAGAGCAGCACGAGGCGCCCGACCACATGCAACAACCCCAGCGTGTAGGCGATCAGTCGATGCGGCAGTTCGAAATGGAAGGCAAGGTGCTGGGCAAAGAAGGCCGTGCCCAGGCTTTGCTGCATCATCCGGTGAAAGATCGCGCGTTGTTCGCGCGTGTTCAGGATTTCGCCCAGCTCCCGCATGGCCTCCGCCAGCACCAGGTTACACACCTCGTGAAAGCCGAGCAGGAAAACCGCCTGCCGGACCTCACCGATGCGGCGCGGCAGGCCATAGTAGGCCGAGTTGACACGGCGCAACACCGCCATGGACAGCACCGGATCCGTATGCATGACCTCGACGAGGCGGGGGGTATCCGGAACGTCGTTCTCCTCGGCCATCATGATCATGACCTCCGCCACCGATCTCGGAAGGGGAGGAAACTGGAGGGAAAGGTCCGGTTCTCCGGGCAGTCCGGTCACCACAGGCGTATCCGTCATGTCTATGTGCGGCTCATGGAACACAGGACCGGGGTGGCACTCAAGATGGGAAATCTGACGCAGCAGCGGGCACCTGCGGCCGGCAATGCGGGCTCACGGCCTTCATGACGTAACCGTCCCTTTTCCAACCTGAAGGCACCTGAGCCGTCCATCCGTCTCGGGTATCGACCTTTCGCCCGTCACCTAAAGCCGGAGGACCCCGGGGTTCGGGTTGCCCTGCCCGAATCGCACCGGCAACGGCTCCGGGCAGCCGGCAACGTTCCTCGTCCCGGTGCCCGTTTTCGTGTAAGATCTTTCTGACAGGTTACTTCATCTCCTTCCTACCCGAAGGCACCGGACCGTCTGACACACCCTCTCCCGTATCGCCTACAGACACCCGCACCCGTCCGGCGCTACTTTCCTGTCGAGCATGGCCCGCAACGCGCCTGCTCTGATTTCCCGATCATCGTTGGCCTGTTCATCATCCATAGAATTCGTCATGAAACGACCCCGATCTTTCCATCCCCTGATCTTTACCCTGCTGGCCCTGTTGCTGGGGCCGGTAAGCCTCCAGGGGCAAAACGTACGTCCCGACAAATCATTCTACATAAAGCCCGAGGTGGGGCTGTCCAGCTACCTGGGAGACAACGAGCGATCCCCCTTCAACTTCAACATGGACGCCTTCAAGGTAGACGGCAAGGCGCCCATCAGCGCCGGGCTGGAGCTCGGTTATCAGGCCACGCAGCGGTTCGACGTGAGCCTGGGCTATCGCTACGGACAATATCCCGTCATCCGCCAATTCGGAGATGCCCTTGAACCACAGGAACGACGCGACACCGACCGGCACACGCTCAACCTGCTGTTCCGCTATACGATCATGGGCGATCGCTGGCGGGTGGCCCCCTTCGTGCAGGCCGGTGCCAACGCAACCCTCGGCTTCCAGGACCCCGTGACCGGCGACCGGCCGATCGGCTGGGGCCCGTCCGCAGGGCTCGGCCTGGATGTGGCCGTCTCCGGCCGCACCTCGCTGGTGTTTGAATGGAACACCGATTTCAGCCTCGACGACGCGGCCGTGGACGGCACCACCGACGGCGGGTTCGGGAGCGTCGATGCCCTCAACGGGTTGACCTTCGGCGTGAAGTACAGCTTCCGAAAAGCCTTCTCGCCGGTACAGGTCTACGGGATCAGCGGTCCGGCCACCCTTCAGGTCGGTGAGACAGGCACCTTCACCGCCGACACCAACCTGGAATCGGCCACGCAGCCGGTCAGCTACACGTGGACCTTCGGCGACGGCACCGAGGGACGCGGCGTGACCGTCCGGCACGCGTATGACAGGCCGGGCACCTACACGGTCGCCTTCACCGCCGAAAACGACCGCAGCACCGACACGGAGACGTTTACCGTCGAGGTGGTGCCGCCGCCCGTGCCGGCACAGATCGTATCCCTGACGGCCTCGCCGACGGCCCCCGACACGCAGACCGAGGTAACCTTCACGGCCACCGTGACCGGGGACGCCCCGCTGGCCTACCGCTGGCAGGTCAACGACGGCACCACGGCCGAGGGCGAGCGGTTCTCCCATACGTTCTCCGAGCCGGGCACGTATGAGGTAAGCCTGACGGTCACGAACGAGCACGGCACGGACACCGAGACCCTGACGATCCCGGTCGTCCCCTACGAGCCGCCGTTCTGCGCCTCGCTCCTCACCATGAACGAGGTCTACTTCGACCGCAACGGGTCGACCCTGACCGAGGAAGGCCGCATCCGCCTCCGGGAAAACGTCGAGGTGCTCGCGGCCTGTGAGCGGGTGCAGGTGCGCATCGAGGGCTGGGCCGCCGCCAACGAGCGGAACCCGGACGAGCTCTCCACCGCACGCGCCGAGGCCGTCCGCGCCTTCTACGTGAGCCAGGGGATCCCGGCCGAGCGCATCAGCACGCACGGCATGGGGGCCGCCGCTCCGACCACCACGAAGGAAGGCGCCTCCCGCTACCAGCGTGCCGACTCGATCCCCCGGCAGGACCATGACCGGTAAGCCGGCCCTTACCGGACCATGCCCGGCGGAAAAAAGGGGGGCACCCGTCATCGGGTGTCCCCCTTTCGCTGGTTACTTCGCCGGGCGTCAGTCGGCTGAGAGGACCGGGGTGCCGGCCGTCGCGCTCTCCTGCTCCTCCTCTTCGGTGACCACGCGCGTCACGTCGGCGATGGCGTCACCGGGCTTCAGGTTGATCAGGCGCACGCCCTGCGTGTTGCGCCCGAAGACGCTGATGTCCCCCACGTGCATGCGGATCATGATGCCGTTGTGGGTCGAAATCATCAGGTCGTCGGTCTCCTGCACCCCCTTGATGGCTACGAGGGGGCCCGTCTTGACGGTCGTCTTGAGGGTGATGATCCCCTTGCCGCCGCGCGTCTGCACGCGGTAGTCGTCGAGCAGGGTGCGTTTGCCGTAGCCGTTGGCGCTGATGGCCAGGACGTCGCGCTCCTCGCCGCCGGCGATGACCACCATCCCGACAACCCGTTCGCCCGATCCCAGGCTGATGCCGCGCACGCCGCGCGTATTGCGCCCCATCGGACGCACGTCCTGTTCCCGGAAGCGGATGGCCAGCCCGCTGGAGGAAGCCAGGATCACGTCCGCCTCTCCGTCGGTCAGCTTGGCCTCGATCAACTCATCCTCCTCCATGATGTCGATGGCGATGATGCCGTCGACGCGGGGGCGGCTGAAGGCCTCCAGCGAAGTCTTCTTCACCAGTCCTTTTCGCGTGGCCATGAGCACGTAATGGTTTTCGAGGAAATCCGGATCGAGGAAGTCCTCCTTGCGCACGGCCAGCACGGCCCGGACGCGGTCATCGGGGGCAATCTGGATCAGGTTGCGGATGGAGCGTCCCTTGCTGGTGCGGCTGCCCTCGGGGATTTCATAGACGCGGAGCCAGTAGCAGCGGCCCTGATCGGTAAAGAAGAGCAGGTAGTCGTGGTTGAAGGAGACAAAGAGGTGCTCGATGTAGTCCTCATCGCGCATGCCGCTGCCGCGCATCCCGACGCCGCCGCGCCCCTGCTTGCGGTACTCGGAAATACTGGTGCGCTTGATCAGGCCCTGGTGCGAGACGGTCACGACGACCTGTTCGTCCTCGATCAGGTCTTCGATGAGCAGGTCGTCGCCGCCGGCATAGTCGATCTCCGTGCGGCGGGCGTCGGCGAACTTCGCCTTGATCTCCAGCAGCTCGTCGATGATGAGTTGGAGGCGGAGCGGCTCGCTGGCGAGAATGCTTCGGAGGCGCTCGATCTCCTGCAGGACGGCCCGGTACTCTTCCTCGATCTTCTGCCGTTCCAGGCCGGTCAGGCGGCTCAGGCGCAGGGCCAGGATGGCATCGGCCTGCTTTTCGGTGAGCGCAAAGAGAGAGCCCTCGTGCAGGGGCAGGCCGAGCCGCTCGCGCTGCGCCGGCGTCAGGCCGGCGGGCAAAACGCCGGCCATCAGGTTGGCGCGGGCCGTCTCCGTATCCGGGGCATGCCGGATGATGGTGATGACGGCGTCGAGGTGGTCCAGGGCAATGGTCAGGCCTTCGAGCACGTGCGCCCGCTCCTCGGCCTTGCGCAGCTCGTACGTCGTCCGGCGCACGACGACCTCGTGCCGGTGCTCGACGTAGTGCTGGATCATCTCTTTCAGCGTCAGCGTGCGCGGGCGGCCGCCCACCAGCGCCACCATGTTCACCCCGAAGGTCTGCTGGCAGGGGGTGTACTTGTAGAGCTGGTTCTGCACCACCAGCGGCACGGCGTCCTTGCGCAGTTCGACGACGATGCGCATGCCCTCGCGGTCACTCTCGTCCCGCAGGTCCGCAATGCCGTCGATGCGCTTTTCCCTCGCCAGCGCGGCGATCTTTTCGATGAGCGCACTCTTGTTGACCTGATACGGGATCTCGGTGATGATGAGGGCCTGCCGCCCCGGCCGGATCTCCTCCTCGTGCATCCTGGCCCGCATGATGACCCGGCCGCGCCCGGTGTGATAGGCCTCCCGCACCCCCGCATAGCCGTAGATGATCCCCCCCGTGGGAAAGTCCGGGGCCGGCAGGTATTTCATCAGCTCGTCGACGCTGATGTCCCGGTTGCGGATGTAGGCCACGACCGCGTCGACGGCCTCGCCGAGGTTGTGGGGTGGGATCTTCGTGGCCATGCCCACGGCGATGCCGTCGGCCCCGTTGACGAGCAGGCTGGGGAAGGCAGCCGGCAACACCTCCGGCTCCTGGAGCGAGCCGTCGAAGTTCTCCTGGAAGTCGACCGTGTCCTTGTCGATGTCACGGAGGAGTTCCTCGGCCAGGCGGGTCAGCCGGGCCTCGGTGTAGCGCATGGCCGCCGCCGCATCGCCATCGACCGAGCCGAAGTTTCCCTGCCCGTCGACGAGCGGGTAGCGCATGGAGAAGTCCTGCGCCATGCGTACCATCGTGTCGTAGACGGCCGAGTCGCCATGGGGGTGGTACTTGCCGAGCACCTCCCCGACGATGCGGGCGCTCTTCTTGTAGGCACTGCCCGCAGTCAACCCCAGCTCGCTCATCCCGTAGAGCACCCGCCGGTGCACGGGCTTGAGCCCGTCGCGCACGTCCGGCAGGGCCCGGCTGACGATGACCGACATCGAATAGTCGATGTAGGAGGACTTCATCTCCTCCTCGATGTTGATCGGGATGACGCGTCTTCTATCCTGTTCCATGCAACCGGTCTCGTGGTGGGACAACGTAGCGGTGCGACGCAAAACAGGCCCGGCCCCCCTGCCGGGCCCCGGCATCACAACCGGAATAAAATCTGCTCAAAATACCCATAATTGAACCCAAAAACCACGATACGGGTCCATCCGGAAAGGGCGGTGCAGGGCTTTTCTCCATCTTGACGGATTCTTCTCCGGGCAGGCATACCCGGAGTTTCGTCACCGGTGCGCCCCCTTTTTCACACAAGCTTTTCTCGTCCCCTCCAGTGCTTTTTGGCACCGGTGCGCCGCACCCCGTATTTTGACGCGTCCCGCTTTTTTTTGCGATTTTCCGAACTCCACCGATAGATCCCTATGGCAACTTCCCAGTACGACGTGGTCGTCATCGGCACGGGGCCGGGCGGCTACGAGACCGCCATCCGGGCCAGCCAGCTCGGCTTCAAGACCGCCGTCATCGAGAAGAACAAGCTCGGCGGCGTCTGCCTCAACATCGGCTGCATCCCCACGAAAGCCCTCCTCAAGAGCGCCGAGCTGATGGAGTACGGCAAGCACCTGGAAGCCTACGGCCTCGCCGGGCAGGTCAAGCCCGACTTTCCAAAGGTCATCGCACGCAGCCGGGCCGTCGCCGACAAGATGAACAAGGGCGTCGACTTCCTGATGAAGAAGAACAAGATCGACGTCCTCTACGGCTACGGCCGCCTCACCGGGAAGGGCAAGATCGACGTGCAGCCGTCGGAGAACATGGACGGGGAAAAGATCGGGGAGGCGCGGACCGTCGAGGCGAAGCACATCATTCTGGCCACCGGAGCCCGCGCCCGCGAGATCCCCCCGCTGCCCGTCGACGGGAAGAAGATCATCACGTACAAGGAAGCGATGCTCCAGACCACGCAACCGAAGCGGCTCGTGGTCGTCGGCGCCGGCGCCATCGGCGTCGAGTTTGCCTACTTCTACCACCACATGGGCACCGAGGTCACCCTCATCGAGGTGATGGACCGCATCGTACCGGTCGAGGATGCCGACGTGTCGAAGGAGCTGGCCCGCCAGTTCAAAAAGGCCGGCATCAACGTGATGACGAGTGCCGAGGTGCTGGGCGTCGACACGAAGGGCAAGACGCTCAAGGTGAAGGTGAAGACGAAAAAGGGCGAGGAGGTCATCGAGTGCGACCAGGTGCTCTCGGCCGTCGGCGTCGTGGGCAACATCGAGAACCTCGGCCTGGAGACGGTCGGCGTCAAGACCGAGCGCGGCGCCATCGTGGTCGACGGCTTTGGCCGGACGAACGTGCCGGGCATCTACGCCATCGGCGACGTGGCCGGCCCGCCCTGGCTCGCCCACAAGGCCAGCCACGAAGGCATCCTCTGCGTGGAGAAGATCGCCGGCCTGGACGTCCACCCGCTCGACAAGAAGAACATCCCGGGCTGCACGTACTGCCAGCCGCAGATCGCCTCGGTCGGCTACACCGAACAGGCGGCAAAGGAGGCCGGCTATGAGGTCAAGGTCGGCAAGTTCCCCTTCACGGCCTCCGGCAAGGCCTCGGCGCTGGGCCATACCGAGGGCTTCGTGAAGGTGATCTACGACGCCAAGTACGGCGAATTCCTGGGCTGCCACATCATCGGCTACGACGCCACCGAACTGATCGCCGAGGCAGTCACGGCCCGGGTCCTCGAAACGACGGCCCACGAGATCATGGAGGCCATCCACCCGCACCCGACCCTCTCGGAGGCCGTGATGGAGGCCACCCGCGCCGCCTACGGCATGCCGATCAACATCTGAACCGACTTTACCGTACGGGAAGCAAGGCCCCGGTATCCTGGCGATGCCGGGGCCGTTGCTTTGCAAGGGAAGCAGGCCGGGCGGCCAACCGCCGCATCGAGCTGGTGGCCCGGTGACCGGACGTTCAATCGCGCGGCAACCGGAACGAGATCGGGATCGTCATCCGCACCGGCACCACCTTGCCGCCCTGCATGCCCGGAACGAACCTGGCCTCCATGACGGCACGGATGGCCTCCTCGTCGCACCCGGCGCCGATTCCCCGGACCACCTCCGGGTCGACGACACGGCCTTCCTCGTCGACCGTGAACTGCACGATGACGCGCCCTTCGACGCCCGCTTTCCTGGCGATCTCCGGATAGCGGATCTTGCTCTGGATCGAGGCCAGGCCACCGATCAATTCCGGCATCCGCTCGACGACGATAAAGGTCTCCTGCCCGGTCTTCTGAAGCGCTGCTTCTGCCGCCGGTTCATCGACATCGCTCCCGACGAAATCGGTGCAGGCCACGATGAACGTGCCGCCGGCCAGGACCACAAGCCCCAGCACCAGTGCAGTGCGTTTCGAAAAACGTGAGACGAGTTTCCGGTTGTTTTTCATGGCTTGGATACGTTGTGTCAGGTGAGAGGACTCAGCCATTCCGACCGCAACGGTACGGACATGGCGCGTGGAAACGAGAAAACTGAAAAGCAACGTGGCATAGCGCCGGCGCCCGCATCCCGTCAGCGCCAGCACCTCCCGGTCGCACACCAGCTCTCGATACCCGCCGATGGCCCGGCAGAGCCGATCCACCAGCGGGTGAAAGGCAAAGACCGCCGCAATCGACCCCTCGATGCCGTGGAAAAGGAAATCGTGTCGCCGGACGTGAACGAGTTCGTGTGCAAGCGCCAGATACCGCCTGGACGGATCCGCCAGCAGGGCTTCCGGTAACACCACAACCGGCTTCCGAACCCCGAACGTCATCGGCACCACGTCCCCGGGCAGGGTGGCCAGGTGAACTTTCCGCCGGAGACGAAGGCGGCGGGCCAGCACGTCGCACTCCGGCACCCGCTCCGGCGCCACGGGGGCGAGACACCGGCGCACGGATCTCAGGGCACGAAACCGGCACAGCAGCCGGCCAAGCTGCCAGAGCGTGACGACGGCGGTCCCCAGCGTGAACAACCCGACCAGCGGCAGCAGCCCCCACCCCGCCCCTTCGCCCGCCGTCGCGACAACGCCCGGCAACACCGCACCCGCGCCGTCCGGGCGCAACGGATCGACCGAAACGAAACCGGGCAACCGCACCAGCACCTGCCCGGTCGTCGCCCCGAGCATCACCCCGAGCGGCAATGCGAAGAGCAACGCCCGCAGCACGTGGTACCCTCCCTCCGGCCAGAGGCTTCCCCGCCATCGCAGCACCAGGTAAACCGGCAGGGCCACCAGGGTCCAGACCAGCACCGGAATCCAGAAGTGCGACAGGGCACCGCTCCCCAGCCGGTAGAGCAGCTCAAGCAGTGTCTCCATCGTCGTCTTCGATGCTTTCAATCAGCCGGAGCAGGGCCGCCCGTTCCGCCTCGGAGAGCGGCTCGTGCCGTACCAGGGTCTGCACCAGGGCCGACGGCGAACCGCGGAACACCTTCTGCAACAGCCCCTTGAGCAGGCTGTGGCGCACCTCTTCGGGAGAACGGGCCGGGTGATAGACGTACGTGTTGCCTTCCCGATCGAACCCCAGATACCCCTTGTCGGCCAGATTCTTCATCACGGTCATGACGGTGGTATAGGCCACGCGCCGCTCCTTCAGCAGGCGGGCATGCACCTCCGCCACCGTGGCACGCCCCAGACTCCAGACGTGCTGCAATACCTCCATCTCGGTCTCACCAAGCGGTATCAGCGACTTCTTTCTGCGCATGAGCGAATCGAATGCCATCTACGTCCTGGATAGTACTAACTTGATAGTAATACAATCGATTCTTTCCAGAGTTGCCGCACGACGGAAAAAATTTTTTTCACCGGGCGAACCTTCGGACACCCCGCGCGTTGACGCCCTATCATTACACCCTGTAACACCTCCCCGGTACGACGTCAAATCCCCTTTAGGCACTTCGGGCACCTCGTGCAGCGGGGTTCTTCAGGTTGGTCTTTGAGCGCGCGCACCGCGGAGCAATCCAAGTACAACACAATGGCACACGGTAAGGTAAAATGGTTCAATGTGGACAAAGGCTACGGCTTCATTGAACCGGCGGACGGCAGCAAAGACGTCTTCGTGCACCGCAACAACGTCAACGGCCTTGGCTGGAACGACGGCCTGCGCGAGGGTGAGGAAGTGGAATATGATGTGGAACGCACCCCCAAGGGTCTCAGCGCCACGAACGTTCAGCGGCTCGACTGAGCCCGCTTTCGCAACACGCCACGAAAAAGCCCGGTCCCCCGACCGGGCTTTTTCTTTGTTCCGCCCCTCGTAGCCCGGAATACCCCGCCTCCGGGCAGCACGACGGATTCGACCCGCATCCCCATCCCCGTAACCATGGAACGACCTGCCCCCATCCATCCGGGCGTTCGGATCGGTCACGTTCACCTCAAGGTGGCCGACCTGGAGCGCTCCCTTCGGTTCTACCGCGACGTGCTCGGCTTCGAGGTGACGCAGCGCATGGGCACTTCAGCCGTCTTCCTGAGTGCCGGCGGCTATCACCACCACCTGGGCCTGAACACGTGGGAAAGCCGGGACGGCAGTCCTCCGCCCCCGGGCCACACCGGCCTGTACCATTTCGCCGTGCTCTACCCGACTCGCCGTGCGCTGGCCGGGGCCCTGCACCGCCTGATCCGGGCCGGCTACCCGCTCGACGGCGCCGCCGACCACGGCGTCAGCGAAGCCCTCTACCTGCACGACCCGGACGGCAACGGCGTCGAACTCTACCGGGACCGCCCGGAAGCCGCCTGGCCGCGCCAGCCGGACGGCACGCTGGCCATGTACACCCGCCGGCTCGATCTCGACGACTTGCTCTCCACCCTGAACGACGAGCCCGGGGCGCCGTCCCGTTAGCGCACGACGGCACCCGGTTCTCCCGCAGCAATCAACGGGGTGAGCGTGCCGTCCCGATCCTCCGCCATGAGCAACATCCCCCGGCTCTCCAGCCCCATCATCTTGCGTGGCGCGAGGTTGGCGACGACGACGACACGCCGTCCCAGCAGCGCTTCGGGCGCCATCTGCTCGGCCACACCGGCCAGAATCTGCCGCGTCTCGAAGCCCAGATCCACCTCCAGCCGCAGGAGCTTCTTCGACTTCGGGACGGGCTCGGCCCGTTTCACCTCGCCCACCCGCAGATCCAGCCGGGCGAAGTCGTCGTACGTGACGGTCTCCTTCACCGGCTCGTAGGCGGGTTCCGGTGCCGCCGCAGCGGCCTCCAGCTTCCGGACCTGGGCTTCGATCACGTCGTCCGCAATCTTTTTGAAAAGGATCTCCGGTTTCCCCAGCGGGTGTCCCGCCTCCAGCAGCGGGTGCCCGGCGTCGTCCCATCCACGTCCCGTCCCGGGTCCTTCCGGTGTGCTGGCCCGGATGCCCTCGAGGTGGAGCATCCGGCGCACCTTTGCGGCCGTGAACGGAAGGACCGGCTCCATGAGCACGCTGAGCGCGGCACAGAGCTGGAGCGAGACGTGGATTGTGTTGGCGCACGCCTGCGGGTCGGTCTTGCGGGTATGCCAGGGTTCCGTATCGTTGAAGTACTTGTTCCCCAGCCGTGCCAGGTTCATCGTCTCGAAGACGGCCTCGCGCATACGGAAGCCCTCGTAGGCCGCGCCGATGCGCTCCGGGAAGGCGGCCAGCTCGGCCAGCACGGCCCGGTCCACTTCCCCCGGCTCGACGAGCGGCGGCACCTTCCCCCCGGCAAAGCGGTGGGCGAAGGTCATCGTCCGGTTGACGAAGTTGCCCAGAATGTCGGCCAGCTCCGAGTTGACGCGGGTCTGGAAATCGCTCCAGCTGAAGTCGGCGTCGCGGGTTTCGGGGAGGGTGGTGGCCAGGCTGTAGCGGAGCAGGTCCGGCGGAAAGGTTTCCAGGTATTCGTGGAGCCAGACGGCCCAGCCGCGGCTGGTGGAAAGTTTTTGCCCTTCAAGGTTGAGGAACTCGTTGGCGGGCACATTGTCCGGCAGGACGTATTCCCCGTGTTCCATCAGCATGGCGGGGAACATGAGGCAGTGAAAGACGATGTTGTCCTTGCCGATGAAATGGATCAGGCGCGTTCCGGCATCCTGCCAGTAGGTGCGCCACCGGTCGGGATCGCCCTGGCGGGCGGCCCATTCCCTGGTAGCCGAGATGTAGCCGATGGGCGCGTCGAACCAGACATAGATGACCTTGCCGGCGGCATCGACACCGGCCTGCCGGGCAACGTCTTCGGGGACGGGTACGCCCCAGGGCACGTCGCGCGTGATTGCCCGGTCCTTGAGCCCGTCCTGAAGCCAGCTTCGCACCTGCCCGAGGACGTTCGGCTTCCAGTCCTTTTTGGTGTCGATCCAGCGTTCGAGGGCGGGTTGGAGCCGGCCGAGCGGGATATACCAGTGGGTCGTCTCGCGCAGTTCCGGCGTGGCGTCGGTGAGCGCACTCCGCGGATTGCGCAGTTCGAGGGGGCTGAGCGAGGTGCCGCATTTTTCACACTGATCGCCATAGGCCTCCTCGTAGCCACAGACCGGACAGGTGCCGCGCACGAAGCGATCCGCCAGAAAAAGACCGGCTTCGGGATCGAAGAGCTGCTGCTCCGTTTTGAGGATGAAGGTGCCTTGCTGCGCCAGCCGCCGGAAGAAGTCCTGGCTGGTCTCGGTATGGACCGGCGAGGTGGTGCGGCCGTAGTGGTCGAAGCTCATGCCGAAGCGGGCGAAGGCTTCCTCGATCATCGGATGGTACCGGTCGACGAGTTCCTGCGGCGTGATGCCTTCGGCCCGGGCGCGGACCATGATGGCCACGCCATACTCGTCGGAACCGCAGATGAAGACGAGGTCGCGCCCTTTGAGCCGCTGGTAGCGGCAATAGAGGTCGGCGGGCAGATAGGCCCCGGCCAGGTGACCGATATGGATGGGGCCGTTCGCATACGGCAGGGCAGCCGTCACCAGGATGCGTTCGAAGGATCGGTCCGGCATAGGTGTGTTCTTCCGCGGAAGGCAGGTCGGGTGTGTCCGGAATAAACAAAAATGCAGCCTCCCTTTAATGCCTGCCGCGCGCTGCGGATACGGCTTCACCGTTTATTTACGGCGCAAACCCCTTCCAGCACACACCCGGCACGGGCCGGGGCTTGAGCGCGGGCCGCGCCCCCCCTAACTTTCATGGCTTTCCCGACCCTGCTTCCTTTCTCCTGCGCACATGCTGACGAACCAGACGATTGCCATCCTCGGTGCCGGTAACATCGGGCGGGCGCTCATCGGTGGCATGCTCAAGTCCCATGAGCTGAACCCCGACCAGATCCGGGCCACCCGGCGGAACCCGGCCATGCTGGCGGCGCTCCAGGAACAGTTTCCCGGCATCCGAACGATGACGGACAACACCGCCGCCGTGCAGGACGCCTCGGTGGTGGTGCTGGCCATCAAACCCCAGAACGCTTTCGAGGTCATCCGGGAGATCCGGCAGCACCTTCCCGAAGAAGTCCTCGTCATCTCGGTGCTGGCCGGTCTCACGACGCAGGTCCTCCGGGAAGCCTTCGCGCGCGAGATTGCGGTGGTCCGGGCCATGCCCAACACCCCGATGATCGTGGACGAGGGCGCCACGGCCATCGCGGCGGGGGCCCTGGCGCGCGAATCCCACATGACCATCGCCCGGCAACTCTTCGAAGGCGTGGGGATGGTCGAGGTCGTTCCGGAATACCTGATGGACGCCGTAACGGGGCTTTCGGGCAGCGGGCCCGCCTACGTGTACATGTTCATCGAGGCCCTGACCGACGGCGGCGTCAAGCAGGGATTGCCCCGGCCACAGGCGTTCCGCCTGGCGGCGCAGACGGTCTACGGCGCGGCCAAGCTGGTGCTCGAATCGGGCAAGCACCCGGCGATCCTCCGGGACGAGGTGACCACCCCCGGCGGCACCGCCATCGCCGCCGTGGCCGACCTCGAGGCCCACGGCCTGCGGACCATGCTCATCAACGCGGTCGCGACGGCCACCGCCCGCTCGAAAGAGCTGAGTCTTTTGAAAGACTGAAGCGTTGAAGTCTCAGACAATCCCTCAGCAAGCGACACCACCGATACGATGCTCGTCATCCCCGCCATCGACATCCGCGGCGGGCGCTGCGTGCGGCTGTACCAGGGCTCGTACGAACGCGAAACCGTCTACTTCGAGGATCCCGTCCGCATGGCCATGCTCTGGCGGGTCATGAACGCCCGCACGCTCCACATCGTGGACCTCGACGCGGCACGCGGCGGCGCGGAACACAACCGCCCCATCATCACCGAGATCTGCCGGCAGCTCGACATTCCGATCCAGCTCGGCGGCGGCCTCCGGACGCTCGAGGACATCGAAGCCGCCCTGGCACTCGGCGTCTACCGGGTGGTCATCGGCACGGCAGCGGCCCGCAACCCGGACCTCGTCTCCGAAGCCGTCGAGCGGTTCACCTGCAGCCGGATCGTCGTCGGCATCGATGCCGCCGACGGCGAGGTGCGCGTCGAAGGCTGGACGGAAGGCAGCGGCCTGGACGCCGTCGACCTGGCGCTCGACATGGAGGCCCGGGGGGTCCGCCGCATCGTCTACACCGACATCGGCCGCGACGGCACCCTCCAGGGTCCCAACACGGAGGCCTACCGCGTCCTCGGCAAACACCTCCGGCACTGCCGGATCACCGCCTCCGGCGGCATCGGCGGGTATCAGGACCTGCTCAAGATCAAAGAGCTCGCCCCCTACCGGGTGGACTCCGTGATCGTGGGCCGCGCCCTCTACGAAAACCGCTTCCCCTGCCAGCAATTCTGGTGCTGGCACTACAAAGACGAGGTGGACCTTGCGCGCTTCTCCACCGCCCCGCTGCGACCGGCGGCACCGGCCGAGCCCCGGGAAGCCCCCTGCTGACCCCCCCACAATATCCGGGGGCCTCCCGTCGTTTCAGGAAGCAGAGGCTCGCCGGGCGGCACGATGACCGCTTCCAGAGAAGGCCCGCGGTGCGGGAAGCCGTTCTTCACGCAACACGGAGCGGCGCCGATCCGTAGCCGGGCAGACCGCGCCCCGGTCTCGTCGCCCAGCCGCCCGACCGCGTACGTCCCGCAGATCGCCAGCCAGGAGGTCCGCCATGGAAAAACCCGCCCGAAGCTCACTCGTCATGGGCCTTGGCCTCGTCGCCCTGTTGCTCGTCTCGGCCAACCTCTACCAGTCCGTTCGTCGCAACGTGCTCCCGCACCTTTCCGGCCTGATGCAATCGGAGAGGGTCGCATGCAAGGCACCGGCCCTTCACCGGCACGGGGTTCTGCGGCACGTGTCTCCGGTCCCCGCGCCGCCCCGGGAACACCCGGCCCGGCCAGAGGCTCGCCCGGCCGTCCCTCCCGCTCCCGAACCCCCCTCGCTGCACGTTGAGACATGGCACCCCGTACCCGACTGGCAGGAGATAGAGACGAAGCTGCAACGGCTGGAGACGGAACTGCGCATGGAGGAGGTCCGCCTTCGCCTCGCCGAGCGGCACCTGCAGTCGCTGCACGTCATCCTTCCCTGAGCGGGCTCAGGACCGAGGTGCGGCGTCGGCTTCGAAAAGCCGCGCCAGGCAGGCACGGGCGGCCGCGTAGATCCCCGGTTCCTCTTCCTCGCGCGGGCCGGCCACATTGAGCACCCGGATCCCGTGCCGGGCGAGCCATGCCCGGACGGCCGCCGGCGCCCCGGCTTCTTCCGGCCGGCACACGAGGCACGGCTTGCCCTGTCGCTCGGCCTCCCGGATCGTCAGCGCCGTCCCCCCGGCCGGAGCGCCCCGCAGCAAGACGAGCGTGCCGTCGCTGTCCCGGACGTTCCAGGCCGTGCGTTCGGCGTAGACGGACGAAGGGGTCTCCCGCAACGGATAACGTGCCGGGATCGGACCGTCAGCGGCCCGGCGCCCGCGCGGGCACCACCCTCCCACCGGCACCCCGGCCGCCATGGCCGCATCGAGGGCGGCCCGGTCCACGCCCGTCTGCCCGCCGGAGACGACTTTTTGGATCATTGCACGTGCAGCCGTAGCTTGTTCGCGTCCACGCTTGCATCAACGCCATGGCTCGCCTGTTCGTTGCCCTCGACGTGCCCCGGCCGGTCCGGCGGAAGCTGCTGGGCCTGATGAAGCCCCGGCCGGGCGTCCGCTGGGTACGCGAAGAGCAGCTCCACCTGACCCTTCGCTTTCTCGGCCATGTGGAGGAAGCCATGGAGCGGGCCGTCCGCGAACGGCTCGACGCCGTGCAGGCGGCCCCGTTCTCGCTCCGCCTCGGCGGCACCGGCGTCTTTCCCGGCCCCGCACGCCCCCGGGTCCTCTGGGTGGGTGCCCATGCGGAAGCCGGCCTCCTGTCGCTCCAGCAGGCCGTCGAGGCGGCGGTCGTGGACGCCGGCCTGCCGCCGGAGAACCGCCCGTTCCACCCCCACGTCACCCTGGCGCGCCTCCAGCGACCGGATACGGCGTGGATACGCGCCTTCCTCCGGGACCACGTCGACTTCGAAGCGGGGTCCTTCACCGTCGGGCACTTCGCGCTCTACGCCAGCACCCTCCGGCCGACCGGTGCCGTCTACGAACGCCTCGCCGACTTTCCTCTGAACGCCTGATCCGCCCCCATGCTTCCCTGCCAGAAAGCCCTGTTTTTCCTTCCCGAATCCCTGCATTACCTGAACTGCGCCTACATGGCCCCGCTTTCGAAACAGGTCGAAGCGGCGGGCATCGAAGGGATCCGCCGGAAGCGGGTGCCCGCTTCGATCACCCCCGCCGACTTCTTCGACGAAAGCGATGCGGTCCGCCGGCGCTTTGCCCGGCTCATCCACCTGGATGACCCCATGCGGGTGGCGATCATCCCGGCGGTCTCGTACGGGCTGGCCACGGTGGCGAAAAACGTGCGGCTCCGGCCGGGGCAAAACATCGTCGTCCTCCACGAACAGTTTCCCAGCAACGTGTACGCCTGGCGGCGCCTGCAGCACGAGTGCGGCGTCACGCTCCGCACGGTGAAACCGCCGGAAACCGCAACCGGACGGGGACGCGCCTGGAACGAACGCCTCCTCGAAGCCATCGACCCCGATACCGGGCTGGTGGCCCTGCCTCACGTCCACTGGACGGACGGGACGGTGTTCGACCTCGAACGCATCGGGGCACACGCCCGAGCGGTGGGCGCCGTGTTCGTCGTGGACGGCACGCAGTCGGTCGGCGCCCTGCCGTTCGACGTGCGAGCGATCCGGCCGGATGCGCTCGTCTGCGCCGGCTACAAATGGCTGCTGGGCCCGTACGGCCTCGGCCTCGCCTACTACGGCCCCCGCTTCGACGACGGCGTCCCGCTCGAAGAAAACTGGATCACCCGCCGGGGCAGCGAAGACTTTGCGGGCCTGGTGCGCTACACCGATGCCTATCAGCCCGGCGCCGTCCGCTACGACGTGGGCGAACGGAGCAACTTCGCACTCGTCCCGATGCTGCGGGCCGCCCTCGACCACCTGCTCGCATGGGGGGTGGAAAACATCCGGGACTATTGCCGGGCGCTCTGCCGGGACCTGATCGAGACGGCCCGGACGATGGGCTTTCGCGTGGAGGACGAGGCGTACCGTGCCGCCCACCTCTTCGGCTTTCGCACGCCCGCCGGGCTTTCCATGGACCGTCTCCGGGCCGCGCTGGACGCCCGCCACGTCTCCGTCTCCGTACGCGGCAATGCCCTCCGCATCGCCCCGCACGTCTACAACGACGCCGCCGACGTCGACGCGCTCCGCGAGGCCCTGCACGAAGCCGTCCACCAGCCGGCCTGACACCCGGAAACGCAGGTACGTCGTTTGCGTTCTGGGAGCGTGCCTCCCCGCTTTTCGATTCATCCTCAAGGAAACGACGCATGCGACGTGCTCTCCTGCCTTTTTGCCCGATGACGCTCCTCACCGCCGTCCTCTTTTTCGGACAGCCGGCCGCCCGTGCCCAGAGCGGGCAGGAGGTGGTGGAGCGCCTCAAGACCCGGTACGAACGGGTGGATGCCCTCCGGGCGGCCTTCCGGCAGACCCTGATCACGCCCGACGGGCGCGAGGGTGACACGTTCTCCGGCACCCTCATCCTGCGCGGCGACCAGTTCCGGGTGGAAGTCCCCGGGCAGACCATCGTCACCGATGGCCGGGTGACCTGGATCTACAACGCCGCCGAAAACCAGGTCCTCATCAACGACTACGTGAAGGATGAAACCACCTTCTCGTTGAACGATTTCCTCTTCAACTTCGAGGACCGGTACGAGATCATCTCCACCGGCCGGGCGCTCCTGAACGGAAAAGAGCACCGCACGGTGCGGCTCCGCCCGCGCGACCCCGCCTCCTATTTCCGCGAAATCATGGTGGTGATGCGGGAAAGCGACGACCTGATCACCCGGATCGAGGTCGTGGATGTGAACGAGACGAAGCTGGTCTTCGACCTCCGCGAGATCGAACTCGATCCTCCGCTGGCGCCGGACACGTTTGCGTTCACCCCGCCGCCGGGCGCCGAGGTGGTCGACCTGCGGTCGGATTGACGGGACATCGAATGGGATCATCCCCGGCACCGGCGGGTATGCCCCGGCCCTCCCCGTCAGGGGGCGTTCGTTCCGACCACCGGCTTTCAACCCATGACCCAGCGTACCCGCAAGATTCTGGCGCAGGCCGGCAGTTTCGTGCTGGCGGGGGGGTTGCTCTACCTGGCCCTTCGCGGCGTCGACTTCTCGGAGGTGGGCACGGCGCTTCGAACGGCCGAATACGTCTGGCTGCTTCCGCTGGCGCTGGTGACGATCCTGAGCCACCTGTTCCGGGCCTGGCGGTGGCAGGTATTGCTCGAAGCCCTGCCCGGCGAGACGCCGCGCCGCGTCTCCCTGCGTGAAGCGTTCGGCTCGCTCATGATCGGCTACATGGTCAATTATGCCGCGCCCCGGGCGGGGGAACTGGCCCGGTCGGCACACCTGGCCCGGCGGACCCGGCAATCTTTCAGCGGGGTGCTCGGCACGGTCGCCGTCGAGCGCCTCCTCGACGTGCTCGTGCTCGGGCTGGCGCTGGTGAGCGTGTTCTTTCTGCTGCTGGACCACCTCACGACCCTCGACACGCTTTTCTTCGCACCGCTTCGCACCCGGCTCGGGCCGGGATCCGTGCTGGTGCTCGGCCTGGGCGTGCTCGTCGTAGGCGGGCTGGTGCTGCTGGTCTACCGGCGCCTCGTGGCGGGCGGGCATGGCGGCTGGGCCGGGCGCGCCCGAACGGCGCTCCGGTCCTTCAAAGCCGGGCTGCTGACCGTTCTGCGGAGCCGCCGCCCCGGCGTGATCCTGTTCTCAACGCTGGCGATGTGGTTCTGCTACGCGCTGATGGCCTACCTCCCGTTCGTCCTCTTCGGCATGAACGATGCGTTCGGGCTGACGCTGGTCGACGCCTGGAACGTCATGATCCTGGGCGCCATCGGCGTCGCCCTTCCCTCGCCGGGTGGTACGGGCTCGTATCACTATATTACCATCGAAACGCTGGTGCACCTCTACGGCGTGGCGCGCAGTGTGGCCGCCTCCTACGCCATCGTGGCCCACGCCGGCCAGATGGTGCTCTATGTGATGCTGGGCTTTGCGTTCCTCGCCTTCCAGGGGGCGGGCCTGCGCACGCTCAGGGAGGTCGTGCGCGAGCCCGAAGCGCCCGTGACCGCACCCGGTCCGGCCGAAAGCCTGCGTCCTCCTGCCTAGTTCACCCTGCTCCCGTCGCCGATGCCACGCTGCTCCACGCTCCTCCGATCGCTGGCGGTGGCCGGATGCGCGCTGCTCGCCCTGCCGGCTGCGGCGCAGGAAACGCCACCGTTCGATCACCCGTTGTTCACGGGTCCGGTCCGGGAGGCACCGCTTCCGCCGGTCGAACTAGAGCACCTGCACCTGGATCTCCGGCCCGGCCCGGCACCGGAGCGCCTTGCGGGCCGGGTCACCCTCCGCCTCGTCGCCCTCGTCGACTCGCTCGACGCCCTGCTCCTGGCCGCCCCCGCGCTGCACGTGGATTCGGTGCACCTGACCCTCTCCGACACCCTGCGCCGCCCGGCACCGTTTCGCCTTGCCCCGCCGGACACCCTCCTCATCCGGCCGGACACCGTCCTCGCCGCCGGCACGCCCTTCGCGCTGGAGATCGCCTACACCGCCGCCCCCCGGCGCGGGCTGTATGCCACCGGCGCCTTCCGCTGGGCGAGCGACGAACCGGACGTGCAGGCCCACTGGACCCCCCTCCTGCACACCGCCGGCGACCGCTTCACCGCCGACGTGCGGTGGACCGTAAAAGCCGGAGAACGGGCCTACCTCTTCGGCCTCCCGAAGACCGGACAGGCCCGTGATGACGGCACCCTGACCTACCATTTCACCGCCCCCTACCCCGTCGCCTTTCACCACCTCCTCCCGGTGTCCGGCCCGCTCGCCGGCGGCGACACCCTGCCCGGCGCCCGCGTGACCGCGACCTACGCCGCTCCCCCGAACCGGCTCGACGCGGCAGCCCGCACCCTGGCCCACGTGCCCGAGGTGATCCGCTTCCTCACCGACCACCTGCGCTACCCCTTCCCGACGCCGGACCTTGCCCTCGTAGCCGTCCCCGGCCTCCATACCGGCGACGCAGCCGCCCCCGGCCTGGTGCTTCTGAATGCCGGCGACCTGCTCGACGAACGTGCCCGCCTCGACGAGAACCCGGACACGACGCTGGCCCGCCTGCTGGCCCGGCAGTGGTTCGGCACCCTCGTGGCGGCCGACTTCTGGACCGACCGCTGGCTCGACGACGCCTTCCCCGCCTACCTGGGCGCCCGGTTTGCCGCACACGTCTGGGGCGAAGAGGCGCTCGCGCTGCACATGGACCGCCTGGCACACACCTACCGGGCAGAGACGGCCCGCTACGTCCGCCCCCTCGTGTGGGATCGGTGGGAAGACCCGGCCCAGATGCGCGACGCCCACAGCCGCGCCAAAGGCGCCTGGGTCCTCTACATGATCCGCCAGGCCATCGGCGACGAGGCCTTCCGCCGGGTCCTCAACCGCTTCCTCTACGCGCACGACCGCTCCTCCGTCGAGACGGGCGACTTCGTGCGGGCGCTCGAAGCCGAGACCCGTCGAGACTGGGGGCCGTTCTTCGACCAGTGGGTCTACGCCGCCGGCCATCCGGTCCTGGAGGTCGCGTACGCGCATGACGCCGCCACCGGCCGGCTCGACGTGACCGTCCGGCAGGTGCAGGAAGGTCCTCTGGTGCCGGAGGTCTTCGAGGCCGAGGTCGTGCTGGAGGTCGAAACGCTGGCCGGCACCGAACGCTTCCCACTCCGCCTGCACCGGCGAGAGGCCCGGTACACGTTCCCGCTGCGCATGCCGCCGCGCTTCGTCGTCTTCGATGCCGGGAGCACGCTGCTGGCCGAGGTGCGGATGGACCAGCCGGTGACGGCCTGGGTCGCCCAGCTCCGGGATGCCGCCGCGCCGGTCCACCGCCTCCGGGCAGCCCGGGCGCTGGCTACCTTCCGGGAGCACCCGGACCTGCTCTTCGGTCTCCGGTCGGCCCTGGCGGGCGAGCCGGACGCCACCGTGCGGGCTGCCATCGTCGAGACGATGGGGAAGGTGCCGCCCGCCCCCAGCGTGGAGCGGGCGCTGCTCGACGCCCTGTCGGACCCCGCACCCGCCGTCCGTGCCGCTGCCCTCGACGGGCTCGGCGCCTTCGCCGGCTCGGAGGTCGTCGCCCGCCGTGCGGTGGAGATCGCCAACACCGACCGGAGTTACCGCGTGCAGGCGGCCGCCGTACGGGCCCTGGCCCGGATCGGCGCCCCGCAGGCGCTCGACGTGATCCGCTCCGCACTGATCACCCCTTCCCACCGCGACGTCATCCGGCAGGCCGCCCTCACCGGCCTGGCCCGGCTCGACCTGCCGGCCCGGACCGCCCTCGACCTCGCCCTGCCCTACACGGAAGCGACGCACCCCGCTCCCGTCCGCATCGCCACCCTGCCTCTGCTTCACGCCCTCGCCGGGACGCAGCCCCGCGCCCGCGAGCGGCTCTGGGCCCTCCTCGACGACCCCGACCCCCGGGTGCGCCGGGCCTCCCTGCAAACCCTCCTCGCCGACGGCCCCGCCGACCGGGCACGGCTCGAACGTCGCCTCGCCGAAGAACCCGACCCCGACCTCCGCTTCCTGCTCCGCCGCGCCCTGGAACGGCACGCTCCTTCCCCCTGATCGCCGCCGGCCTCAACCCACCGCAGACACCCGCGGCTCGGTCCGCTTATCGAACAACTCGTCTCGCCGGCCCGACCGTTCGGGTCATTTCCCCGGGTATGGAAAATTCCTTGCCCTACTCTTCTCTTCGAAAAAGGGTTACCCGAACCCGATCCCTTGGCGACACGCTCCCCACAGACACCGTACTTCCACGAACCATTCCGTCAAACCCATGCAAGCTGTGGCCAATCCAGAAACCAAGAACCCCCTGTCGGGCCTGATCAGCGACGAGGTCTATGAGGTGCTGGCGAGACACAACCTGCTCAACGAAAAGGGGGTCCGGGACTATCAGATCCGGAAGCGGTTTCGTGCCTTACGTCGCCAGAACGTGCCGGCCTACGACGCCATCGAGCAGTTGAGAGAAGACTATCCGTACCTGCAGTTCGACACGATCCGCAAGATCGTCTACAAGCTCAACGGGAACTAACCCGGGTTGCCGGTCCGTGCCCGCATGGCGACGAAGAGCAGGATGCCGGCCGCCACCGAGGCGTTGAGCGACTCGGCAGGGCCCCGCATCGGGATGGAAACGAGGTAGTCGCACGCCCCGGCGACGCGGGGACGCAGGCCTTTTTCTTCGTTGCCGATCACGAGGGCCAGCGGCCGGTCCCAGTCCATCTCCCACAGCGAGGTGGCTCCCGTACCGGCCGCGCCGGCGACCCAGTAGCCGCGTTCCTTCAGTTGCTGGATCACGTCGGCGAGGTTGCCCGCGCGGGCCAGCGGGACGCGCAGGGCGGTGCCGGCGCTTGCCTTGATGGTCGCCGCGTTCAGGGGCGCCATCCGGTGCCTGGGAACGATCACCCCGTCGACGCCGGCCGCCACGGCACTGCGCAAGATGGCGCCGAAGTTGTGGGGATCTTCGATCTGATCCAGCAGCAGCAGGAGCGGACGGCGGGCCCGGACCGCGTCGGGGTCCGGCGCGATGTGGTTGAGCAGCGCCTCCACCTCCAGGTAGGCGACGGGGGCCGCCACGGCCGCCACCCCCTGATGGTTGAGTCCCGGGGCGAGCCGGGCCATCCGCGCCGCCGGCACGAACTGGACGGGCACCCCGGCCTGCGTCGCGGCCCGCCGGATCGCGTGAATGGCGGCTCCGCCCGCCCCCTGCTGGATCAGGACTTTCTCGATCCGTCCCTCGTCCCGGGCAAGGGCCTCCCGCACCGGGTTCCGCCCGACGATCAGGTTCTCGGGCACCGCTGGTTGCTTTCCCATGAACCCCTAGCTTTCGTTCGCAGAGAGCGCCCGTGAAGACCGCAGGGTCGTTGCCGTCGAGAAGCGGCAGGAGACCTGCGTTCCGCCCTCCGGCAGGTTCCGCACCTCCAGGTCGGCCTGGATCATACGGGCCCGGTACCGCATGATGTGCAGGCCCATGCCTTCCCGCCGGGCTGCTTTTTTCGGGATGCCCACCCCGTTGTCGCGCACGGTGAGCGTGACGCTGGACCCCTCGCGCGCGAGGATCACCTGGAGCCGGGTAGCCCGGCTGTGGCGCATGGCGTTGGTCAGGGCTTCCTGCGCGATGCGATAGAGCTGGGTGGCCACCTCCGGGTCGCCGATGGAGACCGGTTCGTCCACGTGCAGGGTGCACGGGATCCCCCCCAGCCGCTCGACGGTGTAGACCAGCCCCCGCAGGGCCTGCGTCAACCCGTCCTCCTCGACGCTGACCGGGCTCAGCCCCTGCGCGAGCGCCCGGGCCTGCGTCATCGCCTCGGCGATGAACTGGTCGATCTCATCGAGCATCTCGGCCTCGGCCTCGATGCCCCGCCGTTGCAGGCGCTGCCGGAGCCGGGCGATCTTGAAGCGCACGCCACCGAGCAGTTGCCCGAGGCCGTCGTGCAGATCCCGCCCGATGCGCCGCTGCTCCCGGCCGCTGATCTCCAGGATCTCCTTCTCGAGCCGCTTGCGCTCGGTGACGTCCACCATCGAGATCAGCACCCGGGAATAGTCCTGCTCGTGCCCCGGCGGAACCGTCCAGCGGAGCGTCACGTCGCGACGGTTGCCCTTCAGCGTGCGGGCCACGGCCTCCAGCTCGAGCAGCCGTTCCCCGCGGTGGATGGCGAGCAGTTCCTGCTTGAAGGCCTCGCCCATCTCGCCGGCGACGAGCACGGAGGCCGTCTCCTGCAGCGGCCCGGCGCCGTCGGCCTCGAAGAGCTGTACCGCCGCTTCGTTGACCGCCAGGATGCACACGCGATGGGCACAGGCCCGCACGACCTCGGGATGCTGGTCGAAATAGTCCCGGACGTCCTCCTGCTCGGTGAGCGGCAACAGATCCAGGAAGGTCTTCACACCGGCATAATCCGCCTCCCAGATGGCGACGGGCGAATGGGCAAAGAGACTTCGGAAACGGATCTCGCTCTCCCGAAGGGCCTTCTCGGCCCGCCGCCGCTCGACGATGTGCCCCCATTCCCGCAGCACCCGCTCGACGATGCGGGGCATCTGCACGAGCATGGCCTCCGACTTGACCACGTAGTCCAGCGCTCCCGCCTTCATGGCCTCGACGGCCACCTGCTCGTCGCCATGGCTGGTCATGATGACGACCGGGAAAAGCGGCATGCCGTCTTCCACGACCAGCAACTCGATGCCGTCCCCGTCCGGCAGGCGCAGGTCGACGATGGCCAGATCGGGCAGACTCCGTTCCAGTTGCCGGCGTGCCTCGGCCAGCGTGTCGGCATGGCGCAGGTGCACCGCCTCGCCCCGGGCCTTGAACGCCCGCTGCACCAGGGCGGCGTGCGCGGCCTCGTCCTCTACCAGCAGTATGTCGATGCGGTCGAGGTCCATCCTTTGCTAATGCCCGGCAGGAGGGGTCAGATCCACGGGTAGTGGTTCCACTCCAGCCAGTAGTACCGGAACGCCTGCATGAAACGCCTGAATCGCTGGAAATCCAGGGGTTTGACGACGTAGCTGTTGGCCCGATATTCGTACGCACCGGCCACGTCCTGCTCGGCCTCCGAGGTGGTCAGGACCACCACCGGCAGCAGGCGCAGCTCGCTGGAATCCCGGATCCGGCGCAACACCTCCAGCCCGTGCACCCGGGGCAGGTGGAGATCCAGCAATACGACGTGAGGGCGTGGTGCGGCATCATGCTCTCCACGACGAAAGAGAAAGTCCAGCGCCGCTTCCCCGTTCGTCAGGTGGATGATCTGATGCGGTACATCCCCCTCACCCAGTCCTCGTTTGATCAATGCCGCATGGGCCGGATCGTCTTCCACGAGCAAGACCCTGAATGGTCCCTGTTCCATATCCCCTCATCCCCACGCGCATCCGGGTTTGCCCTTCCGAACCGCACGGACTTCATGACGCAGGCCGGAATAGACAAAAAACGCAATGCCCGGCAAGCAAAACAACGATACCTCAAAAAAAACCGGCCGGCCAACCTGCACCGGCCTTCGATCTATGACCGCCGTTTCAACCTGCAGGCGGCGGGTGCTTCCGCCGGAACCCGGTCCAGACGGAGAAGCCAGTATTCACACCCCGGCAAAATAGTTCCACTTCAGCCAGTATTCACTCATCCCCTCCATCATCCGGGAGAAGCGTGCAAAGTCGACGGGCTTGACCAGGTAGCTGTTGGCGTGTCGCTCGTAGGCTTCGGACACGTCGCGCTCGGCGGAGGAAGTCGTCATGATGACAACCGGAATCTTCTTCAACCGTTCGTTCGACTTGATCTGCCGCAAAACCTCCAGCCCGTCTACGCGCGGCAGGCGCAGATCGAGCAGGATGACACAGGGCAGGTCATGCTCCGTTCGCCCGGCAAACATACCACGCCGAAAAAGGTAATCCAGCGCCGATTCGCCATCGGATACATGCACGATTTTGACATCAAAATCATATTCTTCCAGCGTCCGGAACACGAGTGCGGCATGGGCCACATTGTCTTCGACCAGCAGTATCGTGGCAGGCACCGGCTTCATGGCGATGGGGTTAGCGTGGGCAAGACGGGGGTTGGGATGAACAGGACGCGCAAATATAAGTCAACTCGAGAAACCTTGCTTGTCGCGAATGAGCAAGAAAAAAATGCCCTTTTTCACATTGCCTTCACACGCCCCGTTCCTGGTCGCCGGGTTGCGCCGGGGCCCCCTGCATGGTTTCGCCCGCCGAAAGCGCCGGCTTTTCAGGCCCGGGCCTCCGGCTCGGGTCATCCGGCGTCGTCCTCCGCTTCCCCGAGGCCCAGCACCCATTCCTTGGATTTCTGATAGAGTTCCTGCCGGCTCTTGAGGTGCATGCGCGTGCGGATGTGGTCGATATGGTTCTGAATGGTCTTCGGGCTCCGGTTGAGTTGCTCGGCGATCTCGGCGACCGTGTTGCCCTCTCCCAGCAGCTGAAAGATCTGGATTTCGCGGTCGGTGAGTACATCGGTGGGCGACTTTTCCACCTTGCCCATCAGGAGCTGATCCTTGACGCGCTGGCTGGCATAGACCTCCCCCTGCAACACGGTTTTGATCGCCTTCAGCACCGTCTCGGGTCCCTTGTCCTTCATGACATACCCGCGGGCTCCCATGCGGAGCACCCGGTCGGCATACCGGATCTCGTCGTACATGGACAGGACAAGGATATGCAGCTCCGGCCAGCGATACCGGATATCCTGGATCAGGTCGAGCCCGCTTGAACCCTTCAGCTGGAGGTCCACCACCACGAGGTGTGGATTGGTCCGTTCGATCCCGGTCAGGGCGTCGGCTACGTTGTCGGCCACCCCGCAGACCTGCAGCCCGGGTTCTTCGTTCACGTAGCCGGCCAGACCTTCCCGGTAAATGGGGTGGTCTTCCACGATAAAGATGCGCGCCATAGCAACTTACCGTTAGCCGGTGAAGACAAAAGACTCCGCCACAGATCATCATCCCACCCCCGACCTTTCCCAACCCACCGCCCGTCACAATATAACGGTTTTTTTTCTGCGAACCGATTTTTAACACAACCCTTCCGCATACGCCGGGTATTTATAGGGGTAGTTTGTTCAATGTCATACCGACAGGCGGCTCTCGGGTCCCTGTGCGCCACGTCTCCGCGATTGTTGAACCATCACCCCCAGGACCATGCGCATCGAGATCCCCCGCGAAGCCGAGCGTTTCGGCGCCAACCATATCTACGGGCTGCAGAAGGTCTACGAGTTTGACTCCGGCCCGCATCATGAAGCCTCCGGCGACGAGGACAGCGTCATCCAGCGGCTCTCCTACGAGCAGTTGTACGAGATCGAAAAGGAGATGGCCATCGTCGTGCCGATCCGCGACGAGAAGCTGAAGCTGCTGGAGGGGGTACTCTTCGGCATTCCCCACCACTGCCTGGTCATCGTCGTCTCCAACAGCAAGCGGGAACCGGTGGACCGCTTCACCATGGAGCACAAGGCCCTCGAGGTACTCGCCCGGTTCACGCGCAAGCGGCTGTTGCACCTCCACCAGAAGGATCCGGTCCTGTCCGATGCGCTGGCCCGGGCGGGCTACGACTACCTGCTCGACGAGGACGGGCTCGTCCGGGACGGCAAGGCGGAGGGCATGATCGTGGCCACCCTGCTGGCCTGCCTGGCGGGGAAGCGCTACGTCGGCTTCATCGATGCGGACAACTACTTCCCCGGGGCCGTCCACGAGTATATCAAGGAATACGCCGCCGGGTTTGCCCTGAGCAACTCGGACTACTCGATGGTGCGGATCGCCTGGAACAGCAAGCCCAAGATCGTCCGGTCGCACCTCTACTTCGCCAAGTGGGGCCGGACCTCGGTGGTAACCAACCACTTCCTCAACAAGCTCGTCAGCCACTACACCGGCTTCGGCACGGAGGTCATCAAGACGGGCAACGCGGGTGAGCACGCCATGACGATGGACCTGGCCCTGCAACTCGACTATGCGACGGGCTATGCCATCGAACCCTACCACTACATCAACCTCTGGGAACGCTACGGCGGGGTGGTCGGGAGCCTTTCGTCGGACATCATCCTGCGTCACGTGGAGATCTTTCAGATCGAGTCGCGCAACCCGCACCTGCACGAGGCCAAGGGCGAAGCCCACGTCGACCAGATGATCCTGGCCGCCCTGCAGACCATCTACCACTCGCCGATCTGCCCGGAGGAACTCAAGCGGGAAATCGTTCAGGAGCTGCGGGAGCGCGGCATCCTGGGGCCGGGCGATCCGGTGCCGGAAGGCACCTACTACCCGTCGTTGCACCGCGTGGACCTGGAAACGCTGCGGAAGGCGCTGTGCAACGAGCCCTACGCGCCGCTGCTTGAACGGTCGTCCCGGCCGGATGCTCCGCCGTTGCCGCAGGCCGCCCCCGCCGGCCGGGAAACCCTCGAGAACGGGCACCTTGGCGATACCGGAGACGAGCTGCCCGAGGAGGCGGCCGCCCCGGCGCTCGAGAACGGCAAGACCGACGCGCCCCCGGCATGACGCGCAACGCCCGCCTACCGGTCATCGTGACAGACCTCGACGGCACGCTGCTCGACTTCGAGACGTACAGCCCGGCAGCGGCCCGTCCGGCCCTGGAGCGGGCCCGTGCCGCCGGCTGGCCCATCATCTTCTGCTCTTCGAAAACCCGGGCGGAACAGGAGGTCTACCGCACGGCGCTGGGCCTCGACGAGCCGTTCATCGTAGAGAACGGGGCGGCGCTCTTTGTGCCGGCGGAGGCCCGCACCCGCTGGTTCCGGGGCCGCACGCTTCCCGCCGTCTTTGCGTTCGGCGTACCCGCTCACACCGTCCGGAAAGCCCTGCAGGCGATCCGGGCCGAGACCGGCCTCCCGTTCCGCGGCTTCAGCGAGATGCCCGTGGCCGAAGTCGCCGCCCGCACGGGCCTGGACGAGGCGGCTGCCGCCCGGGCCCGGCAACGGGACTACAGCGAAACCATCGACGCCCACCTCACACCGGCCCAGTGGCAAACGCTCGACGAGGCGCTGGCCGCCCGGGGGCTGGTGCGCTTTCCCGGCGGGCGTTTCCATACGATCACAGGGGCGGGCAGCGACAAGGGACGCGCGGTCCGCCACCTGGTACACCTGCTGCGGGAGGCCGGCCACGACGTCCTCACCATCGGGCTGGGCGACAGCCCCAACGACGCCCCGCTGCTGCGTGCCGTCGACCGCCCGTTCCTCGTCCAGCGACCGGATGGCTCCTGGGCCGACCTCGACGTGCCCGGCCTGACCCGCGTCGAAGCCGCCGGGCCGGCAGGCTGGGCCCGGGTCCTTCACGCCCTGCTCGACGAACCCGGCGCCCCTACGTCGAAGGCGCGCTGAAGGTGAGGTTGAAGCGCGTCCACGAGGGAATCGGATCCGACTTGCCCCCGCGCAGCAGGTAGGCCGGCTGCCAGCGCATCTCGGTGACGGCCCGCAGGGCGATGCGGTCGAGCACGGGATGCACCCCTTCGAGCAGCTCGACGGCCGCCGGCTCGCCCGACGCATCGATATAGACCTGCATCCGCACGACCCCGCCGACCCGCTTTTCCCGGAGGCTGTCCGGATAGGGTACCACGATGTCTTCCCCCAGCCGGCGCACGGCACGCGGCTCCAGGAAGTGCCGGCGGATCACCTTGTATCCCTCCCGTTTGTATTGCTCGACCAGTTCGCGCGGGTCGCCCTGCACCGACGCCTTCATGATGCGCGGCACGACGTACTGTTCGAAGAGCGAATCGATCACGGCGGGCTGGTTTCGGTAGAGCCGGACCAGGCTCTGCCGGACGGCCTGCGCCAGCTGTTGCCGGATCAGGTCGGGCCGGCCGGCCAGAGCGGCCCCGCCGGCATAGACCGGCGCCCGGGAGGCGATGCCCATCTCCTCCAGCGTGTCGAGCCGGCGAAAGGCCACGGTGGTGTCGATCCCTTCGCGCCACCAGCGGCCGTCGGTGGCCTGCCACCCGGCCGGCGGTCCCAGCTCCGGCGGCGCCTCCTCCGGCGTTGCACAGCCGAACCAGCCCAGCAGCACCAGTCCGATCAACCCGAGAGGGTACCGGACGCCGCCGCGATATGCTTTGCCGACATGAACGCTCATCCTTCTCCGGAAGATTGTGAGGCATGGGCTTCAGCCAGGCGCACGAAGTGGCGTCGCCGGTCCCGGGCCACGATACGCACCCGGCTGCCGGCGGCGATGAACTCCCCCTCGGTGACGACCTCCAGCCGCTCCCCCTCGACCTCGATGATGCCGGTCGGACGCAGGGGGGTCAGCGCCACGCCCACCTTCCCCAGGTAACGCTCGCGCTGCTCGCTCTCGCGGCGCGCCAGCTGCTCGTCCCGACGGAGCGTCGTCGTCAGGACGAAGCGATCCCAGGCGCCGGACTGCCATAGCCAGTAGAAGAGCCCGGCCCCGACGACGACCGTGCCGAGCAGGGCGATGACGCCCCCGATCCACCCGGACTCCACGAACATGAAGCCGAGCGCGAACACGATGCACAGAAAGCCCAGGATCCCCACCACATTGAAGCCGGGCACGAAGTAAACCTCGGCCACAATCAGCAGCAAGCCGGCGATGATGATGGCAATGACCAGGAGGAGTTCCAAGGGTTCGCTGGGTTTGGAAGCACACGGTGGGGTTTACGGGTCAGGCCGGAGAGGTTTCGCCGGGCTCCGCCTGCCGGACTTCAACCCGGCTGCCGCGCACCCGCACGACCCGCACGGGCGCACCGGCCGGGATGAACTCGCCGGCCGTAATGACGTCGACGCGCCGCTCGCCGATGACGGCCGTACCGGCAGGTCGCAGCGGCGTCAGCGCCATGCCGGCCTGGCCTTCGAGCTCGAACGGGGTGTCGGCCGACGTGTATCCCTCGGCGCTCGAAAGCTCGGGCGCCAGCACGAGCTGGTTGAAACGCTCCGAGCGCGGCAGATACCGGCCCAGCGAAAAGACCAGCACCAGAAACAGCACCAGCGTGACGGCCAGCGTGGTGATGGCCGACGTGACGGCCTCCCCCGACGGGAAGTCGAAACCGATGTTGCCGATGAGGCCGGCACCGAGGGCACCGACCACCAGCACGATGCCGGTGATGCCGGCGATCCCGAAGCCGGGTATCACAAAGATCTCCAGCAACAGCAGCAGCACCCCGATCACGAAGACCGCAATCTCCCAGCTCTCGGCGAGCCCGAGCAGGTAGTGCGGCCCGAAGAACAGCCCGGCGCCGATCAGCGCCATCAGCCCCGGAAACCCGACGCCGGGCGTCTGCAACTCGAAGTACAGCCCTCCGAGCATCATCAGCATCAGGATCGACTGCACCACCGGCGACCCGAGAAAACGGAGAAACGTCTCCAGCCGGGTCGCGTGGTGCTCGATGCGCGCGCGGCCCGTGAGGCCGAAGGCTTCGATCACGGCCTCGAGGTCCGGCAGGACGGCATCAGCCACGCCAAGGGCGAGCGCCTCCTGGGCCGAGAGCGTCAGCACCTGTCCGGCCGGCGAGACGCCTTCGACCTCCAGGTTTTGATCCACCATGGCCTCGGCGATGCGTGGATCCCGGCCGTTGGCCTCGGCGGTGGCCCGCATCAGCCCGCGCATGTAGCTCTGGTACTTGTCCGGGGCGGCCTCGCCGCCGGCGCCCTCGACCACCGTCGCCGCCCCGATGGAGGCCCCGGGCACCATGACGATCCGGTCGGCCGCGTACGAGATCAGCGCCCCGGCCGAAGCCGCGTTCCGGTCGATGAAGGCGACGGTGGGCACGCCGGCATCGAGCAGGTCTTTGCGAATCCGGTCGGCCGCGTCGACGAGGCCGCCGAACGTGTCGAGGTGGAGGATGACCAGCGCGGCCCGGGCCGCTTCGGCCTCGTCGAGGGCGCGGTCCAGGTAGCGGGCCAGCCCGTTGTCGATCAGGCCGTGTACGCGCACGACGTAAACGGGCCCCTCCGCATATCCCGTCTCGAAGGCCAGCGGCTTGGGAGTGCGGTCCTGTGCCTGCCCCGTGCCGGCACACGGCAAATACGCGAGCAGCAGGCCGATGACAACCCCGATCCGCTTCATGTTTCTCTCCGTCATGCTCTTTCAAACCGGCAGAACGGCTCAGGGTTCGATCAATACCGGCGTGCCGACTTCGACCAGCTCCCAGAGCTCGTCCATGTGCCGGTTCAGCACCGCCACGCAGCCCTGCGTCCAGTTGCTGCGGGCCCCGGTGCCGTCGCCGTGGATCTCGATCCAGCCTCCCAGGGCCGTGTTCATCGGCGGCATCCGAAACTCCCGCTCGGCCCGCAGGATGGCTTCATACTGGGAAGGGGTGATGAGGCCCTCCCGCAATCCCCGTTCGGCATCTTCGGCGGTGGGATAGTTGAGCACCAGCGCCCGGTAGAACTGGCTGCGCGGGTTCTTCGACGCCACGAAAAAAACCCCGTCCGGCGTGCGCCAGTGATCCGGCTCGTAGCGACTGCCACGCCGCACCTTGTCGGCGAAGAAGTTTTGCCCCAGGTCCACCGGATAGGCGCGCACCTGATGGCCGCCGCGATAGACGTAGAGGGTCTGCCGGCGCTTGGAGACGAGGATCCACACGTTGGAGAGGGTCGAGGCGTGGGCGTACCCGCGGGCGCCGTCCCGGGTACGCACGAGCCGCCAGTCCCCCTGTTCGGCGAGCACGAAGACCGGTTCCCGGAAACTGAGTTGTACGTAGGGCCGGGTCGAGTCCGGGGTGCTGTAGAGCATGGCGTTCCGCCGAACGGCATAGTAGACGGCGGCGTCCCCGTCGACCACGGGGCGCATCGACTGGGCCACGCCTTCGAAGGCACAGCAGCACACCAGCAGCAGACCGACAACGAAACGCCCCATCCTGCACCCGGGTTGAGCCTGTGACAGCGACCGGCAGGGGCCGGGCTGCCAGGGTGATCCTTTCACGTCACATGATGCCCGAAGTTGCAAAATACGGGCCGAATCGTCAACCCTGCGCGTCCTGAGGAGCCCGCGAGACGGCGGCCCCGGGCGGGGTGCCGTCCGGCGACCGGCCGTTGTGCCGGCGGCACCAGGCATACGCCTCCAGCACCCCCTCGATGACGGCGCCGCGCGTCACGTGCCCCACCTGCTCTTTGACCGCCGCCGTGGCGTTGGCCGGCGCGAAGGCATACCCCACCACGCCGAGCGCGCCGAGGTCCCCCTCGGTGTCGCCGATGAAGGCCATGGCCTCGAGCGGCACGCCGGTCTGTTCCGAGAGCCAGGCGATCCCCTGCTCCTTCGTCAGATGCGCCGGCACCACGTCGATGGACGCCGACGTCAGGAGCACGCGAAAGCCGGGGTAATGCCGCGCCACATGCTCCTCCACGACGGGAAAAAGGCGGGCCACCTCGTCCGGATCCGGCCCGATGACGCCGGCCTGGGTGCGCTTGCCCATGTCGTATATCATCGACGTGCCCCGGATCCGTTCTTCCAGCCAGTGCCGGATCGTCGCCAGCGCCGCCGCCAGGTCTTCGGAGAAGGCCGGATGCCAGGATACGCGCGCCCGCACCGGGTCGAACAGGCCGGCCCCGGCCTCGAAGAGCACCGGCACCTGCAAACCGAGCGCCTGTGTGACGGCCTCGACGTACGAATAGGGACGCCCCGAGCAAAGCGTGAAGGCGGGCCACTCCGGGTGATGCCCCACCGGTCCGGCCGTCGACACCAGCGCCGCCAGTTCCTGAAACCGCCGCAAGTCATAGGGCCGGTACGGTTCGGCCAGGCACCCGTCAATGTCGGAGACGAAGAGTCGAATCATGGCTTCGGGGCGAGGGCGGTTTTCAGGTCCTCGATGAGCTCGTCCGAGATCCCCATGGCCGAGAAGCCACCGTCGTGGAAGAGGGTCTGCATGGTTACCATCCGGGTCAGGTCGCTCAGAAGCGTGACCACGTAGTCGGCACAGCTCGCGGCGTCGGCATTGCCGAGGGGGGCGATCCGCTCGGCAAACTCGAACATGGCGTCGAAGCCGGCGATGCCGGAACCGGCCGTGGTGCGCGTCGGGCTCTGCGAGACGGCATTGATGCGGATGCGTCGTTTTCCGAGCCGGTATCCGAAGGAGCGGACGATGCTTTCGAGCAGCGCCTTGGCGTCCCCCATCTCCGAATACTTCGAAAAGGTACGCTGTGCCCCGATGTACGACAGCGTGACGATGGAGCCCCCGTCGGCCAGGACCCCGGCTTCGAGCGCGTGATGGATGATCCGGTGCAGGCTGATCGCCGAGATATCGAGCGTCTTCTGATACCAGGCGTAGTTCAGTTCCTCATACGGCCGGTCTTTCCGCACGTTGAGCCCCATGCCGATGGAGTGTACGATGAAGTCGATGGACCCGAAGGCGGCCCGGACCTCCTCGTAGAGGGCACGCAGGTCGTCGTCGCTGGTGGCGTCCGCCCAGAGGACAGGGCTGCCGGTACGCTCGGCCAGGGCCTCGAGCGAACCCAACCGCCGGGCCACCGGGGCGTTCGACAGGGCGAAGCGCCCGCCTTCCCGGTGCACCGCCTCGGCAATGGACCAGGCGATGCTGCTCTCATTGAGGGCACCGAAGATGACCCCTTTTTTCCCTTTCAGTAGACCAAATCCCGTTGCTTGCATGGTTTTCCGGATGCTGGATGTCGCGTTTCGAGGCGGGCGCGGCCTGTTTCCGCGTTGCACCGCCGAACGGCAAAGGTAGGAAACCCGCCCGTGCCGTGCCACCGCCGGGCCGGGCGGTGACGGTTTCAGAGCCGGATCTCCCGCAGGGGCGCCAGGACCTCACAGAGCGCCCCGTGGAGGAGGCCGTTGGAGGCCACGATCTGCCGGTCGAAGACCGGGTTGCCGTCCCCGCCGAAGTCGGTGACCTGCCCGCCGGCTTCGATGACGAGCACGGTGCCGGCCGCCACGTCCCACGGCTGCAGGCCCGTCTCGAAGAAGCCGTCGAACCGCCCGCAGGCCACGTAGGCCAGGTCGATGGAGGCCACCCCGTGCCGCCGGACCCCGCGGGTCTTCAGCAAAAACTGGCGGAGCACGCCGAGGTAGGCGTCCAGGTGTTCGAAACGGCGATAGGGAAAGCCGGTAGCCAGCAGGCCCTCCGCGAGCGCCGCCGTACGGCTGACCCGCACACGCACCCCGTTGGCAAAGGCGCCCCCGCCCCGGATGGCGGTGAACAGCTCGTCACGGGCCACGTCGAGCACCACCCCGAGCACGAGCGTATCCCCTCGCTGGAGGGCGATGCTGACGGCATACGGCGGGACGCCATGCGTGAAGTTCGTCGTGCCGTCGATGGGATCGATGATCCAGCGGTGCCCGCCCGCCACGGGATCGATGCGCCCCCCGGTGCCCTCCTCGGCCAGCACGTCGTAGCCGGGGAAGGCGCTGCGGAGCGTGTCGATGATGAGGCGCTGGGCCTCCTCGTCGACGTGGGTGACGAGGTCGTGCGTACCTTTCTCCCGAACGTCCCCCACCTGGCCGGCGTGCATGCGGATGAGGTGTGCGGCGCGGCGGGCTGCCCGCACCGCCACATCCCGCTCGGCTTCATACCGTTGGGCCGGCCAGGGGGGCACACCGGACGCATCCTGCCTCGGGGACGAGGCGGTGTTCTCTTCGTGTGAAGCCATGGTGTCGCAGCGAAATCTTCGTTCGGGATCGCCGGTCCCAACGCCCTGCCGCGCCCCGGCCCGCAAGCGGCCTGCCGGCATCTTTTCACGATTTTGACGACGCCGGCGGAGCCTCACCCGGCGCCGGGCGTTGGTCCGGTCAGGCGCCGTCAACATACGGAAGCCGCCGCTTCGATACCGCGCTCCCCGCTCGCCACCCGACGTTTTCGATGAAGCTCCAAAGACCGACCTGGCAGCCCGTCTTCCTGCTGGGGTTGCTGCTTATCGGCTGCCGGGCCGGAGACGTCCCCGAAGGCGCCCCGGCCGCCGAGACCGGGCCGTCCGCCACGCGCGACACGGCCCTCGCCGTTCTCTCCACCCTGCGCCGCGACGCCTTCTCGGGCGCCTTCGCCGCCCTTTCCGCCTACCGGTATACCCGGTACAGCCGCACCGAACAACTCGACGCCGGGGGTCGCCGGATCGCGTTCGCCGAGCAGGTGGTGCGCCACGCCGGTCCCGCCCCGGAACACATCCGGGTCGACTCGGGCGGCACGTTCGACTTCGGCTTCTTCCGCCGCTTCGTCTCGCCGGCCCGCCCCACGGAGTCGCCCCGGGACCTGAGCCCCTACCTGCTGGCCGAGGAGCCGGCCTTCCTTTCGCCCCGCAACCGGGACGCTTTTTCCTACCGCCTGCAGCCGGACACGCTGATCTGGGATCGGCCGGCACAGGTCGTCGAGGTACGTGCCCGCCCGGTTGCCGGCGAAGAGCAACGTGTCCGGATGGCCCGCCTCTACCTCGACCGGGCCACCGGCGAGCTGATCGCGCTGGCCGTCGCCCGGCTCGATCCTGCCCTGCTGTTCCGGGAGGAAAGCCGCTACTTCGCCGCCCTGCGCCCCGTCGGAGACAGCACCTGGGTGCCCCACCTGGTGCGTTTCCACACGCGCCTCCACCTGCCCCTGCTGCCGCCCCGGCAGTTCCGGATCGTCTCCGCCTACTACGCCTTCGCCCCCGGAGGCTGACCCGCCGCCCACCGGCTCACGTCGACGGCCGTACCCGACGCATCCGAGGCGAAGCAGGCGTCGAGCACGCGCTGGATGGCCGCGCCCCGGTGAAAGTCGGGGTCGGCCCGGCGGCCGGTGCGGATGCATTCCAGAAAACGTTCCTCGTTGGCCGGCACCGGCGGGCACGTGACCGTCCTCCACGTGACCGTATCGACGTCTTCTTCCAGGCACACGTCGAGGAGGTCGTAGCCGCGGTCGAGGTCGATGCGGAGGGCACCCCGGTCGCCGTGCAGTGTGAGCGCGATGGCGTTCTGGTAGCCGGTGGCCCAGCGGCTGGTGTGGATGACCCCGGCCGCCCCGCTCTCCAGTTCGGCGACGATCAGCGCCGAATCGTTGGCGTCGAGCACGTAGGGGCCGATGCGCTCGCCTTCGGCCTTCGGAAACGTCTTCAGCCGGCATTGCACGGAACGGAAGTCGCCGGCGGGAAAGCTGACGAAGTCGAGGATATGCACGCCGACGTCCCCGAGCACCCCCAAGCTGTGATGAGCCGTCGAGAGCCGCCACAGCCAGGCCGGCTCGGTGCGCCAGTCGCCCCAGACCTTCGAGGCGAGCCAGCTCTGCAGGTAGTGTGCGGAGAAGTGCATGATCCGCCCGAGGGCTCCCGCCTCGACGAGCGCCCGGGCCTTCTGGAGCGCCGGGCTGCGCCGGTACGAGAAGTTGACCATGTGGATGATGCCGGCCCGCTCGGCGGCCTCGGCCATCGCCCGCGCCTCCTCGTAGTTGAGGGCCAGGGGCTTCTCGCAGAGGATGTGCTTGCCGGCCGCCGCCGCCTTGATTGCGATCGGGGCATGCACGTGGTCGGGCGTCGCCACCACGACGGCGTCGACCCGGGCACGTTCGAGCAGGGCATCGACATCGGTGTAGGTTTCGGGCACGCCGAACGTTCTGGCGAACGCCTCTACCCGCTCACGGTCGATGTCACAGGCCGCCGCGAGGGTGCACCCTTCGAGGGCACCGAACACCTTCGCGTGATGGTGGGCCATGCCCCCCGTTCCGATAATGGCGAGATGGATCATCGAACCGTCGTCCTGGTGGAAAAAACGAGGCCGGAAGCTAGAACATGCGTTCGACTCTTGCAATCCGCCCCCGGCACCATCGACCGGCACGTCGTGCCCGCAAGATTCCTTCCACCTGCCCGGAATGACACGCGGGCCGTATGCTTTGCCTGCAACCGGCCATCCTCCCCCGATCTGCACCGACCATGCCCCCTGCCCGCCCCCATCTCCTCGGCATCGACGATGGACCGTTCGACCGTCGACGGGACGCGACCGTCCCGCTGGTGAGCGTGATGATGGAAGGGGCCGACCTCGTGGAGGGGGTGGCCGTCGGCTCGTTCCCCATCGACGGCGAGGGGGTGACGGCCTACCTGGCCGAATGGATCCGGGGCCAGCGGTGGCGTGCAGCCCTGCAGGGCATCGTTCTCGGCGGCATCTCCATCGCCGGGCTGGCGCTGGTGGACGTGACCGCGCTGGCCAAGCGGCTCGACCTGCCGGTGCTCGTCGTCACCCGGCGGAACCCGGCAGGCAGCACGCTGGGTACGGCCCTGGAAGCCGCCGGTCTTCACGACCGGCTCCCGCTGCTTGCCCGCACGCCGCCAGCCCGGCGCCTCGCCGGCGGGCTGTATGTGGCCTGGGCCGGCACCGACGAGCCGACAGCCGCCCACCTCGTCCGGGCCTCGTGCCGGAAAGCGAACGTGCCCGAACCGCTCCGCCTGGCCCATCTCATCGCCACGGCGCTCGTGCGCGGTGCCTCCTACGGACGGGTCTGAGAGTCCCCCGGATGGCGCGTGCCGCGCACCTCACAGATCCCGAACGGCCCGTTTGACGGTCAGATCGTCCGGAACCGGCTCGATGCGGAAACCCAGTCGCTCCGCCAGCCCGAGCATGGGCTGGTTCTCGGCCAGGATCAGGCCGATCATCTGCCGGAAACCGTGGTCGCGGGCGATCTCCATCAGGCGCTCCATCAGTCGCCTCCCGATGCCTTGCCGCTGCCAGGCGTCCGCCACCACTACGGCGAACTCACAGCGGTCGGCATCGAGAGCCGCATAGCGTGCCACGCCGATCTCCACCTCTCGCCCGTCCTGTTCCACCACCGCGATCAGCGCGTACTCGCGATCATAGTCGAGGTGGATGAAGCGGTCGAGCATCTCGGGCGAGAGCTCGTCCAGTACCTGCATGAAACGGAAATAGCGGGCACCGGGCGAGAGGTGCCGCACGAAGTCCTGTTCGATCCCGGCATCCTCGGGCCGGATCGGGCGTATCGTGACCGCCTCGCCGCCGGGCAGGACGAAGCGCTCGACAGGGTGGCCGGGACGGGAAGGCGGCTTTATCAGAACGGTCTCTTGCACGTTGGTCTCCGGAGTGGTATCGTCCCGTGAACGGCAGGGAAACCGGGAAACCCTGCCCGTTTCCGGTGTACGCACACGTCCGCCCGGGATTGCATCCGTACCGTGAAGCTTGGACAAATAACCGAGACCGCCTGCCTGATCGAGCGGCTGCTCCCGGCAGGGTTACACGAGCCGGAGGCGCTCCGCCTGAGCGCCCTCTTCCAGCGGGCCGCACGGGCGCTCCGGCGAGCCGGGGCGGGACCGGCGACGCCGGTGGAGGCCTTTTTCGTCCCCGGTCGCATCGAAGTGCTGGGCAAGCACACCGACTACGCGGGCGGGCGCAGCCTGGTCTGTGCCGTGCCGTATGGCTTCGCCGTGGTCGCCGTCGCCGGGCCGGACGCCACGCTCACCCTCCATGCGACTGCTTCCGGGGAGGTCGTCTCCTTTCCCGTGTCGTCCGAGCTGCCCCCCGTCGCCGGGCACTGGCAACACTACCCCAGGACCGTGGCCCGGCGCCTGGCGAAAAACTTCGGGCCGGGCCTGCGCGGCGGCGCCCTCGCCTTTGCCTCCGACCTGCCGCCGGCCGCCGGCCTGAGCAGTTCGAGTGCCTTCGTCACCGCCGTCTTCCTCGCCCTCTCCGCCCTGAACGGCCTGGAAGCCCACCCCCGCTACCGGCAGGTACTTGCATCGCGCCTCCGGCTCGCGGCCTACCTCGGTGCCGTCGAGAGCGGGCGGGCCTTCGGGTCGCTGGCGGCCGAACACGGCGTCGGCACGCAGGGCGGCAGCGAGGACCACACCGCCATCCTGTGCGGGGCGCCGGACCGCCTGCGCCTCTTCGCCTACACCCCCGTCCGCCTGCTGCGCGACCTGCCCATGCCCCCGGCACACGTCTTCGTCGTAGCCGCCAGCGGCGTCGTGGCCGAGAAGGCCGGCGCCGCCCGGGAACGCTACAACCGGGCCGCGCGGCAGGCCGCCGCCATCGTACAGGCCTGGAACACCGCCACCGGAGACGACGCCCCCCACCTCGGCGCCCTCTTCACACGGGAAGGCTTTTCCCCCGACCGCCTGCGCCGTCTCCTGTCGTCCCGGGCCGCCCCCGACGGCCTGCTCGACCGCTTCGAACACTTCTTTCATGAGGACCGGCGCCTCCTGCCGGCAGCCGTCGAGGCCCTCGAAGCCGGCGACCTGGCGACGTTCGGGCAGGTCGCGGCGGAATCGCAGTCCCGGGCCGAGCGGCTCCTGGGGAACCAGGTCCCCGAGACGATCCATCTGGCCCGTGCGGCCCGGGATCTCGGGGCCGTGGCGGCCTCGGCCTTCGGCGCCGGCTTCGGCGGGGCGGTATGGGCCCTCGTCCCCGAAGCGGAGGCGGCGGACTTCGCACGCACCTGGCAACGGGACTACCTGGCCCGCTTTCCCGGGCACACGGAGCGGGCCCAGGTCCTGATCACCCGCCCGGGACCCTGTGCCTTCGCCCTTGACGACGCACACGGGTAGGTGCGGAACGCCTCAGGGAGCCGGTGCCTGTGTGCCTTCCGGCGCGGAGCCGGCCGGCGGGCCGTCTCGCCGGAGCGTCTCGATGCGTCGCTGCAGGTCCGCGTCGTTCGCCGTCGAGACGTAAAGATGGGCGGCCCACGCCGAGAGGGCCAGCGCCAGCAGCAGCGCCGCCAGCAGGAGCAGGCGCGTGGTGCGCGGCCGCAACGTGCGGATCTCGGGCGTCGACGGGGTAGGAGAAGAAGACATCACCGGGCGGGACATGATGCAGTTTCCGTATTGCGTATGCTGGACAGCCACTACGCCCTGCGGGGCACCATGGTTCGGGCTCTCGTGCTTCCGGACTACAACCCGAGCCACTTGGCCAGCATGTTGCGCTGGATCTCGTTCGTCCCCGAATAGATCTTCCCGCCGACGGCGTCGCGCAGGACGCGCTCGACCTCATACTCGGTCATGAAACCGTTCCCGCCGTAGATCTGCACCGCGTCCAGGGCCGTCTGGAGCAGGGCCTCGCTGACGAACACCTTGGTCACCGAGGCGTCGACGGCAACGTCCCGGGCCTTGTCGAGGCGGGTGGCGGCCTTGTAGGCCAGCAGGCGGGCCGCCTCCAGCCGGATCTTCATGTCCACGATCTTGTGAGAGACGGCCTGGTACTTGCCGATCTTCTGCCCGAACGCTTCCCGCGTGCGGGCGTAGGCGACGACCTTGTCCAGCAGCCGGTGCATCGTGCCGCAGTGCATGGCCCCGATGCAGACCCGCTCCCACTCCATCGACTGTGTGAAGATGAGCGTACCGGCCCCCGGACCGCCGAGCATCGCCTCCTCCGGCACCCATACGTCTTCGAGCACGATCTCGCCGATGGGGGAGGTGCGCAGCCCCATCTTCTCGAACTTCTGCCCCGGTGCAAAGCCCGGTGTGTCCTTTTCCACGAGAAAGACCGATATCCCCCCGTAATAGCCTTTCTCCGGATCGGTCACGGCGTAGACGACGGCCAGGTCGGCCACCGGACCGTTGGTGCTCCAGATCTTCGTCCCGTTGATACGATAGCCGTTTCCCTCGCGTACGGCGCGCGTCTTCATGGCATAGGCATCCGACCCGGAGCCCGGCTCCGACATGGCATTGACGGCGATCAGGGTTCCGCTGGTGAGCCCCGGCAGGTATTTTTCCTTCTGCGCCTCGCTCCCGTGCTTCCATACCGGGATCACACAGGCCAGCAGATGGGCACAGATCGAGAAGGCAAGCCCCCCGTCCTCACAGCCATAGCCGAAGGCTTCCAGGGCGATGGCCGTCGAAAGCGGATCGAGGCCCACCCCGCCGTATCGTTCGGGAACGGGCAACCCCTGCAGACCCATTTCACCACACTTCAGCCAGAGGTCGCGGGGAAACGTCTGGCTGCGATCCCGCTCGATGACGCCGGCATTCAGGTTTTTCCGGGCGAAACGGATGATCTCGTTTCGGAGTACGCGCTGCTCCTCACTCAGGTTGAAATCCATGGGAAAAGGCGGGCTGAACGGGCAACGGACGAGGAACACGGCGGGGCGGCGCCTCACGCCATGGCCTTGAGGCGCTGGTAGTCGATCTTGTCCGTCGAGGTTTTGGGTAAGGCATCGAGAAAAACGAAGCGGTCGGGGATCATATAGAGGGGCAGGTTGTCGGCGCAGAACTGCTTGAGGCGGATGATGGAGGGTTTGGCTTCGTCCGTCCAGTTCATGAATGCCTTGATGAGTACCCCGTTCTGTTCATCCGGCAGGGCCACGACGGCCGCTTCGGTAACGGCCGGGTGCCGGTAGAGGGCGGCCTCGATCTCGCCCAGCTCGACGCGGTAGCCCCGGCGCTTGACCATGCGGTCCCGCCGCCCGACGAAGAGGTAGCAGCCCTGGCCGGCATCGCGTACGACGTCCCCGGTCTTGTACCAGCGCGTACCATCCGGATCGACGTGAAAAGCCGTCGCGTTGCGTTCCGGCAGGTTCCAGTAGCCCCGCATGACGGACCCGCCGCTGACGATCAACTCCCCCTCCTCCCCCGCAGGCACCGGGCGATAGTGCTCATCGACCACCCGGCACACATCGCCCGAACAGGCATAGCCGATGGGATACGGTTCGGTACGGTCTTCGGGAACGGGCAACTCGACCTCGTAATAGGTGCACACGTTCGTCTCGGTGGGACCGTACAGGTTGAAATACCGGGGATGGGGCCAGTACGCGGTCAGCGCCCGGAGGTGCTTCACCGGAAAGACCTCGCCGGCGAAGTTGACGATGCGGAGCGCGCCGTAGTCGTGCTGTTCCATCCGGCCGTACTCGACCAGCAGGCGCAGGATCGACGGCGTCGAGTACCAGGCCGTGATGCCACGCTCGGCGATGACGCGGGCCAGCTCGGCCGGCTGTTTGCCGAGGTCCTCGCCGATCAGCACCAGCGTCGCCCCGTGCTTGAGCGGCACATAGAGATCGAGAATCGACAGGTCGAAGTGAAAGGGAGCGTGGGAAGAGAACCTGTCCTCGGGAACGGGTTCGAAGACGCTGGAGCACCAGTCGATGAAGCTGAGGGCGCTGGCGTGGGTATGCATGACCCCCTTGGGCTTACCCGTCGAGCCGGAGGTATACAGGATGTAGGAAAGGTTGTCGGTATCCGGCACCGGAATCGGCTGCGGCGGCATGCGCAGGAGCACCAGGTCTTCACCGAAAGGATCCAGCTCGTCCAGGGAAGCGACCGCTTCGGGACCTTCCCCCTCGTACTGCGCCTCCAGCCCTTCCACGCGCGAGCGCTCCACGACCGCGGCCCGGACGGAACAGTCCTTGAAAATGAAGGCGTTGCGGGCCGGCGGCGCCCCGGGATCGACGGGCACATAGGCGGCCCCGGCTTTGAGCGCCCCGAAAAGCGCCGCCACCACACCGATGGACTTGGGGGCATAGAGCCCGACGCGATCGCCGGGCTGCACGCCGAGATCCAGGAGCCGGTCCCGGAGCCGGTCCGAGGCACGATGCAACCCGGCATAGGTGATCCGAACATCCCGGGAGGGATCCTCTACGGCGATGCGCTCCGGAGCGCGTTCTGCCGATTGGACCAGAAGCTGGTGGAGCTGGTTCATGGACTTACATTTTCGAGGCGACGACGTTTGCGATGTCGTCCAGGGTGTCGAGGTAGTCGGCGCTCATCTCATGGGCGTGGAACCGCACACCGAAACGATCTTCCAGAAAGCCGACGAGTTTCACCGTAGCGATGGAATCGAGGATACCGCCGGTAATGAGCGGGGTATCGCTGGTGAGGGCGTCGGGGTCCTCCCCCGGCAGAAACTCGTCGAGGATGTAGTCTTTGACGGCGGCTCTGATCTCTCCGATCTGTGGGGCCATAGGGTTGCCTCAAAACGGGTTGGGTTGTGGGGACGTTAAAGGAAAAGGTCGGGCATCGGCTCGCAGTCCGGATCCACGGCATAGCCCGAAAAGTCTTCGACGCCGGCTTCGCGCAGGACGTCTTCGTCGATGAGAAACCGGCCGGTACAGGAGCGGCTATCCTGCGTGAGCACGCGATGCGCCGCCTCGCCCACGATGGCCGGCTTGCGGGCGTGACGGATCGCCGCCTCGCCGCCGAGGAGGTTGCGCACGGCGGCCGTCGCGATCATCGTCTTCGGCCACAGGGCGTTCACGGCGATGCCGTCGGGACGGAACTCCTCGGCCATCCCGAGCACGCACAGGCTCATGCCGTACTTTGAGATCGTATAGGCCACGTGCGGCGCAAACCACCGGGGCTCCATGTTCAACGGCGGCGAAATGTTGAGGATATGCGGGTTGGCGGCCGCCTTCAGGTACGGCAGGCACGCCTGTGAGCAGGCAAAGGTGCCCCGCACGTTCACCTGATACATGAGGTCGAAACGTTTCAGCGGCGTCTCCAGCGTTCCGGCCAGGTAGATGGCGCTCGCGTTGTTGACCAGGATATCGAGGCCACCGAACGCCTCGACGGCCCGGTCGACGGCTGCACGGATCTGGTCCTCGAAACGGATGTCGACCACGAGCGGCAGGGCCCGGCCGCCGGCCGCCTCCACCTCCTCCGCCGCCGTGTAGATGGTCCCCGGCAGCTTCGGATGGGGTTCGGCCGTCTTGGCTGCAATGACAACGTTGGCACCATCCCGCGCGGCACGCAGGGCGATGGCCTTCCCGATCCCCCGGCTCGCCCCGGTGATGAACAGCGTCTTGCCACGCAGATCCGCCATGAACGCCCGTCCTTAACCTTTTTCTGCGGGCCGGTTTGCATACCACTCGATCGACAGAGCACAAAACGTCCCGGCACCCGCTTTGATCTCCGGGAGACAAGTACTAACTTTTCCCGGACGAATACAACCGCTCCGGCACCTTACCGTCCTCCGAATTGCAAATTTTTATCGCCGGCGTTCGTCGACCGGCCTTTTTCATGTCCAGAGAACGCGTCCTTTTCGTCTGCACGCACAATTCCGCCCGCTCCCAGATGGCCGAGGGGTTACTTCGCGCCCTGCACGGCGACCGCTACGAGGTCTACAGCGCCGGCACCGTGGCCACGCGCGTGCACCCGCTGGCCATCGAGGTGATGCGTGAAATCGGCATCGACATCTCGGGGCACCGGTCCGAGCACCTCGACGTCTATGCCGGCGAGCCCATGGACTATGTGGTGACCGTATGCGATGCGGCCCGTGAAAGCTGCCCGTATTTTCCGGCCCGCAAACGGATCCTGCACCACAGCTTCCCCGATCCTTCGGCCGTGGAGGGTACCGAGGAAGAGCGGCGGGCGGCCTTCCGCCAGGTACGCGACGCCATCCGGGACTGGCTGGAGACGACGTTCGCCGAAAACGCACGCACAGCCGCTCAACGCGCCTGAACGGCACGGTTCATCCGTCCGATATCTCAGGATCAGGCCCGTGGCAACAGGAGCGAGGCGATCGCCTTGCCCTGTTTCCGTGCCCCCAGCGAAAACATCAAAGCGCGATGGACATCCGCATCGGGATCACCACGTCTTTCGAGCAAGAGGAACAGCGCCTGCACCGCGCCTACGTGCGGGCCATCGAGGCGGCCGGTGCCCTCCCGCTGATCGTCCCTCTGCTGGAGACGGATGCGGCCGTCGAGGCGTTCGCGGACCTGCTCGACGGCCTCGTGATCACCGGCGGACCGGCCATCACCGACGGGCTGATCGGCACCCGCCCCGACGACCTGGACCCGACGGATCCCGAGCGCCTGCGCAACGACCGGCGGATCCTGGCGGCGTTCCGGCGCACCCGCAAGCCGGTGCTCGGCATCTGCTACGGCATGCAACTGCTCAACGCCGAGGCCGGTGGCACCATCTACGCCGACGTGCAACACCAGGTCGAAGGCGCCCTCGTCCATTCGTCCGTGCGCGGGGGCACCTTTCACCCGGTGGTCCTGCAGCCCGGCACCCACCTGCACCGGCTCTTCGGGCAGGATCAGCTGACGGTGAACACGCGTCACATCCAGGCCATTGCCGCCGTCGGTGCCGGCTTCCGCGTGGCCGCCACCGCCCCGGACGGCGTCATCGAAGCCATCGAGAGCGAGGACGGCCTGCTCCTCGGCGTGCAGTTCCATCCCGAACGCATGGCCGAAACCATGCGCCCGCTGTTCCACCATCTCGTGACGCAGGCCCGCCTGCAAAAACAGACCGTCCGGCCGTGATTTTCAACCGTTCGCCACGATACGTCGTAATGCCCTGACGCCGGGAGACAATACATGATATAGAACGTGGAAAAAAATCCGATAATGCCCGCACCCGCCCCGCAACCCCGAGGCCCCGGACACCAGGCCCCGGGTTCCAGCACACCATACTTTTCGTGACGCCAGCATGCAGATGAAGATGAATGAGCCTTTTCGCACCTCTGGCTCCGAACAGCCCGAACCCCGTACCGATCCGCGCGTGCGGCTCTGGAACAACCGCACCGTCCACCTCGGCCTGCTCATCATGGTGCTCTTCACGGCCAGCATGATGATCTTCGCCGGGATGGACCTGCTGGCCCGCAACCTGCTGCTGCGGCTGCGCCCGGTACAGACGATCGAGGCGGTGCCCGTCTCGGCACCGGCACCGGCGCCGGCACCCGCCGTCTTCACCTTCGAAGACCTGGATCTTCATCCGGATCGCCTGCATGCTCCCTTCCTGAGCGGGTCGCTCGCCGAAGGGCGGGGCCACGCCGCCCACGCCCGCCGGCTCGAAGCGTTCCACGACCTGCTGGACCTCTACGAGATCCGACAACGCTACGACGACAACTTCACGATCCGCGTCCTGGACAGCCGGACGAACGAAACCCTCGAAGTCTTCTCTCTGGACCACCTCCGGCAGGCCTACGAGCAGGGCAAACCGGTAGACTGGCGAGAGGTGGACCGCCTCCGCACCACCGAGACGCGGCGCCTTTCGAAAAAATACCAGGACCGTGGCATTCCCGGCGGGGCGCTGATGATCCGCTGGGGCCGCGCCAACCAGGTCCGGGAAGCCCGCGAGCGCGAGGCGGCCTACCTTGCCTACGAGGTCGCCCTGGCCCGCCAGCTCGGCCTGAGCCTGCTCGCCACCGAGATCGGCACCGTCGAAACCTTCAACGAAGACCACCTGGTCTCGACCGCCGGTGCGCGCTCGCGCTACCAGCTCATGCCCTACCTGCTCCGGCAGAACGGCATCGAACACTACGAGCTCCGGACCGGCAGCGGGCGCACCGTGAAGGTCTACGAAGAGTGGCACCCGCTCCTCACCATGGAGCCCGCCTTCGAGTTGATGCGCGCCTACGCCAACGCCGTCGGGCACGAGTTGCCCGGCCTCTCCGCCTACCATACCGGCCCCTTCAACATCTTCAAGCTCTACCAGAGCTTCCTCACCAGCGGCGGGGCGTCCGCGCTCCCGGAACCCCACGTGGTCGACGCCTTCATCTGGGGACTGACGGACGGTTTCGAACGGGTATCCGGCAAGAGCTCGTTCAAAGAACGCTCCCGCGGGTACGTGCCGGCTCTCTACGGGTCCTTCCGCGCCACGGCCTCGCTCCCCATCGACACGTCGCAAACGGTGCGGGCCGAGCGGGTCCGTCTCAAACCGGGCCAGAGCCTCTTTCTCAGCGACCTGCTGCGGGCCCTCGAAGCCACGGGACAGTCTTTCGCCTGGGGCCCGGACGAGCCGGGGACCAGCTTCTACAACCATTTTCGCCGCTTAAACCCGCACATCGTCCTGCCCGCGGCCCCGGACAGTGCGGGCGTCCCCCTCGAAGGCGACGTCCGGCTCGTAGACCGGGCGGCCGGCGCCCGCGTGTCCTTCTTCCTGCCGCCCGGGGCCGCCGAAGCGCTGGCCCGGCACGGCCTGGACGTCTTCGACCCGGCTGCCACCTTCCGCTTCGACCACGGCACCTTCGACCTCGCCCCCGGCGAAAAGACGCCGTGGGACAGCGCCTACGAAGCCCTGGTCGAAGACATCGGCTATTTCGGCTTCACCCGGGCCAACCGGGCTTACCTGGATTCGCTCCGGGTACGGTTCCAGGCGCTTGCCGAACGGTATCCCACCCCGTATCGCCTCCGGCAACTCCGGATCATCGAGATGCACGCCCGGGTGTGGGCATCGAAGTTCTGGGATCAACTGGCCCAGACCGTAGAGGCCTACGCGGGGCAGCTACGCGCCCCCGTCCGGCCGCCGATGCCGCCGGAATCCCTTCGCAACGTTCCCGAAGGCGGCGGCACCCTCCGGGCGCCCATCCGCCCGCCCGCGCCCGTGTCGCCCCCGCGCGGGCAATGACGCCCCCTCAGGCGGGGCGCGGCATGCCGGATCCACACCGGCGGATCGGATCGCCGAGACGGATGCGGCCGCCCCGTTCGACGACAAACAGCGCGCCCCGGTAGCGCCCCTGCCCGATGGCGGCGAAAGCCTCGGGACTGGTGCGATCCCGGAAGACGGTACATACCTGGTGCGGGCGGTCGCTGCGCCGCAACCGCACCTCCTCCCCCACGGCGAGCACGTCGCCCGGCTCCAGCACCCGCAGGTCGAGTCCTGCGGTGATGAGGTTGTCCCCCACGACCGCCGGATCGACGCCGAGCACGCGGAGCACCTCCAGGCTCACCGCCGACACCTCCCGGCCCGGCACGTAGGCCCCCCGGTAGAACGACTTGCGCGGGTGATCCCCGGCGAACCCCTTGCCCGCCACCACCACCACTTCCGGGCGGGCCAGATGCCGTCCCGAACGCGGGGTCTCGAACAACCCGGCGACAACCCCCTCCGGACTCCACACGATCGCGTCGAGCGCCGCCACCAGGTCGGCAACCGTTCCACGGTGGTATGATCCTTGATTCACAGGGACTTCATCCGATACCATGCGTATCCCCGTCCTTTCTTTCCGTTCTATCGCGTGTGAAGATGAAAAACGTTCTGCCCGATCCCCGGCCGCCGGCCTCGATGTTCCGGTGGATGGTGGGTGCCGTGAGCCTGTCGCTGGCCGGCGCCTCCATGTATCTCCTCTCGCGCCACGTCCGGCTCCCCCGCCCGCCCCGAAGGGCAACCGGCACCGGTTCCGCCGCGGCACCCCGGACGCGTGACGCCTCCGGCTTTCGGCCGGGCGACCGGCGGCGCAACGGCGAGGCGGACGACGTGGCCCTCTTCGTCTGAATCCGACCCGGCCCGGACGGCCTCACCACGTCTTCAGCCGCCTCGGCGGGCCGGTCTCGACGTCCCGCCCACGCGGCGGCGCCGCCCGTACCTGGAGGGAATCCAGCACGATCACGTCCTCGCCGGCGCGCCCGTGCGGTTCGAAGACGGCCTCGCTGCCATCCTCACGCACGACGAGGCGGCCTTCCAGCTCGTCCCACCCCCTGAGCCAGCCACGCCGCCACTGTATGGAAACCTCCACGGTATAGCGCCGCCGGGCCGGATCGTAGGTCCACGACTCCACAAAGGCGTAGACACGGCGTCGCGTCGCATCCAGTCCGAGGCGGGCCAGCACTTCCCCGGCGGCCTGCTCGACGAAATGGCCGACTTCGGCCATCCGCTCGTCCTCACTCTTCTTCACGATGCGCTTCTCCACCGAGGCCACCGGGGCCTCCACCCCCATCAGGCGGGCGTAGATGTCGAAGCGAACGGCGGCTTCCCTTCCTTCGAAAAGCTGGGACTGGAGCGCATACCGGAAATCGCGATACCGCTCGGAGCGGGCCAGGTTGAAGCGGCCCCGGTTTCGGGTGAACGGGATCCGTACCGGCACCGGATCGCCGGAGGCCACGTAGGCCGTCAGAAAGCCATCGACGGGAGCGCGGCGGTTGATCTGCTCCCATTCCTCCGCCCCGAAGCGTTGCCGCTCGACGACGAAGTCGAAGGCATAGCTGCCCTCCTGATAGGCTTCGTCCTCGGGAAAAGCGATCTCATGCCGGACGCGGACGCGCTTGGGGGAAGCCCGGAGCGCGTGTTGTTCACATACCCGCCACCTTCCGAAGTCGCCGCAGGCCTCCACGAGCAGCCGCTCGGCATGACCCAGCTCCGCATCGGGTATGGGGATGACCGGATCCGAACCGGCGTAGAGCGTGTCGAAACCGGCGTCGAACACGTAGATCGTCGTCGTGTCCGGCACGGCCGGCCGCAGCCGCCCGAACGGACCGCGCACACCGAACGCCAGCGACACCCGCAGGGTATCCCATGACGCCTGTACCGGCTCGAACCGGGACACGACGTAGGCCGGCCGCCCGTTGCAGGCCGCCAGCCCGAGGATCATCCCGAGCCCGATCGCCCGCAGAACCGTTGTGCGTTGCGCAGTCATGAATGCTTAAGGAACGCCGTCGAGGTATCGTTTCGAACGCCGGCGCCCCGCCGATTATTGCAGGCACCGGGGCTCATCCGGGAAAGAGGCCCAGCGACCGGGCCCAGAAAAGGGCGGCCAGGTGGATCCCGTGGACGAGGTCGCCCGTCTCCACGCGGCGGAGGACGTCCTCCGGTTCGAGCAGGCACACCCGCAGGTCTTCGCTTGCGTCGCCGGCGGGAGCCCGGACCGGCCGGGCCGCGCGGGCCACATACAGGTGTGCGTAGTTCGTATGCTTGCTGGGTTCGGGCGCACATCGCCCCAGGCCGATCCAGTCGTCGGCGGCGTAGCCCGTCTCTTCCAGCAGCTCGCGCCGGGCCGCCTGCAACGGCTCCTCTCCCGGATCGACGGCCCCGGCAGGAAACTCCAGGCAGGCACGCCGGATCCCGTGCCGGTACTGCTCCACCATCACGAGCCGTCCCTCCTCGGTGAAGCACACCACACAGGCCCAGTCCGGGTACTCGACCACGTGAAACTCGGGCAGTTCCGTGCCGTCGGGCAGGCGGACATGGTCCACGCGCAGGTTCATCCACCAGCGGCGAAGCAGGTAACGGCTGTGCAAGACGTGCCAGGGTCGCATGAAACACCGAGCAACGTGGTTATGGCCCCCACGAGCATTCCCCCTGAAACGGGTGGCCTTGCTGATGCCTGCCGGCGGCCTTTGTTTCCCGCTGCCTCTCCCCCCTTTCCCGCATGTATACACCACATTCGCACATTTCCTTCTAAAAGGAAATATTATTCGTAAAAAAGCAGGTTATTGACATTTTTATTCTGAAAAAACTATCTTACACCCAAATTTTTCACAAATACGCCGGACCGGAACGCAACGCCGCCTGATCGGTGTAAACCAGGTGGCCGGAAGCGCTTTTTGTCAGGAATCCGCATCGGCGTAGTCGTTTCCGCCGGCCCGGTCAAGCCCGTGCTCCGTCTCACCCAATCCCACACATGGTCATGGCCGAAACGCCCGTCCTCTCCCCCGCTCATCGCCCCTCCGAAGTCGACTTTCTCCCGATCAACGGGACCGACTACATCGAGTTCTATGTGGGCAACGCGAAGCAGGCCGCCTACTACTACCAGAGTGCCTTCGGTTTTCAGATCATCGGCTACCGGGGGCTGGAGACCGGCCACCGGGAGGCGGCCAGCTACCTGCTCCAGCAGGGCAAGATCCGCTTCGTGCTCACGGCCCCGCTGACGGCGGATTCATCCATCGCCGAGCACGTCCGCCGCCACGGCGACGGCATCCGGGACATTGCGCTGTGGGTCGACGACGCCCGGTACGCCTTCGAGGAAACAGTCCGGCGCGGTGCCCGGCCCGTGCGGGAGCCCGAGGTGCTCGAAGACGCGCACGGCCGCATCGTCGTCGCGGCCATCGCCACCTACGGCGACACGATCCACTCCTTCGTCGAACGGCGGGACTACCACGGCCTCTTCATGCCCGGCTTCGAGCCCTGGAACAACCCGCACTGGCGCCCCGAACCGGTCGGGCTCAAGTACGTCGACCACTGCGTCGGCAACGTCCGCCTCGGCGAGATGAACCGGTACGTCGACTTCTACGCCCGCGTGATGGGCTTCAAGAACCTGATCTCGTTCGACGACAAGGACATCTCGACCGAGTACTCGGCCCTGATGTCGAAAGTGATGGCCAACGGCAACGAACGGATCAAATTCCCGATCAACGAACCGGCACCGGGACGGAGAAAAAGCCAGATCGAGGAGTATCTCGAGTATTACGGCGGCCCGGGCGTGCAGCACGTGGCCATGGCCACGGACGACATCCTCGCGACGGTCACGGCCCTGCGCAACCGGGGCGTCGAGTTCCTCTACGTCCCGACCACGTATTACGACGAGTTGCAGGACCGCGTCGGCAAGATCGACGAGCCGGTGGACCGCCTGCAGGAGCTGGGCATCCTCGTCGACCGGGACGACGAGGGCTACCTGCTTCAGATCTTCACCCGGCCCGTCGAGGACCGCCCGACCCTCTTTTACGAGATCATCCAGCGCAAGGGCGCGCGCAGCTTCGGCAAGGGCAACTTCAAGGCGCTCTTCGAAGCCATCGAGCGCGAACAGGCCCGGCGCGGCAACCTCTGAACCCAAACCCGCCACCGCCATGCCCTACTACTTCCGACTCGGCGCCATCCCGCACAAGCGGCATACCCAGTTCCGCAAACCCGACGGGAGCCTCTACAGCGAAGAGGTGATCGGCGCGGAGGGCTTCAGCGGCATCGCCTCCATCGCCTACCACCTCCACCCGCCCACCGTCGTCGAGCGCATCGCGGACCCGATCCCCTTCGCCCCGGATTATACCGACCTGGACACCCTCCGCCACCGCCATATCAAGGGGTTCGAGGTCGAGAGCAGCGGGGACTGGCTCACCGCCCGGCGCTACATCATGGGCAACGAGGACGTGCGCCTGGCCCTGGCCGAACCCACGGCGGAGATGGACTACTTCTACCGCAACGCCGTCGCGGACGAGGTCGTCTTCATCCACGACGGCGAGGGGGTGCTCGAGAGCCCCTTCGGCCGGCTCGAATTCTCGCAGGGCGACTACGTGCACGTCCCGCGCACGATCACGCACCGCTGGCGGTTCAAACCCGGCATCCGCAACCGGGTGCTCATCATCGAGAGCTTCTCGGAGGTACGCTTCCCGAAACGCTACCGGAACGAGTTCGGCCAGCTCCTCGAGCACAGCCCCTTCTGCGAGCGGGACATCCGCCCGCCCTCGGAGCTCATCACCATCGACGAGGAAGGGGCGTTCGAAGTCCGCATCGCCAAGCACGGCTACCTGCACCGGCTCTTCTACCGGTATCACCCGTTCGACTACGTCGGCTGGGACGGCTACATGTATCCGTACGCCCTTTCGATCCACGACTTCGAGCCCATCACCGGCCGCATTCACCAGCCGCCGCCGGTCCACCAGACCTTCGCCGGGCGCAACTTCGTCATCTGCTCCTTCGTCCCCCGCCTGTTCGACTACCACCCCGAGGCCATCCCGGCCCCCTACAATCACTCGAACATCGACTCGGACGAAGTGCTCTACTACGCCGAAGGAGACTTCATGAGCCGGCGCGGCATCGAGCGAGGCTCGTTCACCCTGCACCCCGGCGGCATCGCGCACGGGCCGCACCCCGGCACCGTCGAGGCGTCCATCGGGAAAGAGCGCACCGAGGAACTGGCCGTCATGGTGGACACGTTCCGCCCCCTCCGGCTGACGAAAACGGCCGTCGCCCACGAGGACGTGGACTACATCTTCTCCTGGAAACCCGAACGCCACGCCGCCCCGACGAACGGACGTTGATGCGTCGCGTTGCACGTTCAACGTTAAACGCTCAACGTTCACCGTTCAACGTTCAACGGTGAACGCACACCGCGATTCAGCGGGCCCGGTTCATCACGTCCTCGAAGCTCATCTCCCACTTCTGCTCGTTCTTCCGGGCGGACTGCACGACGGGCGAGTACTTGATGAGCTTGATGATGAGCTTGTTCAGCCAGGACGCCGGGAAGCGGAGCGGGCGCTCGACGTCCATGAAGAGCACCACGCGGGTGCCGTCGGTCTCGTTCCACACCTCGTGGTCGTGCGTGTCGTCGAAGAGGAGTCCCTTGCCCTCCTCCCAGTGCCGGACGTCGTCGCCGACGCGGATGCGGCACTTCTCCTTCGGCTCCGGCACGAGCAGGCCCAGATGGTAGCGCAGGACGCCCTTGTACGGCCCCCGGTGCGCCGGGATGTGCTTGCCGGGCGCCAGGATCGAGAAGAACGCCGTCAGCATGCCCGGCACGCTCTCGACGAGGCGCGTCGTCTCCGGGCAACGGGCCGCATTCGCCTCGGATTTGTACCCGTAGCCGTAGAGAAAGAACGTCTTCCACTTGTCGTCCCGGGTGATGGAGCGCTGGTCCTTCGAGATGTCCTGAAAGTTGGGAAGGGCCTCCTGGTGTTCGAGAACGGCGTCGAGCTCCTTCCGGATCACCTGCCAGTTGGCCTCCAGATGCCGGGCCCAGGGAAATTCGTCCGGGTCGAAGAAGGTGGCGTTGCCGTGGGGAGAGTACTTGACAATGATGCGCTCGAGCCACTGCACCAGGCGGAAGGCCAGACGCATGGCCGGGCTGAGGGCTGGTTTGAGTTCGGTCCGTTCTACGGCCGGAGTGCCGTCGACCGGCTTCGTCGTTTCCGTTACCGTGCGGGGGGGTTCCATAGCGCGCTCGCATTGGGTTGATCGGGCCGGGCGGTCGTAGGGCGTGGTACGTAGTGGATAATGGCGAAAAGACCCACCACGTCGCCGCGTTTGTACGACGGCGCCCGGGCAGGGATCTTCAAAGATTGTGTGCAGGCATGCGGTCTTCGTTCCGAACGGGTTGCCGGCAGCCGGGCTTTACCTGCCCGTCTACCGACTTTCCCGGCCCGGTACTATATTGCGCGCGAGCCGATTCATCCAGAAAACAACCCGACGATTCACCATGCCTGTTCGCACAGCCGAAGCCGTCTGGGAAGGCGACCTGCCTTCCGGAAAAGGAACCATGAAATTCGGCGGCGGCGCCTTCGAGGGTGCCTATTCGTTCGCCTCCCGCTTCGAGGAAGGCACGGGCACCAATCCCGAGGAACTGATCGCCGCGGCCCACGCTGGCTGCTTCTCGATGGCGCTCTCGCACGGGCTCGCCCAGGCCGGCCACCCGCCCCGCCGTGTCCATACGACCGCCCGGGTCCACCTGCAAAAGCACCCCGAGGGCGGCTTCCACATCCCGAAGATCGAGCTGCACACCGAGGCCGACGTGCCGGGCATCGACGAGGCGACGTTCCGCGAGAAAGCCGAAGCCGCCAAGAAAGGTTGTCCTGTCTCGAAGGTGCTCGCCGGCGCGGAGATCGTCCTCGACGCCCGGCTCACCGGCTGAGCGAACCGTCCTCGTCGAGCGCGTCAGGCGGCCTCGCCGGATCCGTCTTCCGGCTCGAAGCGGAGGGCGGCCGAGTTGATGCAGTAGCGCAGCCCCGTCGGCGCCGGGCCGTCGTCGAAGACGTGGCCCAGGTGGGCGTCACACCGGGCGCAGAGTACCTCCGTGCGCCGCATCCAGAGGCTGTGGTCCTCCGCCGTGGCCACGCGCTCGGGCGCCACGGGCGCGTAGAAACTCGGCCAGCCGCTGCCGGAGTCGTACTTCGTTCGGCTGTCGAAGAGCGGTGCCCCGCAGCACGCGCAGCGGTACAGCCCCTTCTCCTTGTGGTCCCAGTACCGCCCGGTGAAGGCCCGCTCGGTGCCCTTCTGCCGGGTAATGCGGTACGTCTCCTCATCGAGGAGCGCCCGCCACTCCGCATCCGACTTGCGCACTTTGTCCATATCGCGTTCCGGCTGGTGTTGAAAACGCTGAAGGCACCGGGACGGCCGGAAAGAGTTCCGTCGCCCGGTGCCTTTCGTTTCCGGTTCGGCGTTTCGTTACCCGTCCACCCCGATCCGCTCCCGCTGTTCGAGAATGGTTTCGGCGTGGCGGAGCATGGCCGGGGTGTCCACATCCTGCCAGAAGCCGTCGCCGATGTCGAGCACGTACATCCGGCCTTCGGCGGCCAGGCGGGCGACGCCGTCCGAGAGGGAGGCATCCCCCTGCGCGGCATAGACGGCTTCGAGGGCATCCAGGAGCCCTTCGGTGCAGACGAAGGCCCCGGTGTCGATGCAGTTGTATTCCGGGATCGCCTTGCCGATGTCCACGACGCGGCCCTCCCGTTCGAGGACCTTCGTGGCGTCGTCCATGTCGAAGATGGCGTCGAGCTTGTAATCGACCAGCAGCGTGGCCCCGCCCGGAGCGGGCGTGTGGCCGCCGGACAGCGCCATCACCTCGTCCCCGAAGACGTGGTCGGCCATGGTGAGCAGGAACGTGCCCTCGACGAACGGGCGGGCCGCCAGCACCGAGACACCGTTCTTCAACTCATAGTGCGGGTTGAAGGCGAACGACAGTTCGAGGGGGCCGTCGTAGGCGGCCCGGACGGCGTCCCGCACGTCCTCTGCGCCGTGACCCAGGACGACGACAGCTCGCCGGCAGCCGGCCACGGCCAGGCTGTCGAGCGTGCGCAGGAGCAGAGGGCGCCCCGCCACCGGCGTGAGCGGCTTGAGCGATGTCTCGCTTGAGACGCCCCGCAGGCGCGAGCCGAAGCCCGCCGCCAGGATGACGCCCGTGCGTGGTTTCTCCGGCATGAAGTCCTCCGGCTCAGTGGTCGTACTGCTCGTATTCGTAGTTTTCGGAAAGGTGCGTGACGGGCTCTTCGCCGCCCATGACCCGGAGGGTGTTCTTCAGCCGGAAGTGCTGGATGAACAGGTCATGCTCCTGCACGTGCCCCTCCTCGACGTGCGGGCTTTTGAAGTAGAACGAGAGCCATTCCTGGATGCCCTTCTTGCCGGCCCGGCCGGCCAGGTCGAGGAAAAGGGCCAGGTCGAGGACGATGGGAGCGGCCAGGATGGAATCCCGGCAGAGGAAGTCCACCTTGATCTGCATCGGATAGCCGAGCCATCCGAAGATGTCGATGTTGTCCCAGCCCTCCTTGGCGTCGCCGCGCGGCGGGTAGTAGTTGATGCGGACCTTGTGGTAGAGGTCCTTGTAGAGGTCCGGGTACAGGTCGGGCTGGAGGATGGTGTCGAGCACACCCGACTTGGTGACCTCCTTCGAGCGGAAGTTTTCCGGGTCGTCGAGCACCTCGCCGTCGCGGTTGCCCAGGATGTTGGTGGAGAACCAGCCCTGGATGCCGAGCATGCGGGCCTTGAAGCCGGGGGCCAGGATGGTTTTCATGAGGGTCTGGCCCGTCTTGAAGTCCTTGCCGGCGATGGGCACACCGCGTTCAAGGGCCAGCTGTTCGAGCGCGGGCACGTCCGCCGAGAGGTTGGGCGCGCCGTTGGCGTACGGGACGCCCTCCATGATGGCGGCATAGGCGTAGAGTTGCGAGGGCGCGATGGCCGGGTCGTTGTTGCGCATGCCTTCCTCGAAGGCCTCGATGCTCTGGTGGCAGGCTGCCGGGCGAAGATAGACCTCGGTGGAGCCGCACCAGACCATCACCGCGCGGGTCGCCCCGGTCTCGTCGAGCTGGCGGCGGATGTCGTCGCGCAGCATCCGGGCCAGTTCGTACTTGTTGGCCGCCTGCTTGACGTTCGAGCCGTCGAGTTTCTTCGCATACGCCTTCTCGAAGGCGGCCGGCATGGGCTTGATGCTCCGGAGGAAGTCGGCCATCGGCTCGAGGTGGCGGGGGTCGAGGACCTGCGCCCGGACGGCGGCCTCGTAGGCGTCATCCGGGTAGACGTCCCATCCGGCGAAGGCCAGGTCCTCCAGCGGCGCCAGCGGCACGAAGTCGCGGATGAGCGGGTTGCGGTTCTCGGAGCGCTTGCCCAGGCGGATCGTCTGCATCTGGGTGAGCGAGCCGATGGGCTTGGCCATCCCCCGCCGCACGGCCTCGACGCCGGCGATGAAGGTGGTGGCAACGGCGCCCATACCGGGCAACAGCACGAGCAGCTTGCCCTCAGGGGGCGCTATGGTCGAAACACGCATGAAAATCCCTTTTTGTGGAATACCTGGAAAACGTTCACACCCGCCGGTTCTTCCCCGCCTCTCCGGAAAATCCAGCACCGGAAGGGCATCAGGCGGCCGGTCCAAGATACGGCGGTTCCGCTAACAATATCCTAAACATTTGCGAACAATACCTTAAAAACCGGCCCGGCTCAGGTGATGGGCACGCCGTGTCGGTTCAGGGATCTTGTAGCGCGGGGCGCAGGCCAGCGTGAGGCGGACGGCCTCCTCCAGGGTGATGCGGTGACCGATGCTCACGTAGACGGGTTTGACGCCGGCCCGCGTCCGCACGACGGCGCCGATGACTTCGTCGTCATCCAGCAGGGGGACCGTCGCGCCGCGTTCGTGCCCGGGGGCGGTGTGGGTGCCCCAGAGCCGCGTCTTGGCAACGCCGAAGACGGGCCGTTCGAGCAGGACGCCCAGATGGGCCGCCAGGCCCAGCCGGCGCGGATGGGCAACCCCCTGGCCGTCGGTCATGAACACGTCCGGGCAGACGCGCAGGCGTTCGAGCGCCGGCAGGACGGCCGGGATCTCACGAAAGCTGAGCAATCCGGGAATGTAGGGGAACGTCACCGGCCCACCCCAGACGGCCGTGTCGACGACGGTAAGCTCCGGCAGGGAAAGCACGACGACGGCCGCCTGCACCCGGTCCCCCCGGACACTCACATCCAGCCCGGCGATGGTCTTCGGCGACGTTTCGAGGGGTACGGCCCGGACCTGCGCCGCCAGCCGGCGTTGCAGGGCCACCGCCTCTTCCGGCGAAACGTCCCACGGGTGCGCATGATGAAGTTCGAACGACATGAACCGCGTGCAATGAAAAGAAGGACCGGAGAAGATACGACTTCCGCCGGAAGGAGCGGCGGTGTCCCGGCACCGGATCGAGTTCAGGGTATACCACTGAGCAGGGCTCAACCGCGTAAGTTCTATGCGAACGCCGCCTCCCACCTTCCGACCCGTCCTCTCCACCCCGGAAGCAGGTAGCCGGAACCCTTTTCCCGCCGCTTCCGGCACAAGCCCTTGTTTTTATCCGCACAAAGCGATAGTTAGGACAGACCTGCAGCGCCCGTAACCCTTCCCCCGACGAAAGAAAACCGGCGAACGGATGTTGCCTCGCCTCTGCCCATGAACGATGCTCGTCCTTCCCTGCCCGCCTCCCCGAAATCCGAGCCCCCTCTTTCCGAGGACCTGGAAGAACCGAAAAAGCCGCCCGGCTACAGGATCAGAATCTTCCTGCTGGGGCTCTACCTGGCCGCTCTCCCGGTGGCGCTTTTCTTCCTGATGGTGCGCTTCTGGCCGGCCGCGCCGACCGGTGCGGCGGGCGTGCCCGCGCAGGCCGACACGGCGCAGGTAGCGCCGGCAGACACGACGATCCGGCCAGCGGCTGTCCTCACCGTGGCCCTCCGGCGCTCCGGCGCACCGCCGGCACGCCGGCAGGCCGCCACCCCGGAGCCCCCTGCCCGTCCCTCGCCGTGGGACAACCCCGAGATCCGGCTCATCCTGCTCGTCCTGTGCGCGGGCGCCTTCGGCAGCTTCCTGCACGCCGCCAACTCGTTCACCCATCACGTCGGCAACAAGACCTTTGCGGCCTCCTGGACGTGGTGGTACGTGATGCGGCCGTTCGTCGGTGCCGTCCTGGCCCTGATCGTCTACTTCGCCGTACGCGGCGGCCTGCTCGCGATCTCGATCGGAGGCCCCGGCGACGACGAGAGCCTCTTCGAACGGCTGAACGTCTTCGGTGTCGTCGGGCTCTCGGGGCTGGTGGGGATGTTCTCCCGCCAGGCTTCGGACAAACTCGGTGAGGTCTTCGACACGATCTTCCGCACCCGGCAGACCCCGCCGCCCTACCCGAAGCCGGTCGTCAGCCGGGTCGAGCCGGACCGGGTGGCCGCCGGCGGCAGCGATCAGGTACTCACCGTGCACGGCAAACACTTCGTAGAGGGCAAGTCAGTCGTGCGCATCAACGGCATTGCCCGCAAGACGGAGTTCGTCGCGCCGGACCAGCTGCTCGTGCACCTGGGCGCGGGAGACCTGACCCGGCCTTCCCGCCTCAACCTCACCGTCGAGACGTCGCAGCCGGGCGGCGGGATGAGCGAGCCCATCGTCGTCGAGGTCACACCCGCCGAGCCCCCGGCGGGCGACGTGGCCGAAGGGTGAACGGGCGCCCGGCCTCCGGAAAAAGCCGTCCGGGGTCAGAATTTCCAGAACGCATCCTTGAAGTGTTCGATCTGCGGCTCGCCCTCGCCGAGGAGCACGCTCACCACGTCGAAGCGGCAGGGCATCCCGTCCATGCGGTGCTCGTGCAGATAGGCTTCGGCCGCCTTGATGAGGCTGCGCCGCTTGGCCTCGGAGACGGCTTCCTCGGGCCGCCCGTAGCCGAGTCCCGTGCGCGTCTTCACCTCGACGAAGACGAGGTCACCCCCTTCTTCATAGCGCGCTGCCGGTTCGAAACAGACCAGATCCACCTCGGCCCGTTCGAAGCGGTAATTCCGTTCGAGGATGCGATAACCCTGCTTTTCGAGGTAGGCGGCGGCCAGCGCCTCGCCGCGATCCCCGATCTCCCTGGTGGACATGCTTCCTTGCGTCTCTGGAGCACCTTCCCGGAGCCGGCTCAGTCGCCGCGTGCGAGCAGGTGGTGCTCGATGATACGCCACCGCTCGCTGATCTCGTGCCGGGCCACGACGAGCGAGTACCCGACCGCATCCAGGAAGCGCTTCTCCTTGCCGGCAAACGACTGCTTGGCAAAGAACCACTCGGCCTTGCCGTCCCGGAGCAGCGCCTTGACCTCTTCCTCGCCGAGGTATCCGCTGACACACACCACCGGCAATCCCGCCTCGGCCATGACGGCCAGCCCCTGCCGGTCGTAGGCATCGCCGGGGTTGAGGCTCACGTCCACCACCGCCACCTTCACGGCATGCTCCTTCAACACCCTGACGGCGTCCTCGTAGTTGTCCACGACGCGCACGGCATATCCCCCCTCCTCCAGGATACGCTTCAGCTCGCGTTGCCATGCGCGCTCGTCTTCGACCAGAAGCACTTCCTCTTTTTGCTGCATACAAGAACCTCGGTTTGATTTGGCCTGCAGGATACAACCGAAGATACGTTATCCGGGTACGGGAAGGGAAATCGTGAAGCAAGTGCCAACGCCCGGCGTGCTTTCCAGGGTGATCTCACCACCCATCCGTTCGATCTGGTAACGGGAGGCCCACAGCCCGATCCCGTGCGGATCCGACTCGGCGCGCTCCTTGGTCGAGTAGAGGGGCATGAACACCTTTTCCTGGTCCTCCGGGGCGATACCCGAGCCATCATCCCGGACGTGCAGGTCGGCCATCTCGTCCTCGGGGCGCAGGCTGGCCGAGAGTTCGATCCGCCGGGCACCGGCCTGGGCCGCATTGTGGAGCAGGTTTACGATGATGTCGACGAGCAGCACCTCGGCGGCGAGCACCTGCGTCGTGCCCGGGGGCACCGCGTTATGCACCTGCAGGTCCGGGTTGAGGCTGCGGACGTGGGCCGCCTTGACGGCCTTTTCGACAACCTGTCCCAGATCGACCGGTTCGGGTTTGCCGATGTCGCGCAGGCGGAGCTGGTCGGCCATCTCCATGAGGCCGAGCGTGTCCTCCCGGAGGTGATCCAGCCGGGCCAGGATGCCGTCGTCCTCGACGCCGATGGCCCGCAGCTTGTGCACGATGTCGTCGATGATCATGGGCACGGTGCCGGCGACGTTGGCCATCTTGTGGGCAAACTGGGCGGCGGCGGCGCTGAGCGTGGCGATGGCCTCGGCCGTGGCGGCCTTGCGCTGCGCCTCGGAGAGCTTGGCCAGTTCGATGCGGGTGGCCGCCATCTCGCCGAAGATGCGAATCGTGTTGAGTTCCTCCAGGCTCGGCGTGTGCGGTGCCCGGAAAAAGACATAGAGCACCCCCACACTCCGTTTGGCCACCTGGAGGGCGACACCGATGAAGGCGCACAGGCCGTTCGGCTCCATGATGTGGCTTCGCAGGTTGGCCACCAGGTGCGCCTGTTCGGGCGTCAGGTGTGCCAGGTTTTCGACGACCAGCGTCCCGGCCCGCATCAGGGTGTGGGTGAGGCCGTTGGGCCGGGGCGGGGCGATGCGGAAACGGTCCATGTCGAGCCCGGCCCCGACGACCAGTTCCCGGTCGAGCGTGCGCTCGTTCTCGTCCCAGGGATACAGGATGGCGGCATCGGCATGGAGCACCCGCATCGCCCGATCCGCCACGCGCAGGAGGGCACCCCGCAGCGTGGCGGCCTCGGCGACGGAGAAGACGGCCTCGCGCAGGGCCTCCAGGTCCTGGATGTGGCGCCTGTCGCTCTCCCGGAGTTCCGCCAGCTGGATCGCCAGGCCGGCGTGGTAGGCGAAATGATAGACCAGGTCGCGTTCTTCTTCCGAGAAACCGGGATGCTCGCGGTAGTGCAGGTAGAGCACCCCCACGGGCCGGGCGCCTTTCGGGTGGAGCGGGAAGACGCCGGAACGGGTGATGCCGGCCTTGCGCACCACCGGGTTGAGCCGGACCGGATCGTCCACCCAGACGTGGCTGCCGGTCTTCAGCGCCCGGGCCCCCGTGCCGTCCCGGCGAGGCAGGTGTTTCCATTCGGCCCCGAGCCCCACGCTGGCCTCGCGCTGGAACGCCCCGGTCTGCGCGTCGTAGCGGTGGATGCGGCAGGCATCCGCCCGGAAGATCGTCATGGCCGTGGTGGCGATGTGCTCCAGGATGCGGACGCGGTCGGGCTCGAGCAGGATCTTGGCATGAATTGCCCGCAACGCCCGCAGCACCTCGTTGAACGGTAACATTACCCGTGTACCGGTAGGCATGGCGCGGTCACTCACCGGAGGTCGACGACGTACTGTGGAACTCCTCTGCGATCTGGATGAACTGCCGGATCATGGGGGCATTCTGTTCCTGAATGAACGGCAGCAGGGCCCGGGAGAAACCCTCAAACACTTCCATGAGCTCCATCAGGTTGTCGATGCGCTCGCAGAGCCGACGCTCATAGGTGCCGAGCTCCGCACAGGAGGCCTCCTCGCGGGCCCCGGTGAGCAGCTCCCGGCATTCGCGGAGCTGCTGTTTGACGGGCTTGATCTCCCGGCGCTCGCGTTCCTTGATGATCTGTGCCGTGATCTGCCAGACGTCCTTCTCGGCCGTATAGAAATCCTTGCGCGAGCCGGGCTGGTGCACCTTGCGAACCAGGTTCCAGTTCATGAGCGAGCGCAGGTTCATGTTGGCGTTGCCCCGGCTGATCTTCAGCCGTGCCATGATCTCGTCGGTGTCAAGCGGATCCTCACAGGCATAGAGCAACGCGTGAATCTGCGCCATCGTCCGGTTGATGCCCCAGTTGGAAGCCATCTCGCCCCAGAAGAGCACGAACCGCTCGAGCGCCTCCCGGTAACGAGGCGAGGGCGCCTCCAGGGCATGATTCGAACGCGGATCCTGTTGCTCGCTCATCGTCCAAACGGCGTATCTTCCACGGGCCGGCACCGTCCCCTGCGGCGTACCCGGCCTCCGGCACCGACCATGGTGATGCCTCTATGACTGACGCCATGCGGCGCTGTTCCACCTTTTTTCAACGATCATTGAAAACAGGGGCGGCCTTCCCGCCCTTGAAACGCTGGAGAGAAACCGGGGTAACGCCCCGAACGTGTCCCTCCAGCCCCGGATGAACCTGTCTATGACTGCTCCTGCTCGCCTGCTCACCCTCACGACCGACTTCGGCACGCGCGACGCCTACGTCCCGGCCATGAAGGGCACGGTGCTGTCCATCAACCCGTCGGTGACGATGGTCGACATCACGCACGAGATCGCCCCGCAGGACGTCATGGAAGCCGCGTTCGTGCTCCGGGGCGCGGTCCCGTACTTCCCGGACGGCACGGTGCACCTGGTGGTCGTCGATCCCGGGGTCGGTACCCGGCGCCGGGCCGTCGCCCTCCGCAAGGGAGGCCACTGGTTCGTGGGGGCCGACAACGGCCTCTTCCCCCTGCTGCTCGACGGCCCGCCCGACGAAGCCGTGGAACTGAACCGGCCCGCCTTCTGGCGCACCCCTTCGCCGAGCGACACGTTCCACGGGCGGGACATCTTCGCCCCGGTCGCGGCACACCTGACGGCCGGGCGCACCCTGGCCGACGTCGGCACACCCATCGAAACACTCCAGCCGCTGCACTGGGCCCTCCCCCTCATCGACGAGGAAGGTATCCAGGGCTGGGTCGTCCACGTGGACCGCTTCGGCAACTGCATCACCAACATCCCGCGCCAGGCGTTCGAGAAAGCCCGCAACGGCCGCGCCATCAAATGCTTCGTGGGCAACACGATCCTGCAACGCCTGCACCGCACCTATGGCGAGGTGGCTTCCGGCGAACCGCTGGTGCTCTTCGGCAGCAGCGATTTTCTCGAGATCGCCGTCAATGCAGGGAACGCGGCCGAGCTGCTGGGCATTCGAAAGGGCGCTCCGGTCAATGTGGTCTTCGTCTGAGCCGGAGCGCTGAACCGGGCGCTCCGGCGCCCATGAGCCTTGCAACCCATGACGGCCTATCCACCTGCTTATCAGGAGCACCTGGAGCGCCTCTACGCATTCGCCCAGCTACTCACGGCGGACGAAACGGAGGCGGCCGACCTGGTGGCGGCCACGCTCCGGCGGGCCACCACCGCCTCGCCCTCACCCGTTCCCCTGACGAAAGCGGGACTGCTGCACGTGATGCTACAGATCCACCGGTCCACCACCGGCCCCGCCGGCCATGCCGCCGTGCCGGAGGCCCTCCGTGCCCGGCACAACCGGCGTGTGGTGGACCGGCTGCTGCCGGCGGCCTTCTTCACCCTGCCGGAGACTCCGCGGCTGCTGCTGACCCTCTGCGACGTGGAACAGCTCTCGTGCATGGAGGCCGCTCCGGTGCTGGAGATGGATCCGGAGACGGCCTGCCGGCAGCTGGCCGAGGCCCGGCAACAGCTGAGCCGGATGGTGCACGCCGCCGCCGACGAAACCGAACGCCGGCTGCTGGCCGACCTCCCCGACGATCCGGCCGAGTGGCTCCCCGACGCCCTGCAGCGCCTGATGAAGGCCGAACTGGCACCGCTCCCCCCGACCCTGCCGGAACGCCTGCCCCCGCCCGGATCCCCGGAGGCCGGCGAGGCCCGCCCCCGGCCCGCTGCCCGGACGCCGGCGTCCGCCGCATCGTTCGCCCACCGTCTCCGGCGTCGTCTCCGCCCGCTGCTCGTGGCTGCGGCCCTCATCGTGTCGGCCGGGCTCGTGGGCTACGGCCTCACGAAGCTCGCGCCGGCTCCGGAACCGCCGGAGACCAGCCTGATCCTGCTCGCGGCACGCCAGGCGGCCTCGGTCGAGCCCGCCTTCCACACGCCGAGCCCCGAGCAGGCCGAACGCTACGTCCGGGATCGCCTCGGCCGGCGCGTCACGATCCCCGCCATCGACGATGCCGTGCTCCTCGGCGTCGGGCAACAGGCCCTGGTCGAGGGCGCCGAGGTCCCGGTACTGCTGTTCGAGGACGTCGAGACGGAGGCGCCGATCACCATCTACACCTTCAACTACGCCTTCCTGGAGCAGCACCGCAACCGCATCCAGCTCGAACGCGACATCCTCCTCCAGATCGCCAGCGAGGACCACTTCGACCTGCACGACCTCGGCACCCGGCAGGTGCTCGTCTGGCGCCACCGCGACGACATCTTCGTGGCCGTCATCGCGGGCGACGCCGAAACCCTCCGCGACCGCATCCGCTTCCCCTTCTGACCCCGCCGCTCAGCGCCCGGCCGGCAGTTCGATGTGGAAGGTGGTGCCCTGCCCCGGGCGCGAGGCCGCCAGCGTGAGCGTCCCGCCGTGGTAGTCCTCCACGATGCGCTTGGCCAGGCTCAGGCCCAGCCCCCAGCCCCGCTTCTTGGTGCTGTAACCGGGCCGGAAAACGTTCTTCCACTGCCGCCGGTCGATGCCCTTGCCGGTATCACGCACCTCGAGGTGCACCTTGCCGTTCTCTCCCCATCCCTGCACCTCGATGCGGCCTTCGTCCGTCTCGATGGCATCGAGGGCATTCTTGAGCAGGTTCTCCACCACCCACTCGAACAGTTCGGGGTTGAGCGGGGCCTGCAGGTCGGGCGGCACGTCGACCTCGAGCCGGACCCGCTTGCCCTGCTGCGGCAGGCGACGGCGGATGTAGTCGGCCGTGTGGGCCACCACGGGCGCCACCGCCATCCGCTCCAGTTTCGGCAACGAGCCGATGTCCGAGAAGCGGTTCGCCACCCGTCGCAGGCGCTCCACGTCGCGCTCGACTTCGTCGAGGGCCGCCTGCCGCTCGGCGGGCGGCAGGCCGGGCAGGCGAAGCACCTCGAGCCAGCCCATGAGGCTGGAGATGGGCGTGCCGAGCTGGTGCGCCGCCTCCTTCGCCATACCGACCCACAGGCTGCTCTGCTCGCTCCGGCGAACGTAAGAGAAGCCCAGGTAACCGACCAGGATGAACAGCCCCACGAAGAGGAGCTGAACGTACGGGAAGACCCGGAGCTGCTTGACCAGGTTCGATTCGTCGAAGTAGAGGCGCTGTTCGAGACGCTGATCGCCGTAGTCGATCCGGATGGGGATGGGCTCGAAGGCGGCGGCCATGGCGTCGAGACGCGCTTCGAGCCGGTGCATCAGGCGCAGCGAATCCTCCGCAGAGCGTATCGACAGGGTATCGGGTACTCCCGGCACGTTCCGCCAGTTGACAGGGCGCCCGGTCTCGGCGTCGACCACGATGGCCGGGATGTCGAACGTGTTCGGGACGAGGATGGCGTCGGTGATGAAACTGAGCTCGCTCGTCTGTGGCATGCTCTGTGCCCACAGGACGGCGCGCCGGTAGCGCTCGATCGTTTCGGGCGATGGCAGGCCGGCGCCCTCCCCGGCCTGCCACCGGCGCAGCAACGCTTCGAGGGCACGCAACTCGGGCAGGTAGGGGTTGAGCTCCTGCGGCTGGGCCGCCTTGGAGAGTTGCTCGTAGGCCTTCCCCCACAGCTGCATGATCGACTGCTCCCGCTCGCCGAGTTGCCGCACCAGCCGGTTGGTGTAGGCCAGCGACGCCACGGCGATCAGCACGGCAAAGACGATCAGCCCGAGCTTGAGGTTGACGGATATGCGATAGGCTCGCATGCTCTTCGGCGGGTTGGGAAACGGGAAAACGACGCGGGTACGGGGTGGATACCGCCGGCCGCGGCGCAGCGCCTCATCTGCTCCCCTTCAACCCGCCCGCCCGGACCCGGTTCGGCCGCCCCTCAGACGGCGGCGCGGATACGAACCCCCGCGCCGTGGATCGTTTGCTCACGCTTGGGCCCGGTGGAGACCAGGCTGATGTCCACCCCCGTATACCCGGCGATGAACTGCAGGTAGCGTTGCGCCGCGGCCGGCAGGTCCTCCACCCGCTCGGCGCCCGTGATATCCTCCTTCCAGCCGGGCAGCGACTCGTAGACCGGCTCGACGCGGCTGAGTGTCTGCACCTCGGCGGGGAAGCGGGTCGTCTCCTTGCCGTCGTAGCGGTAGCGGACGCAGACCTTGATCTCGTCGAGCCCGGTGAGCACGTCCAGCTTGGTGATGGCGTAGTCGGTGAAGCCGTTGACCATCGACGTGTAGCGCAGGGCGACCAGGTCGAGCCAGCCGCAGCGGCGCGGGCGGCCCGTGGTGGCGCCGAACTCGTGGCCGACGCGCCGCAGCCGCTCGCCCGTCTCGTCGTGCAGCTCCGTGGGAAAGGGACCGTTGCCCACCCGGGTGCAGTAGGCCTTGACGATGCCGATGCTGCGGCGGACGGCCGTCGGCGGCACGCCGAGCCCCGTGCAGCAGCCTCCCGCCGTGGGGTGGCTGGAGGTGACGAACGGGTACGTCCCGAAGTCCACGTCGAGCAGCGCGCCCTGGGCCCCCTCGGCCAGGATGTGCTTGCCCTCCTGCAGGGCATGGCACAGGTATTCCGTGGTGTCCGTCACATACGGGTCGATGAGCTGGTCGAACTCGACGTACTCCTCGATGATCGCCTCCACGTCCAGTTCCTCGGCGCCATAGATGCTGCGCAGGATCGCGTTTTTTTCCTCGATGGCGACCCGGAGTTTCTCGCGCAGCACGTCCCGGTCGAGCAGGTCGACGACGCGGATGCCGGTGCGGGCGAACTTGTCCACATAGGCGGGACCGATGCCGCGGCCGGTCGTGCCGATGGCGCCGGCGTCGCGGGCCTGCTCGCGGGCCGCCTCGATCCGCTTGTGATACGGCATGATCAGGTGGGCGTTGTGCGAGATGAGCAGCCGCCCCTCGACCTCGTAGCCGAGCTCCCGGATCATGCGGATCTCGTCGAGGACGGCCACCGGATCGAGCACGACCCCGTTGCCGATCACACACGTGACCCCCTCGTGAAAGATGCCGCTCGGGACGAGGTGGAGCACGAACGTCTCGTCGCCCCAGCAGATGGTATGCCCCGCATTGGCACCGCCCTGATAGCGGGCCACGATGTCCACCTGATCACTCAAGAGGTCGACGATCTTCCCCTTGCCCTCGTCGCCCCACTGGCTCCCGATGACGATGGTGACTGGCATGATGCTCCGGAATGATGCTGATTCGAAAAAGCGCCGAACGTGCAACGTTCAACGTGCAACGTTCAACGTGCAACGTTCAACGCGCAACGCATGCACACAAGAGAAGGCGACGAGGGCCACCTCGCCGCCTTCGTCGTTGTTCACGGCCGGTGTTTCGGCGGGATCGTCCGGGCCGAACCTCCGGCGCGCCCCGAACAGCTTACGCCGTGCCCCGCCGAAGGATCACGCCTCCTCGTAGCTCTTCACGGCTTCTTCCACCGAGTCGTAGTGCTTGAAGACGGTGATCAGTTTCGTGATGACCAGGAGGGACTGGATGCGGTCGGCCACGTTGGCCAGGCGCAGGTCGCCGCCCGCGTTGCGCATCGTGGTCAGCCCGCTGATGAGCATCCCCAGCCCGCTCGAGTTCATGAACTTCACCTTCGAGAGGTCCACCACCACGTTCGTCTTGCCCTGCTCTTTCAGCTCGTGCAACGTCTCATGCAGCTTGGCGCCGTCGGGGCCGCCCATGACGTTGCCTTTGAGGGTGATCACGACGGCGTTGTATCGTTCGTCAACGCTAAAGTTCATTGGGCCTCCGGGCTTGATAGGAGTGGACACGTTGCTTACCGGCGGGTTGCCGACTGCTGCCGCAGTTCGACGACGATGGGCGAGGCAACGAAGATCGACGAGTACGTACCGATCAGGATGCCGACGATCAGCGCAAACGCGAACCCGCGCAGCACTTCGCCTCCGAATATAAAGAGCGTCACCACGACGAGCAAGGTGGTGCCGGAGGTGATGACCGTGCGGCTGAGCGTGTTGTTGATCGACCGGTTGACGACCTGATCGTACGGCTCCGTCTTGAACAGGGTGGTGTACTCCCGGATGCGGTCGAAAATGACCACGGTGTCGTTGAGCGAGTAGCCGACGATCGTCAGGAAGGCGGCGATGATGGCCTGGTCGATCTGCAGCGAGAACGGCAGAAAGCCGTGCAGCAGCGAGAAGACGCCCAGCGTGATCGTCACGTCGTGGAAAAGGGCGGCCACCGCCCCGACGCCGAAGCGCCATTCGAAGCGAATCAGGATGTAGAGGAAGATCACCAGCAGCGAGCCCAGCACCGCATAGATGGCGCCCCGCTTGAGGTCTTCGGCAAAGCGCGGCCCGACGATGTCCGTCTTGACCACGCGCGGGTTGGCCTCCGGATAGGCCCCGGCAATGGCCTCGATGATCTGCTGCTGCTTCTGGGTGATCTCTCCCTCGGCCAGCGTCCGGACGAGCAGCGCGTTCTCCCCGAAGGTCTTCACCTCCGGATCCGCCCCCAGCGCATCGGCCAGGATCCCGCGGATCCGGACGGTGGACAGCTCCTGGTCGCTCTCGACGACGAACTCCATGCCGCCCCTGAAGTCGATCCCCAGCTCCAGCCCGTGCACGAAGAACGAGACGACGCTGATGAGCAACAGCACCCCCGAGAAGAGATATCCCTTCGTCCGGCTCCGGATGAAATCAAACTGGGTGTTTTCGAAGATACGCATGACGTTTCTCTATGCTTGTTGCCGCCGAAGCGGCCTGTGTAACCGGTTCGTGCGCCCCCGGTGAGCACCGGAGGGGTCGTTTCGAGGCACCGCGGCGGCTCAGCCGTAGCTGACGGCCATCCGGCGCTCGATCACCAGGTAGTCGAAGATGATGCGGGTGAAGACGATGGCGGTGAACATGGACGAGAGGATGCCCGCCATGAGCGTGACGGCAAACCCCTGGATGGGCCCGACGCCGAACGAGTAGAGGATCACGCCCACGAAGAACGTCGTGATGTTGGCGTCGAAGATGGCGCTGAGGGCTTTCGAATACCCGCCTTCGATGGCCGCCTTGAGTGTCTTGCCGGTGGTCTGTTCCTCCCGGATGCGCTCGAAGATGAGCACGTTGGCGTCGACGGCCATACCGATCGTCAGCACGATGCCGGCGATGCCGGGCAGCGTCAGCGTAGCGCCGAAGGCCGCCAGGATCCCCAGGATGAAGATGATGTTCAGGATGAGGGCCAGGTCCGCCACGATGCCGCCGGTGCGGTAGTAGAAGATCATGAAGAGCGCCACCAGCAGCAGACCGATCACGACCGAGTTGAACCCGGCCCGGATGGAGGCCTGCCCCAGGCTCGGCCCGACGGTGCGCTCCTCGACGATGTCCACCGGCGCGGGCAACGCCCCGGACTTGAGCACCGTCACGATGTCCTGTGCCTCCGCCCGCGAGGCCAGCCCGGTGATGCTCGAACGCCCGCTCGGAATGCGCTCGTTGACGGTCGGATACGAATACACCACGCCGTCGAGCACGATGGCGATGTTGCGCCCGACGTTAGCCCCGGTCAGACGGGACCAGGTGCGGGCGCCCTCCGAGTTCATCGTCATCGTCACCTCCGGCTGGTTGGTGAACTGGTCGAAGTCCACCCGGGCGTCGGTGATGACACTGCCGTCGAGTTCGACCTCCTCGCGCACGCCGAGCAGGTAATAGACCTCGTGCCCGTCGGGTGTGGTGCCCTGAGGCGAGGCCGTGTACATGAGCGTCACGTTCGGAGGCAGCATGGCCCGGACGGCCGGGTCGCGCAGCAGGGCATTCACCTTCGCCGTATCCTGTTCGAGGACGCTGCCGAAGATGACGCCCTGCCCCACCGGCTGCATCACATCGAGGAGCCGGTTGCCGGTCCCTTCGTCCTCGTCGATGAGGGAGGCGGGGTCGAACGTGGTGTCGGCCTCGGCCACGGCGCTCGTGTCGACGAGGCTGGAGTCGAGCCCTGTTTCATAATGCTCGATGATGCGCTGGAGCGCCCGTTGCAGCTCCGCCGGGTCGGCCATGAGGCGGAACTCCAGGCGGGCCGTGCCTTTGAGCAGCCCGCGGATACGCTCGGGGTCGTCAATGCCGGGCAACTCGACGACGATGCGCCGCGTGCCCTGCTTCTGGATGGACGGCTCGCTGACCCCGTAGCGGTCGACGCGGTCCCGCACGATCGAGATGGCCCGGTCGACGGCCTCTTCGGCCTGGCGGCGCAGGTAGTCCGCCACCTCGGCGTTGCTGGAGCGGCGGGTGATGCCGGCCTCCTCGTTGCGGAAGTAGCGGGAGAGGCGGGCCTGCGGATCCCGCCGCTCGAACTCCTCGACGAAAGCGTCGATGACGGAGACGTCGCCCGAGACGGCCCGCTGCCGCGCCGCCGCCAGCACTTCGTTGAACGTTTCGTCCGTATCGGTGGCCAGCGCCCGGATCAGCTCATCGACGCGCACCTCGAGCGTCACGTGCATCCCGCCCAGCAGGTCCAGCCCCAGCTTGAGGGCCCGCTCCTGTGCGCTGCGAATCTCCTGAAAATGCTCCTGCAGGTACGCCTCCCGCTCCTCCTCGGTCATCGAGGCCATTTTCTGGTTGTAGTAATAGCTCTTGGCCGTCGGGTAGAGGTAGTAGCCACAGAGCACCAGAAAGAAGACGGTGACGAAAATCTTAAACCCGTTCCCTTGCATGACAGATATCGAGACGATTGGTAAAGCTGCGTGAACCGCCCTGCCGGACCTCCGGCGGCGCGGGATCACCGGCCCGCCTGCCGGCGGAGACCGGTGTCAAACGAAAAGACGGGCAGGCCCGCCGGCGCGGGCCGGAAGAGAAGCTAGGGACCGAGCGGCTGCTCAGACAAGCACAGGTGCCGGGCGCGTTCCGCTCCGAGCGCCCCGCTGCGGCACGGGGCGACGACCCGGTCCACCACGCCGGAGCGGCGCTCCCGCTGAAACACCGGCAGCGACCCGGAGCGCTCGGACGTCTTTCCTTGGGCAACCGCCGACGACACTTCGGTGCGCGGCAGCAAACCCTCTCCGACCAGCCGCTGGTACCGCCGCTGCAGGTACAGGATGAGGGCCTCCGCCGAAAGGGCTTCCCCCGTGAACACCACCGCCACAGCGGCTGCCCCCCGCCCGGCCTCGTAGGCCTCGACGAACGCCGTCAGAAACGCGTGGAGCGACCGGGGCCGCCGGGCCTCCGCCTGGGCGAGCGCCTGCTCGAACGCCTCATCGACCGGCTCGCGCACCAGGCTCCGGAGCCAGTCCGAAAACGGAAGGGCGACGGGCCGGGATGCCTGCGCCACCGGCGCCAGCAGCACCGGCAAAAGGCTGACCCCCAGGCAGAGGACCACCAGCCGCAAAACCCATGTCGACCGCAGGCAACGCATGCAACCCGTCTCGTGTGCCCGGTACACCTTCGAAATAGCTTTTGAAGGTATGAAGTTTTTTCCCTTCGATCAACGACCTTCGGATGAAGGTTCGGGGCATTATATTTACCGGTGGGCCTGCCGATCCCGCCCCCGTGTCCCGTCGTTTCTCCGCCCGCCGCCCGATGCCTTCCCCGTCCATCCTGCTTTCCGTCGTGATACCGGTGTACAACGAGGGCGCCGGCGTGCTGGATGTGCTGCGCGCCGTGGAGCCGCCCCTTCGGGCCTGCGCACCCTCGCACGAGATCCTCTTCGTCGACGACGGCTCGCAGGACGACACCTGGGCCTTCATCCGGCAGGTCTGCGACGACCGCACCGGTGTGCGCGGGATCCGGCTGACCCGCAATTTCGGCAAGGAGGCCGCCCTGTGGGCCGGGCTCGCACAGGCCCGTGGGCAGGCCGTGCTCGTCATGGACGGCGACCTTCAGCACCCGCCGGCCCTCATCCCCCGTATGATCGAACTGTGGCAACAGACCGGGGTCGAGGTCGTGGAGGCGATCAAGATGGACCGCGGCAACGAAAAACTCCTTCACCGCCTCGGCGCCCGGGCCTTCTACACCCTGATGAACCGGCTCTCCGGCTTCGGCCTGGAACGCTCCTCCGACTTCAAGCTCCTGGACCGCCGTGCGGTGGACCAGCTCCTCCGGCTCGAAGAACGCAACCTGTTCTTCCGGGGACTGGTGGCCTGGATGGGTTTCGAACGCCTCCAGATCCCCTTCTCCGTGCCCGAACGTGCGCAGGGCCGCTCAAAGTGGAGCTTCCCGAAGCTGGCGGCCTTCTTCACCCGTTCCATCACGTCGTTCTCGACGCTGCCGCTCCAGCTGATCACCCTGGCGGGGCTGCTCTTTCTGGTCTTCGCGCTGGTCCTGGGTACGAAGGTGTTCGTGCAATGGTGGATGGGCCAGGCCGTGGAAGGCTTCACCACGGTCATCCTGCTGCTGGAAATCATCGGCAGCCTGCTGATGCTCAGCCTGGGCGTCATTGGCCTCTACCTGGCCCGGATCTACGAGGAAGTCAAACGCCGGCCCCGGTCCGTCATCCGCGAGACCCTGCCCCGGTCGCCCTCCCTGCCCGCCGCCTCCGAAGCCGCTCCCACCGACGCCGCCGGCCTGCCATGAACGCCCCTTCCGGCCCTCTTCACCCGGCGCGCGGTGTCCGCTCCGGTCCCTGGACGATGCGGCATCCCTGGCGCCTCTGGACCGGCCTGCTGGCCCTCGTGCTGGCCGTCCACCTGCTCACGCTCACGACGTCGCCCCCGCTATGGCAGGACGAGGTGCAGCAGGTCGATTTCGGGCGGCTGGTGCTGGAGCCGGAGAGCGCCTGGTCGGCGAAGTGGTCGCCGACGACCGGGCGACCCATCCGGGTGTGGTCCTACGTGGCGCCGCTCGTGCACGAGGCCGGCTACCGGCTGGCCGGGGGCTCTCCGGCGGGCTCACGGCTGGCGGCCCTGCTGGGGGCGTTCCTGGCGGCCTCGGCCCTGCTCGCCTGGCTCCTGGCCCGGCGCCTCCCCGCGGCGGCCGCGCTCATGACTGCCCTGGCCTTCCTGCTCGACCCGCTGATGGTCAAGAGCTACAAGGGGGGACGGGTGGACGGCTGGGCCATGGCCGCTGCCCTGGCGGCCTGCCTGCTGCTCCGCCGTGCGGATGAAGCTCCGCCGTACCGATCGCAGGCTCGCCTGGCCCTGGCCGGTGCCCTGACCGCGCTGGCGCCGCTCCTGTGGCAGTCGGCCGTCATTCTCTACCCGCTGATCTTGCTCGAACTCATCCCCCTGCTGCACGGCGCGCTCCGCCGGGAAGGACCGGCCGGGGTCACCCGGCGGCTGGGCGCCTTCGCCGGCGGCAGTCTGCTGGCCGCCCTCGTGGCCCTGCTGCCCCTGCTCCCCACCGCCGCGATGCTGATCGAGGACGCCCGCCTGTTCCTGGCCTCCAGCGCCGGCACGGGCGCCCCGCTCCAGGGCCTGCTCCGGCGCCTGCTGCGTGTGGACGACGTCGCCGGCGTGCTCCTGCCATCGGCCCCGCTGGTGCTGGCCGGCCTGGCCGGCTTGCTCGTCCGCCGGGCGGGTGGGATGGCCCTGGCCCTGCTGGGCGGCTACGTGCTCGTCTCCCTGACGCTCATCTACAGCGGCCGCGTCCTCTACCTGCTGCCCTACCTGGCCCCGGCGGCCGCGCTGCTGATCGCCCCCGCCTTCGAGAGCCCGGCCGCCACGACGACCCGCCGGGGCCTCCGGCTCGCGGCCCTCGGGCTCACAGGATGGGCCGTCGCCGTCTCCCTCGTCGCCCGTCCCCTCCTCACGTTCCGGCAGGCCGACGCCCGCGACCCGGCCGGCCTCTACCGGATGAGCCGGGAGGTCATCGGGGAAGGCCCACACCGCGTCTACCTGGACCGCACCTTCCCGCTCTACTTCCCCGGGCGCCCCCTCGGCTGGCACCTCTATGCCCCAAACTGGGAAATCGTGGGCAACAATCCCGCCGCCCGCCGGCACCTCACCGAACTGTTCGACCGGATCGACTTCGCCGTGTTCGAGCACGACCGGCTCGGCAAAACGGCGGATAGCAGCCTCCGCGCCATCGGGCTTACCTCGCTGGGCACCTTCTGCCCGCACGCCGCCGGTTACGCCTGTCCCGAGGGCGCGCCCCCACCGCCCCTGGCCTACGGCCCCTACACGATCTACGCACGGGCGAAGGAGCATCGATAGGGCCGGGGGCATCGTCGCTGGCGGCGTGACGAGCGAAACCGATCCCGGGTGAAGCCTGAAAAGCCCCCGAAACCCTGGAAGCGGTACCGAACCGGTTAGTTTACGCGCTCTTCAACGACCGGCGCCTTCCGGACCGGAGCGCGATACGTATCTTCGGGCCGAAGCATCGCAAGACCGGTGGAGCCCGGCCGGTCCTGATTCGTTCCACGCCTACCTGCGGCGACTACGAGCAGGGTTCCGCCGGTACAACCGTGCCGTATTCTCCTGGCTTCCCGGAGGACACCGCTATGCCGCTCGTGGCCCACTCCCCCCTGCCCACCTTCGACCAGCTGCGTCACGCCGGACAGGACGTCCTGCCGCTGGAGTACGCCCTGCACCAGGACATCCGCGAGTTGCACATCGGGCTGCTGAACATGATGCCCGACGCGGCCCTGCAGGTAAGCGAGCGGCAATTCATGCGGCTCATCGGGGGATGTAACAAGATCGTGCAGTTCTTCGTGCACCCCTTCACGGTGCCGGGGCTGCCCCGCTCCCCCGAGGCCCGCGCCTACCTCGACGCCTACTACGAAGACTTTGAGACCCTGAAGGAAGAAGGGCTGGACGCGCTCATCATCACCGGCGCCAACGTGGCGCGGCCCCTGCTGGACCAGGAGCCGTTCTGGGAGCCGCTCGTGGAGGTCATCGCCTGGGCCCGCGAGCACGTCACCTCCGTGCTGTGTTCCTGCCTGGCCACCCACGCCCTGCTGAAGGTTTTCCACGGCATCGACCGGCAGCGGCTGCCCCGCAAGCAATGGGGCGTGTACGCGCACCGCATCACGGGCCGGCATCCCCTTCTGGCCGACGTCAACACGCGGTTCGACGTGCCCCACTCCCGCTGGAACGAGGTCACGCGGGCACAGCTCGAGGCGGCGGGGCTGGTGGTGCTGGTTGAAAGCGCCGAGGCGGGCGTCCACATGGCCGTCAGCCCGGACCACCTGCGCTTCGTCTACCTGCAGGGACACCCGGAGTACGACACCAACAGCCTGCTCAAGGAATACAAGCGCGAGGTCTTCCGCTACGTCCGCCGGGAGCGGGACGACTACCCGCCCTATCCCGAACACTACTTCCCCCCCGAAGCCGCCGCCCTCGCCGACCGGTACCGCGAGGAGGCGGAACGCGCCCGGCGGCTGGGTATCGAACCGCCGCCCTTCCCCGAGGACGCGTTCCTGCCCCACCTCGATAACACCTGGGGCGACACGGCCAAGGCCCTTTTCAACAACTGGCTGGGCCTGGTCTACCGCGTGACCGACCTCGACCGACACACGCCCTTCAAGCCGGGGATCGACCCGGAGGACCCGCTCGGCCTCCGGCAACGACGCAAACCCGGAGGAACATCCCGATAACCCCCTCAAACCGAAAACCGCATGCACGACGAGACGATCTCCATCCACGGCGGATGGGAGCACGACCAGGCTACCAACGCCATCGCCGTTCCCATCTACCAGACCGTCGCCTACGCCTTCGACGATGCCGCTCACGGGGCCGCGCTCTTCAACCTGGAGGTGCCCGGCAACATCTACACCCGCATCATGAACCCGACGCAGGCGGTGCTGGAGGAGCGGGTGGCGCAGCTCGAACACGGTGTGGCGGCCCTGGCTACCAGCGCCGGCAGCGCCGCCGTCAACTATGCCATCCTCACCATCGCCGAGGCGGGCAGCAACATCGTGACCGTGCCGCTGCTCTACGGCGGCACCTACACCCTCTTCGCCGGCATGCTGCCCAAGCAGGGCATCGAGGTGCGCTTCGCCGATGACGACCGCCCCGAAAGCCTCGAGCGGCTCATCGACGAGAAGACGGCGGCGGTCTACTGCGAGAGCATCGGCAACCCGGCCGGCAACATCGTGGACCTCGAAGCGCTGGCCGCGATGGCGCACCGCAACGGCGTGCCGCTCATCGTGGACAACACCGTCGCCACGCCCGTGCTCATCAAGCCCATCGACTACGGCGCCGACATCGTCGTGCACTCGCTGACCAAGTACATGGGCGGGCACGGCACGTCGCTCGGCGGCGTCATCGTCGACGGCGGCACGTTCCCGTGGGCCGACCACGCCGACCGCTACCCGATGCTCACCCGGCCCGAGCCGGCCTACCACGGGGTCGTCTACACGGAAGCGTTCGGCCCGGCGGCCTACATCGCCCGGGCCCGGACCGTGCCGCTGCGCAACACCGGCTCGGCCATCAGCCCCTTTAACGCCTTCCTGATCCTGCAGGGCATCGAGACGCTGCCGCTGCGCATGGAGCGCCACGTCGACAACGCGCTGGCCGTGGCCCGCTATCTCAACGACCACCCGGCCGTAGCCTGGGTGCAGTACGCCGGCCTGCCGGACTCGCCCTACTACGAACTGGCGAAAAAGTACACGAACGGCCGCCCCTCGGCCCTGCTCTCCTTCGGGGTGAAAGGAGGCTACGAAGCAGGCGTCAAGTGCTATGACGCGCTCAAGCTCTTCAAGCGCCTGGTGAACATCGGGGACGTACGCTCGCTGGCCGCTCACCCGGCCTCGACGACGCACCGCCAGCTGAACGAGGAGGAGCAGCGGGCCGCCGGGGTCACGCCGGACATGATTCGCCTGTGCATCGGCATCGAGCACATCGACGACCTCCTGGCCGACCTGGAACAGGCGCTGGCCGCATCGCAGTCCTGATCTCACATACCCGCAACGCATCGCACGAAAGGGACGGGCTCCGGCAGCCCGTCCCTTTCTGCTTCAGGGAACGCGGGTCCTGCATGGAAAACGAAGTTCAAAATTCGCAAGGTCCGGTGACCACCTGTGACGTATGGCTGTCACGCCCCCCGCCTACCTTGCGGCGAGGTTCTTTTTCATTCTTTCCCGCCACGCCCATGAAGACAGGCTGCTTCCACCTTGCCGCCCTGCTGCCGGGTGCCCTGGCCGACCTCGCGGCTTCGATCCGGGTACCCCCGCCGCAGGTCCCGCTCGAAGATCGCCGGACGGCCCCGTCCTTCCGGCACCATATGCCCGGCGAACCGGTTCCCTGTTCGACCAACGCCCTGCTGCTGCACGCCATGCACCGGGCGAGCAGGGGGAGCGTGGCCTGACGCCGCGAAATACGCGCCGCCTTCCCGCCTCACCCCCCACCATCCATCCCTCCGGTTCAACACCTTTTAACGGCGCGAGATGGACCCCGTGCTGCAGCGCATCGTGATCCACCATCCATCCCTCCGGTTCAACACCTTTTAACGGAACAGCCCGGCGGTCCCTCCGTACCTTCCGCGCTGATGCGAAGGGCGGTCTACCGTGCCGGTTTTTCCGCGTCTTGTCTGCGTTCATCTTCAGCCGCGCCGGGGGTCATGAGGAAGGGCAACGGGTTTGCCAGGTATGCCTGGGCCGTGGTGGGTTATGTCCTGCTGGTGATCCTGTGGGGGGCCTTCGTACGGGCCACGGGGTCGGGGGCGGGCTGCGGGAGCCACTGGCCGCTGTGCAACGGGGAGGTGGTGCCCCGGGCCCCGGAGGTGGAGACGCTCATCGAACTCTCACACCGCCTGACGAGCGCGTTTTCGGGGTTACTCGTGATCGGGCTGCTGGTATGGGCCTTCCGCCGGTATCCGAGGGGGCACCGGGTGCGGCACGGGGCGGTGCTCTCGCTGGTCTTCATGCTGCTCGAAGGCGCCATCGGGGCCGCGCTCGTACTTTTCGAGTGGGTGGCGCACGACGCCTCGCTGGGCCGGGTGATCTCGATGGCGCTCCATCTGAACAACACGCTCATCCTGGTGGCCGTGCTCGTGCTGACGGCCTGGTGGGCCTCCGGCGGCCCGCCGCTCCGGCTGCGCGGGCAGGGGGAGACGGCATGGCTCCTGGGTGCGGCCGTGGCCGGTATGCTGGTGCTCGGCACCACGGGTGCCGTCACGGCGCTGGGCGACACCCTGTTCCGCCCCGAGTCGCTCGCCGAGGGCCTCCAGCGCCACACTTCGGATACGGCCCACTTCCTGGAACGGCTCCGCCTCTGGCATCCGCTGCTGGCCGTCCTTTTCGGTGCCTACCTCCTGTTTCTGGCCCGGCACCTGGTGCTGGTGCATCCCGGCCCCGCCGTCCAGCGCCTGGTGCGCGCCGTGCTGTTGCTTTTTTCGATCCAGTTTCTCGGTGGGTTGATTAACGTCTATCTGCTCGCGCCCGTCTGGATGCAGCTCGTCCACCTGTTCGTGGCGGATCTGCTCTGGATCGCCCTGGTGTTGCTGGGGGCCGCGACCCTGGCCACCCCGGCCGTCGAACCGGTTCCTCCGGCCCTCCAGCCCCGGAGCGCCGGATGAGCCGGGCTTTCCTCTTGTTTCCCGGATGCTTACCTTGGGCTCCACCTTACCCGAACCCTCCCGCATGCCCACGTTATCGCGACGCTACGAGCCCGACCTCCCCTCTGAAGGGGCTGTTCCGGCGGTTTCCGCCCTGACCGACGGCACCTCCCTCGATGCCGCCGTCCCCCTCTGGCGGGACTACCTGGCGCTGACGAAGCCGGAGATCACCTTTCTGGTGGCCGTCTCCGCCCTCGCGGGCTTCTTCCTGGGCTCTCCGGAGACGCTCGACGGCTGGCGGCTGCTGGCCACCCTGGCAGGGGTATCCCTCACCGCCGGGGGCAGCGGGGTGCTCAACCACTACCTGGAACGGGACCTCGATGCCCGGATGCGGCGCACGGCCCGGCGCCCGCTGGTTACGGGACGCATCGCCCCGGAGAGGGCCCGTACGTTCGGCACCGTGCTCGTGGCGGCCGGGCTGGCCATCCTCTGCCCGCTGACGAACCCGCTCACGGGCGTCCTGGCCGCCCTGACGGTTGTCCTCTATCTGTACGTCTACACCCCGCTCAAGCGGGTCACGAAGTACAACACCCTGGTCGGCACCTTGCCCGGCGCCCTGCCCGCCCTGGGAGGCTACACGGCGGCGACCGGCCATCCGGGCGCGGCCGGCTGGGCCCTCTTCGCCGTGCTGGTCTGCTGGCAGATGCCCCACTTCTTCGCCCTGGCCTGGATGTATCGCAAGGACTACGCCCGCGCGGGCTACGCGATGCTCCCCGTCGTCGAGCCGGGCGGGCGCTCGACGGTGCGGCAGACCCTGTTCTTTTCCCTCCTCATGCTGCTTGCCAGCCTGGCCCCTCCCCTGATGGGCGCCGCCGGATGGCCCTACTTTGCAGGTGCCTTCCTGCTCGGCCTCGGCTTCCTGCGGCCCGTCTTCCGCTTCTATGCCGCTCCCACCAGCGCCCACGCCCGGAGCGTGCTCCTGGCCTCGATACGCTACATCCCCCTCCTCGTCGGGTGTATCGTCCTGGACCGGTTGCTGGCCTGGCTCCTGTAACCTGCCGTTTTCCGTCGCGCAACACAACGCGTTCTGCCGATGCCGGCGTGGGCCGTCGAATGCAAGCACATCGCTCACCGATACGGAGAGCACCCGGCCCTGAACGATGTGACGTTCTCGGTGAAAGAAGGTGAGCGGTTCGGGCTGCTCGGCCCGAACGGCAGCGGCAAGACCACGCTTTTCCGCATCCTCTCGACCCTCCTGCCTCCCACCGAGGGCACCGCATCCGTCCTGGGCTTCGACTGCGTGCACCGGCCGGATGCGGTGCGGCGACGGCTCGGCGTGGTCTTCCAGCAGCCCGCCCTCGACGACGAACTGACGGTGACCGAGAACCTGCGCTTCCACGCCGCCCTCTACGGCCTCCGGGGCAACACCCGCACCCGGCGGATCGACACCCTGCTGAACCGCTTCGGGCTGGCCGACCGGGCCGGTGACCGGGCCGGGACCCTCTCGGGCGGCCTCCGGCGCCGCGTCGACCTGGTGCGGGGGTTGCTGCACGCCCCGCGTCTGCTCCTGCTGGACGAGCCCTCCACCGGCCTCGATCCCGCTGCCCGGCACGCCTTCTGGAACGCCATCGACCGGCTCAGACACGACGAGCACACCACGATCCTTCTGGCAACCCACCTGCTCGAAGAAGCCGAGACCTGCGACCGCCTGGCCCTCCTGGACCGGGGCCGGCTCGTCGCCCTCGGCACCCCCGCCGACCTCAAGGCGGCCCTCGGCGCCGAGACGCTCTGGCTGGCCGCGGACGACCCCGTCGCCCTTTGCGCACGGATCCGCGAGCGCTTCGGCCTCGCGGCCCGCCCCGTCGGCGGGCAGGTGCAGCTCTCGCATCCGGAGGCCCATACCCTCCTCGCCACGCTCTACGATGCCTTCGGAAGCACCATCCGCAGCGCCACCGTGCGCCCTCCCACCCTCGAAGACGTGTTCATGGTCCACACCGGCCACCGGCTGGACGAACCCGGCGAGGCCGGATGAAACGCTACCGAACCGCCATGCATGCCGTAACCGCCCTGTGGAAGCGCGAGATGCTCAAGTTCGTCCGGGACCGGAGCCGGATCGTCGGAGCGCTGGGGCAGCCGCTGCTTTTCTGGCTGCTGCTGGGTTTCGGCTTTCAGGGCGTTTTCCAGATGCCCGGCACCGGGCCGCCGGCGGGCTACCTGACCTTCCTCTTCCCCGGCGTCATCGCCCTGGTGATCCTCTTCACCGCCCTCTTCTCCACGATCTCCATCGTGGACGAGCGGAGGCAGGGGTTTCTTCAGGCGGCGCTCGTCGCCCCGGTGCCGCGCCTGGCGCTCGTCTTCGGCACCACGCTGGGCGGCACCACGCTCGCGCTCGTGCAGGTCCTGCTGTTCCTGACACTGCTCCCGGTGGCCGGGCTACGCCCGTCGCCGGGGGGGCTGCTGCTGCTGGCCGTGGCGTGCGTGCTCATCGGGCTCGCCTTCACCGCGCTCGGCGTGCTCATCGCGTGGCGCACGGACACAACGCGCGGTTTCCATGCCGTGATGAACCTGGTGCTCCTGCCGATGTGGCTGCTCTCGGGCGCCGTCTTTCCCGTCACCGGGGTGCCGGGGGTTCTCCGCTGGATCATGGTGTTCAACCCGGTGACCTATGGCGTGGCGGCACTGCGGCATGCCCTCTACCGGCCCGCCCCCGCGCCGGACGTCCTCGTCTCCCCCCCGGTGGCTTTCGGGCTCTGCCTCGTCTTCGCCCTCGCCATGCTCCTGCTGGCCGCGCGGACCGTGCGCCGCCCCCTCTTCGCGCGTTGATGCCGCCGGGAAACGCCGGCCCCGCTTTCCTCGTTCAAGCCGCGCTATGGAACCCGTACGCGATCTCCTCACCGACCGGCTCGACCTCAAGTCGATGCGCCGGGACGAGCTCGAAGCCCTCGCCGAGCGGCTCGGCCAGCCGCGCTTCCGGGGACGACAGCTCTTCAAGTGGCTCTTCGGCAAGGGTGCCACCACCTTCGAGGAAATGACCGACCTGCCGAAGACCCTGCGCATGCAGCTCGCAGAAAGCGCCGACCTCGCCCCGCTCCGTCTCGAAGCCCTGCACACGTCCCGGGACGGCACCGTCAAAGGCCTCTTCTCACTGGCTTCCGGCCACCGCATCGAGACGGTCCTCATCCCCGACTTCGACGACGACGGCACGGCAAAGCGGCTGACCGTGTGCGTCTCCAGCCAGGTCGGCTGTGCCATGGGCTGCACCTTCTGCGCCACCGGCCTGATGGGCTTCCGGCAAAACCTCTCCGCCGGCGAAATCTTCGAGCAGGTCCGGTTCATGAACGAGGAGGCCCGGCGACGCTACGGCCGGTCCATCACCAACATCGTCTACATGGGGATGGGCGAGCCCCTGCTCAACTATGACAACGTGCTCCGCAGCGTGGACCTGCTCACCGACCCTGACGGGCCCGGCCTCTCGCCCCGGCGCATCACGGTCTCGACCGTCGGCCTGGCCCGGCGCATCCGGCAACTGGCCGACGACGGCACCCGCTTCAACCTGGCCGTCTCGCTGCACGCCCCCACCGACGAGAAGCGCAGCGCCATCATGCCCGTCAACCGGCGGGCCGCCACCGACCTCGACGCCCTCGAAGAGGCCATCCGGTATTACATCCGGAAGACGAGACGACGCATCACCTACGAATACTGCCTGTTCGCCGGGGTCAACGACACCGACGAGGACGCCCACGCGCTGGCCCGCATCGTGGCCCGGGCGCCGGGCAAAGTGAACCTGATCCAGTACAACCCCGTCGCGGGACTCGACTTTGCCCCGACGAGCGAGGAACAACTCAACCGGTTCATCCGCCTTCTGGTGGCCCACGGCGTGACCGTCACCGTGCGGCGGAGCCGGGGCCGGGACATCGACGCCGCCTGCGGGCAACTGGCCGTCCGGGAAACGTGAGGACGCGGGCCGGCCGGCGCACGGCGGTCGCACCATGCCCGGGTCCCCCTCGCAGACGTGGCGGGGAGCACATCATCACACGTTCTTCACCGTTTGCCTGACCCTTCGCCCGGCCTTTCCGTGTGATTGCCGTTGGAGAGGCCGGCGTGACGCGGCGTCGTGGAACCGCTGACCAAGCCGGCCCGCAAACGCCGAAGATTGCTCACCGGAATCGTTCATGGAGCACATGCTGAAATTTAGCACACGCTCGCCCTGCCTCCCGTAGCGTCTTTCCCGTGCACCGCCTATATTCCGGCAACGTGTTCGAACCCTCCTCGTGTTGCGCCATGCAACCGCCCCAAGCTCCCCGGCCCAGCCTCGGTGACAGCCTGACGCGGTGGCTCCTCGGCTTCTTCGGTGCCGTCGCCGCGTTCCTGCTCCTTCCCCGGGCCGTCAAGTATTTTCTGCGACGGGTCCTCACGCGTATCCTGGGGCAGGTTCTCCTCTTCGTCACGATGGGTCTGCTGACCGAGAAGTTTGTCGAATGGCTCAGCCGGGCGCCGGAGGGAACGCACACGTCCTTGCCGAACGCTCACGGGTCGTAATACAGAAGGCACGGCTCTTCACTTAACTCACCTTTCGTTCAATTCAACACCAAATCTAATGAAACGCATCACAGCACTCGCCTTCATTGTTTTGACCCTGCTGTCTGTCTCGAACAGCCTGGCCCAGGCCCGCATCGAGCTCGGCCCGCGCCTCGGCATTGATGTCGGCGGCGACATTGAAGAACTGTTCATCGGCGCCGATGCCCGGATCAGCGTGGTCACTTTGCCCGTCCTGCTCAACCCGGTCTTCGACTTCTACTTCACAGACGATCCCCTCACCTTCTGGCAGCTAGGCCTGAACGTGCTCTACCCGCTCAACGCACCCACGATTGACCTGTACGTCGGGGGTGGACTGGGCATCAACCGTACCTCGGTCGATGCAGACTTCGGCGACTTTAGGAACTCCAGCGCCAGCGACACCAGCGTGGGGGTAAACCTCATCGGCGGAACCACCTTCAACGCCGGCGCACTCAAACCCTTTGCACAGGCCCAAATCAGCCTCGGCGACGTCGACCTGTTTACGCTCGCCGTCGGATTGCTCTTCAGCCTCGGTAACTGACGCCCTCCGGGCACCCATGCAAGCCCTCCAGCCCAACGACCGGCCCGACAAGATCGGCATCATCACGCACGGCTCCCTGAACAAGGGCGTGGAGATGAAGCTGGACCCGGCCGAGTCCATCGAAAGCGTGGTCGCCGGCACGTTCGTGGTCATCCAGGGCCAGCGGTACGACTTCTTCTCGATGATCACGGACGTGACCATCGACGCCGCCAACGAGGACATCCTGCTCCATCCCCCCCCGGTGCGCGCGCACCTGCTCCGGCGCATCCTGCAGGGTACGGGGACCTACGCCACGGTCACCCTCCGGCCGATGCTCATGATGGAGAACCGGGTGAACGCAGAGTTCGCCGAGGTGCGGCCCGTCAAAACCGTCCCGGCCCACTTTTCCGTGGTGGCCCGGGCGACTGAGGAAGACGTGGCCCGTGTCTTCGGGCACGAAGCCAACCGGGACGACGAGGGCCGGCAGGTCTACTTCCACATCGGCGAGCCGCTGGGGATGGACGGCATCCCGGTGTGCCTGGACCTGCAGCGCTTCGTCGAGCGCTCGAACGCCGTCTTCGGCAAGACCGGCACCGGCAAGACGTTCATCACGCGCCTGCTCCTGGCCGGCACCATCCAGACGGGCCGCGCCGTCAACCTCATCTTCGACATGCACTCGGAGTACGGCCTCAGCGCCCGTAAAGAGGGAGGCGGCTTCGTGCGCGGCCTGCGCGACCTGTTCCCCGCCCGGGTGCAGATCTTCTCCCTCGACCCGGCCGGCACCCGCAAGCGTACCGGCGTCTCGCCCGACTGCGAGGTCTACCTCTACGCCGACCAGATCGAACCCGGCGACATCCTCCCGCTGCGCGACACGCTCAACCTGACGGCCACCGCCGCCGAGAGCACCTACGCCCTCCAGAACCGCTTCGGCCGGCAATGGCTGACGACCCTTCTCGACGGCGACCCGGCCGACATCGCCGAAGCGTGCGGGGCGCACGAGAACGCCGTCGCCGCGCTGCAACGCAAGCTCCGCGTCTTCGAGGGCTACGACTTCTTCCGCACCGAGCCCTCGGCCGGCAGGCAGGACGTGATCGAGGACCTGATGGAAACGCTCGACGCCGGCAAGTCGGTCGTCTTCGAGTTCGGCAAGTTCGACGACCTGCGCGTCTACCTGCTCGTGGCCAACGTCATCACGCGGCGCCTGCGCGACCGCTACGAGGAGAAGACCCTGCACTACCTGCAGACGCGCAACGAAGCCGACGCCCCCCGGCCGCTCATCATCACCATCGAAGAAGCGCACAAATTCCTGGCGCCGGGCATCGCGCACGAGACGCCCTTCGGCAAGATCGCCCGCGAGATGCGCAAGTTCTTCGTCTCGCTCCTGGTGGTGGACCAGCGGCCGAGCGCCATCGACGAGGAGGTGCTCAGCCAGATCGGCACGAAGATCATCGCCCAGCTCAACGACGAGAAGGACATCGGCGCCGCCCTCGTGGGCGTCAGCGGAGCGTCCTCGCTCCGGCAGGTGCTGGCCTCGCTCGACTCGCGGCAGCAGGCGCTCGTCCTCGGCCACGCCGTGCCGATGCCGGTGGTCATCCGCACCCGCTCCTACGACGAGGCCTTCTACCGGGCTCTGCGCGGCGACGATGCCCCCCGCTCCTTCAAAGAGGCCCGTTCGGAAATCAGCGACCTGTTCTGATGCGTTGAACGTTGGTGCGTTGAATGTTGAACGCGAAACGTGCAACGCGAAACGCGGCCCGGTTCAGAGCGCGTCGAAGGCCGCGTCGAGGCGGGCGACCTCGTCGGGGGTGAGCGTCAGGTCGGCGGCGGCCAGGCAATCTTCGAGCGTCTCGAGGCGGGAGGCGCCGGGGATGGGCAGGATGCACGGGCTCTTGGCCCGCATCCAGGCCAGCACGAGTTGCTGGGGCGAGCGCCCTTTCTCCCGGGCCATCGCCGCCAGAGCGGGGATCTCGCCGAGCCGACCGGCCCGGCCGCGCCCGCCGAAGGGGCTCCACGGCAGGAACGTGAGCCCTTCCCGCTCGCAGTAGGCGAGCACGCCGTCGCGCTCGGGCTGGCGGTGCCAGGGGTTGTACTGGTTCTGTACCGAGACGATGTCGATCACGCGCCGGGCCCGCCGGATCTCGTCGACGCTGTAGTTCGAGACGCCGACGTACCGGATCAGCCCCTCCTCCACGGCAGACTTGACCACGGCGAGCGACACCTCGACGGGGAGGCGCGGATCCGGCGCGTGGTGCTGCCACAGCGGGATCGGCCGCTCACCGCCCAGGGCTTCGTGGCTCCGCCGGATGGCCTGCCGCAGGTGGTCCGGGTGGCTGTCGCGGATCCACTGGCCGGAGGGCCGCATGAACCCGCCTTTCGTGGCAACCACGACGGCCTCCGCAGGACCCGGATACGTTGCCAGGGCTTCCCGGATGAGCTCCTCGTTGTGGTGTTTGTCGGTTTCGTCGAGGCAGTAAGCGTCGGCCGTGTCGATGAACGTGACGCCGAGGTCGAGGGCGCGATGGAGCACGGCGAGCGCCTGCGCCCGCTCCGGGCGTCCCTGGATGGAGAGCTGCATCGCTCCGAAGCCGATCACCCCCACCCGCAGGCCGGTCTTATCCAGTTGGATCGTTTCCATGAGCCAGAGGATCTGTTGGACACGCCGTTTGTCTTTGGACGATGCAGGAACGATACGTTCAGGTTTCCAGGGTGTCCCGGTCGAACCAGACCGCTTCCGGCTCGACCCCGGGGGCCGGCTCCGGCCCGGGATCGCTCCAGCCCATCTCCGATACCCGCATGAGCGGCTCCACGTGCATGTCCCGGTCCACCACGATCTGGCAGGCCAGGCGCACCTCGCCGAGCAGCCCGGCGCTTTTGAGCTTCTCGTACTCCGCCCGTGTCATCTTTTCGGGCTCGCCGTCGTGAAACCGGACGCGGCACGTGGTGCAGCGGGCGAAGCCGCCGCAGCGATGCCCGATATCCACCCCACAGCTTTCGATGGCCCGCACGAGACGTACGCCGGCCTCCACCGTACACGGTCCGTATCCTTCAATCGTCACAACAGGCATGATCGTCGTTTCGGTTGGTTTTCAGGGTTGTTCAGGCGTCGAACGGGCAACGCGGCACCCACCGCGGGGCGGCTCCAATTTCGGGCTCGAACGGGTGGGTTTCAATGCTCGTGCAGGGCGGCCCGTTCGGCGGCCCGGCTTTTCAGCCCGGTAGCGAGCAGCGTCAGGACACAGGCGACGGCCGCGATCACGAGAAGGGCACGCTGGTAGCCAGCCGCCGTCCCCCCGCCCGACGCCGCGACGGCACCGATGAAGGCGCTGCCGGTCATCTGGCCGATACTGATAAAGAGGGTGATGATACCCTGGGCCACGGCCCGCTCGGACGCCTTCGACTCGTGCAACAGGATGTAGGCCAGGGCCGAACCGAGCAACCCGGCAAGCCCCAGCCCGATGAGCACCGACCCGGTGTAGAAAAAGAGCCGCAGATCCCCCGCCAGTCCCACCGTCGTCATCCCCAGGGTGAGCAGGGTGGTGCCGGCCAGCACGACGGCCTTCGAGCCGACGCGGTCGAGCACCCGCCCGGCCACCGGGGAAGCCAGCGCGACGGCCAGCACCAGCGGCAGCAGCATGAACGAGGCCGCCGACTTCGTCACGCCGAAGGCGGCAACGGCCAGGGCCGGAAAGAAGATGAACGCCGCCTCGGTCATCCCGGCCCCGGCGGCGAGCAGGCCGGCCAGGATCACCTGCCGGCTTTCGAAAAGCCCGAGCCGGACCAGCGGCTCCGGCGCCCGGCGTTCGAGGCGCAGAAAAAGCGGAAAGAGCCCCCCCACCAGGCCCAGCGCCAGCCAGAGACGCGGTGCCCGCAGGCTTTCCACGAACCGGCCGGTATCGATCTGGTTGATGCCATAGGCCAGCGCCAGCAGCATCGCTCCGAGCGTGAGCAGCCCGCCCCAGTCGATCCGCCGGGCGGCCCCCGGTGCCGGGCCGGGCAGGGTCCGCAGCGTCGCCACGAAAACGACGGCCGCCAGCGGCAAGTTGGCCACAAAGAGCCACGGCCAGCCGAAGAGCAACAGGACGCCGCCGATGACCGGCCCGATGATGAAGGCCAGCCCGAAGACGGCGCCCAGCACCCCGAGCGCACGTCCCCGCCGCTCCGGCGGGAACGCGTCGCCGACGACGGCACTCGCTACGGGAAAGATGCCGGAGGCTGCCAGCCCCTGCACCGCCCGCCCGGCCAGCAGGACGGCGAACGTCGGTGCCAGCGCCACCACCAGCGACCCGGCGGCAAACAGGGCCACATCGGCTGCATACACCGCCCGGCGTCCGAACACGTCGGAAAGCTTCGCCATCAGCGGCACCCCCACCAGGTTGAACAGCACAAACGTGTTGAACACCCAGGCCAGCGTGCGCTCGCTGACACCGAAATGCTCGCCGATAGCCGGCAGTGCCGGCCCGACCAGGGCAATGTCCAGCGCTGCCATCAACACGCCGAGAAACAGTACGGCCAGCAGCCGTCCGGGTGAAGTACGATCCGTCAAAACCGGCATGGTCTGGCTTTTCAAAAACCAAAGCTTCGGAGTTTAGGCGCCGGTACCCGGCCCGGCAAGCCTCGTTTCCGGATAAACGATGAGATTCCGGCCAATTATCGCCGCGCACCTCTCCCGAAGCACCTGTCCCTCCAGCCCGATACCTTCTTGACACTCCCACGGCTCTGGGCACGTGAGATTCTTGCTTCATCGACAGTCGCCGCCGCTAACCAGAGCTAGCGCAGGTCTTACACCGTCTCCACAAGCTGACACGGTATGTCCTACCGCCAGAATATTCTGTGCCGCGTTGATATCGCGGTCGTGTTCCTCCCCGCAGCGAGGGCATACCCATGCCCGCACACCCAGCGGGAGCGTCTCCATCGTATAACTACACCTCGAACACGTCTTGCTGCTTGGGTACCATCGATCGATCTGCACCAGCTGCTTGCAGTACAGGTTCGTCTTGTACGAGAGCATCCCGACGAACGCGCTCCAACCGGCATCGCTGATCGCCCGGGCGAGGCTGTGGTTCTTGACCATGCCCCTGACGCAGAGCGACTCAGTGTAGATCACGTCGTACCGCCGCACGAGCCGCGTCGAAAGCTGGTGCAGGAAATCCTGCCGCTGGTTGCTGACCTTCGCGTGCAGCTTTGCCACCTTCCGGCGCTGCTTGTGCCAGTTGGCGGATCCCTTCTGTTTGCGAGCGAGCTTTCGCTGCTCGCGGGCAAGGCGACGGAGCGCGTTTGAGATGCTTTGGCCGTGTTACACGGCCCTTATTACCGCTACGCCAACCGTCGGAGGTTACCACTACGTCCTTCACGCCGAGATCGATACCCCCCTCTCTCTTGGTTCTCGGGAGAGGTTTGTGCTCCACCTCGACGACGAAGCTGATGTAGTACGTCCCGTCGGGCTCCTGAACCACCGTCAAGCTCGACGGATCGCTCGGGAGCGGGCGGCTCCACCGGATTTTGAGCGGGGTGCTCATCCTGGCGAGCGTCACGATGGGCTGCCCCGGCACTCCGCTATCCTTGAGCGAGAAGCCGCGCCGGGTGTACGTGGCGCTCTGCCGGTGCTTCTTCGCCTTGAAGCGAGGAAACCGGGAAGCGCCCTTGAAGAACGCCGTGTACGCTTTGTCGAGATGCCGAAGGGCCTGCTGGAGCGGAACGCTGGAGACTTCACGAAGCCACGCATGATCAGGCTCCCGCTTCAACTGCGTCAGACGGCGATCCGTCTCGGCGTAGCCGATCTTCTCGCCTCGCTCGCGGAACGCATCCTGCTTCATTGCCAGTGCCCAGTTGTAGACGTAGCGAACGCACCCGAACTGCCGGGCGAGCATCTGTCGCTGCTCGGCGTTGGGGTAGAAGCGGTATCGGTAACGAACGGTGGGCATGTAGGCAACAGGCTTCACAACGTATTATGTGTCGTTGCGAAAGCTCCTGGCCGGAGCGGATTCGCTTATTCCCGGAGGCGGCTTCCTCCCACGTTGGGCCGCGTTACGCGGCCTTTAAAACGCGTGGGCTTCCGCCGCTCTCAACCCCGACCCTTTTATCGTGAAAAAAATGTGCAGGCGGGCAGGTTCAACGCGCAACGTTCGGCACGCAACGTGCAAGACCCCCGTTGGATTCTTAGTTTGGGAAAACACCGGCATCCCCGCCGGCCCCGAACGCTTCGCATCCCCTGCACCCGCTTGCCGATCATGTTCCGCACCTGGCTTCTCCTGTGCCTTCCCGCCTTTCTCAGCCTGGCCTGTGCGGCACCACGCACCGTCGAGACCGGCGAAGACGGCACGGTGCCGTGGGTCGGCCAGACCCTGGAAGCGTTGACGCTGGAACAGAAAGTCGCCCAGCTGTTTGCCGTACCCGCCTATGGCTATTTCCGGAGTACGGATGATCCGGCCTATGCAGAACTGGTCGAACTGGTCGAGCAGGTCGGGGTCGGCGGCGTCATCTTTTTCCAGGGTGAGCCCCTGGCGCAGGCGATGCTGGCCAACGACCTGCAATCCCGGGCCCGGCTGCCGCTGCTGGTTTCGCAGGACATGGAATGGGGACCGGGGATGCGGCTCGAGCACACGACCACCCTGCCGCGCACGATGGCGCTCGGGGCCACACGAGACCCGGCGCTGGCCTACACAGCCGGCTACATGACGGCCCGGGAAGCCCGCGCGCTGGGCGTCCACCAGATCTTTGCCCCCGTCGCGGACGTCAACAACAACCCGAACAACCCGATCATCAACGTCCGCTCCTTTGGGGAAGACCCGGCACTGGTGGCCGAGATGGTGGCCGCGTTCGTCCGCGGCGCCCAGGACGGCGGCGTCATCGCCACGGCCAAGCATTTCCCCGGCCACGGCGACACGGCCACCGACTCGCACGCCGATCTGCCCGTCATCCTTCACGACCGGGATCGCCTCGATCACGTCGAGCTGATCCCGTTCCGGGCCGCGGTGCAGGCCGGCATCGGCAGCATCATGACGGCCCATATCGCCTTCCCCCGGCTCGAAACCGACCCCCGCGTCCCCGGCACCCTCTCGCCGGCCATCACGACGGGGCTGCTGCGGGAAGCACTCGGCTTCGACGGGCTCGTCGTCACCGACGCGATGAACATGGCCGGGGTGACGAAGCACTTCGAACCCGGCGAAGCGGCCGTCCGGGCCATCGCCGCCGGGGCGGATATGGTGCTCATGTCCGAAGACGTTTATGCCGCCCGGGCCGCCGTCCTCCGCGCCGTGACCGAGGGACGCCTGAGCGAGGCACGGATCGACCGCTCGGTGTACCGCATCCTCCGGGCCAAGGCCCGCCTGGGCCTTCACCTGAACCGGACCGTGGACCTGGAGGCCGTGCGCCACCACGTCGCCACACGCCCGCACCGGGTGCTCAGCGAAACCATCGCCCGCGCCTCGCTGACGCTCCTCCGCAACGAGCACGACCTGTTACCCCTTCTGCCGCCTCCCGGACGCCTGTTCATCCTCACCCTCAGCGACGACGACGACCCCGACACGGGCGCCGCCTTCGCCCGGACGATACGCGAGCTCGCCCGGGGCGCCGTCGTCACCCACCGCCTCGTCGACCGCCGCACCTCGGACGCCGAGCGGGAGCGTTTCCTCCGCGAAGCCGCCGGGTACGACGCCGTCCTCGTCCCGGCCTTCGTGCGCGTGCGTTCCTGGAGCGGGCGCATCAACCTGCCGGACGATCAGCGCGCCTTCCTCGACCGCCTGCTGGCCCTCGACCCGCCCGTGGTGCTGCTCTCCTTCGGCAACCCCTACATCGTGATGGGCCTGGCCCGGCAGCCGGAGGTCTACCTGGCGGCCTACGGGGGCGCCGAGGCGTCGCAGAAGGCCGCCGCGCAGGCGCTCTTCGGCATGAGCCCCGTCGGCGGGCGCCTGCCCGTCACGATCCCCGGCCATTATGCCTATGGCGAAGGCCTCTCCCTGGAGCAGGTCGCCCTGCGGCCCGGCTTCCCGGAAGAGGCCGGCATGGACGGCGACGCGCTCGACCGCGTGGACTCGCTCCTGCATGCCGCCATCGAGACCCGCGCGTTTCCCGGCGCCGCCGTCGCCATCGGGCGGGACGGCGTCCTGGTCAAAAGCGAGGGCTATGGCTACCACACCTATGCCGCCGGGCAGCGCGTCACCCCGCAATCCCGCTTCGATCTCGCCTCGCTCACCAAGGTCGTCGCCACCACCACAGCGGCGATGCTGCTCTATGAAGACGGGCGGCTCGACCTCGACGCGCCGGTGGCCACCTACCTGCCCGAATTCGGCCAGAACGGGAAGGGGCACGTCACCATCCGGCAGCTCCTCACGCACACGAGCGGCCTGATCCCCTTCCGCCCCTTCCACCGGATGGGCTTCACCACGCGGGAGCAGGTCCTGAAAGCCATTCTGGCGGACAGCCTCGTCTACCCCCCCGGCACCGAGACGCGCTACAGCGACTTCAACATGATCGTGCTGGCCCTCGTCATCGAGCAGATCACCGGACAGGACTTCGCCACCTTCACCCGGGAAGCCATCTTCGAACCCCTCGGCATGCACAACACCGGCTTCATCGCGGCCGGGCACGGCCCGGACACGACCGCCGTTCCCACCGAGTACGACCGCGACTTCCGCAAGCGGCTCGTGCAGGGCGAGGTCCATGACGAGACGGCCTACCTGCTGGACGGCGTCGCCGGGCATGCGGGCCTCTTTTCCACGGTGGAGGACCTGGCAACGTTCGCCTACATGCTCCTCCACGAAGGACGCATCCACGGGCGGGCGTTCCTCCAGCCCGAGACGATCCGCCTCTTCACCACCCGCGCCGACGCCACCGGCGAGAGCACCCGTGCCCTCGGCTGGGACACGAAAAGCCCGGAAGGCTACTCCTCCGCCGGCCAGTACTTCGGCCCCCGCAGCTTCGGCCATACCGGCTTCACCGGCACCTCGCTCTGGATCGACCCCGACCAGCAACTCTTCGTCATCCTGCTCTCGAACCGGGTCTATCCGACCCGCGAGAACCAGCGGCACCGGACCGTACGCGCTGCACTGGCCGACCTTGCCGCCCAGGCCATCCGCGAAACGCCGCCGCGCCCCCTCCTGCCAACCCCGCCGGGCACGTACGCCACCGAGTGAACTTGCACCGAAAGTCTCGACTGGAATGGAACATTATTTGTCCGGCAGGCTAAACCGGCTGCATCCGAGCTGCGGCATGCGCCAGAATGTCATATGGATCAACCAACCCGGAAGCAGCGATGCCGACCTACGTCTACAAACGCGCAGACGGAACCACCTTCGAGATCGAACAGCGCATCAGCGAACCGGCCCTGACGACCTGCCCGACCACGGGCCAGCCGGTCACACGCCTGATCACCGGCGGCGCCGGGCTCATCTTCAAGGGCAACGGCTTCTACCTGACCGACTATGCCCGCAAGGGCAACGGCGCCGCAAACGGTAACGCAAAAGGGGATACCCGGCCGAGCACCGGCGGCGAACCGGCGGCGTCGAAAAAGAGCGAAACGGCCTCTACCTGACCCCCGGCGCCGCTACCGGGGAAGACGACAGAAAAGCCGGCTCGGAGCCGGCTTTTTCGTTTGGCTCGCGCCGGGCGCAGGGGGATCACTCCGCCTCGACTGCCTTCTTTTCGGCCTGCGGGGCTTTCTCCGGCAGGTCATTGCCGCGCGGGATGAAGGCCTGGATGCCGGTCAGCTCGCGGCCCAGGATGAGGCCGTGAATGTCGTAGGTGCCCTCGTAGGTGTTGACGCTTTCGAGGTTGACCATGTGGTGGATGACGCGGTACTCGCCGGTGATGCCGTTGCCGCCGTGCATGTCGCGCGCGATGCGGGCGATCTCGAGGGCCTTGCCGCAGTTGTTCCGTTTGGCCAGCGACACCATGGCCGGCGTGGCCCGCCCCTGGTCCTTGAGCACACCCAGGCGCCAGGCCAGCAGCTGCATCTGGGTGATGTCGGTCAGCATGTTGGCCAGCTTCGTCTGGATCAGCTGCATGGCGGCGAGCGGGTAGCCGAACTGCTCGCGTTCGAGGACGTACTGCCGCGCCCGGCGGTAGCAGTCCTCCGCCGCACCGAGTGCGCCCCAGACGATCCCGTACCGGGCATTGTTCAGGCAGTCGAAGGGCCCCCTCAGCCCCCGGATGTCGGGAAAGACGTTCGCATCCGGCACGAAGCAGTCCTCCAGCACGATCTCGCCGGTGATCGAGGCGCGGAGCGACATCTTGTTGTGCGTCTTCGGCGTGGAGAAGCCCTCCATACCCCGCTCGACGAGAAAGCCCCGGATGACGCCTTCCTCCTCCTTGCGCTCCTTCGCCTTGGCCCAGACGACGGCCACGTCGGCGATGGGCGAGTTGGTGATCCACATCTTGGCGCCGTTGAGCACCCAGCCGCCCTCGACCCGGAGGGCCGTCGTCTTCATGGACCCGGGGTCGGAGCCGTGGTCGGGCTCGGTGAGGCCGAAACACCCGATGAGCTCGCCCGTGGCCAGGCGCGGCAGGAAGCGGCGGCGCTGCTCCTCGGTGCCGAACTTGTGGATCGGGTGCATCACCAGCGACGACTGCACCGAGCAGAACGACCGGTAGGCCGAATCGACGCGCTCCAGTTCGCGGGCAACGAGGCCGTAGGCCGTGTAGCTCACGCCGGCCCCGCCGTACTCGGGCGGGATCGTTGGCCCCAGCAACCCGAGTTCCCCCATCTCACGCGGGATCTCCGGGTGAAAGACCTCGTTCTGGTTGCCCTCCAGGGCACGCGGTTCGAGCTTCGCCTGCGCATACTCGCGCGCGGACTCCATCACCAGCCGGTCCTCTTCGCCGAGCAGCTCTTCGAAGAGGAAAGCATCATCTGCATTGAAGGCAAATCCGGGCATCTCGTCTTTTCGAATGATCGATTGAGCTTGCGGAGTGTCTCGCCTCATCGCCGCGCATGACCCCATACGGCGTAGCGCTTCCGGAGAAGATACGCATCCGGGCCGCGCCGCACACCGGCCGGGCCGCACCGGACTGTGAACTTCCGTTCATTTTATGCCGCTGCACCGGGCATGTTTTGCCTTGACTTGATCCAGGTACGAATTCCATGGCGGGCCGAACCTGCACGCCCGGCGCCTGTATCACCTTCGCATCCGAACGACGTAGCCTGCCATGCATCGCCCCCGTCCCGACCAGCAGCCTACCGACGCCGGCCTTGCCGCCGATGCCTGCGCGTGCGAGGACGGCCCGTGCATCGAAGCCCCCGCGCCAACCTGCACACAGGAGCCGGGCGGCACCGAAGACGGTCCCGGCAAGACCGGCCGGCATGCAACGGACATGGCGACCGGGAACCTGCGCACCCGCCTGGTGCGGATCGTCCCCCCGCGCGGGCGGGCGTGTGAGTCGTGTGCCCGCACCTTCGAGCGCAACCTGGGCCGGCATCCGGGCGTCCGCGAGGTTTCGGCGAGCTTCCGGAGCGGCGTCCTCAAGGTGACCTTCGACGCGGCGCAGGTCACGCCGGAGCACCTGCGCGAACAGGTGGAGGCGCTGGGCGTGCAGGTGATCACGGACCGGCGACCCGGCGAAGCCGGTCCTTCACGTGGCCTGTGGGCCTGGCTCACCCCGATCCGGCTGGAGGTCCTGCTGACGGCCGTTACGTTCGTGGCGATGGTGGGCGGGCTCCTCGCCGAGAAGCGCGGTGCCCCGGTGCTCGCGGCCCTGCTCTTTGCCGCCGCCTACGCGGCCGGCGGGTACTTTGGCGTGCGGGCCGGGCTGGCCTCGCTGCGGCACGGCACGATCGACATCGACCTGCTGATGGTGCTGGCCGCCCTGGGAGCCGTCGTCGTGGGGGCACCGTTCGAGGGCGCCCTCCTCCTGTTTCTCTTCTCGCTCTCGAACGTGCTGCAACATGCCGCGATGCGGCGCACGCGCCGGGCCATCGAAGCCCTCATGCAGCTCCGCCCGGACACGGCAGTCGTGCGACGCGGCCCGGCCACCGAGACGCTTCCCGTCGAGGCGGTGGAGGTGGGCGAGATCGTCGTGCTGCGCCCGGGCGACCGTATCCCGCTCGACGGCACGGTGGTGGCCGGCACGAGCGCCGTCGACCAGGCTTCCGTCACGGGCGAGTCGATGCCCGTACAGAAAGCCCCGGGAGACCCCGTCTTCGCCGGCACCCTCGCCGTGGACGGCGCGCTGGAGGTCCGGGTCACCCGCCGGGCCGGGGAATCGACCCTGGCCCGTCTCATCGCACTCGTCGAGGAAGCCCAGGCGGAGAAGGCCGAAACGCAGCGTTTCATCGACACCGCCGAGCGGTATTATGCCACCGGGGTGGTCGTGATGACGGCCCTGGCCGTGGTGATCCCCCTGGTCTTCCTGGGCGAGGCGTTCGGAACGGCCTTCTACCGCGCCATGACGCTGCTGGTGGCGGCCTCGCCGTGCGCGCTCGTCATCAGTACCCCGGCCACCATCCTCTCGGCCATCGGCAACGCGGCCCGGCGGGGCGTGCTGTTCAAGGGTGGCGTCTACGTGGAGAAGGCGGCCGAGGTCAGGGTGATCGCCTTCGACAAGACCGGAACGCTGACGGCCGGCCGCCCCCGCCTGACCGACGTGCAGCCGTATGGAGTCGCCGAGGACGAACTCCTGCGCGTGGCGGCCACCCTCCAGGCTCGCTCCGAGCACCCGCTGGCCCGCGCCACCTGTGAGGCGGCGGCCGGACGCGGGCTGGCCCACGGCGAGGCGGCGGCGTTTCAGGCCGTCACCGGACGCGGCGTGCGGGGCGAGGTCGACGGCCGCACCTATCGCATCGGCAACGTGCGCTTCTTCGACGACCTGGCGGTGCCGGACCGCGCGGCCGTCGCGGCGGAGGTCGAACGTCTGGAGGCCGGGGGCAAGACGTGTGTGGTCGTGGCCGAGGTAGACGAGCCAAACGGCACGGCGCGCCTGCTGGGGCTGCTCGCCTACGCCGATGTGCTCCGGCCCGGCGTCCCCGGCGTCATCCGCGAACTCCGGCGGCTGGGTATCCGGCACCTCGTCATGCTCACCGGCGACAACGAGCGCGTGGCCGCCCGCATCGCCGCCGAGGCCGGCCTAGACGCCTTCCATGCCGGCCTGCTCCCCGAGGACAAGCAGCGCCTGCTCCGCGACCTCGAAGCCCGGCACGGCCCCGTCGCCATGGTCGGGGACGGGGTCAACGACGCACCGGCGCTGGCCACCGCCACCCTCGGCATCGCCATGGGGGCCGCCGGCACCGACGTGGCCCTCGAAACGGCCGACATCGTGCTCATGGCCGATGCCCTCGACAAGATCCCCTACGTTTTCGCCCTCAGCCGTGCCACCCGCCGCACCCTGGTGGTCAACCTCACCTTCGCCCTGGCTGTGATCGTGTCGATGGTCGCCGGCATCCTGTGGACCGGCCTGCCACTACCGCTGGCCGTCGTCGGGCATGAGGGCAGCACCGTGCTCGTCTCGCTCAACGGCCTGCGCCTGCTCGGCTTCAAGTACCACGCCTGACCGCGCCGGTTGTGGCCGTTCGCGGGGGGACGATCCCACATACCCCGGACCACGCACCACGAAACACACCATACGGCCAGCTTCCCTCAAATCCCCTCTTTTCAGAACTTATCCCCCCGCCCCTCGTACCAGATTTTATCCGATACGCCTGGAATTCTTCAAACGCACGCAGGGGGCGCATACCATGAAGGTGACCGTTCTGGACCCGGTCGAACCGCTCACCCCGGTGGAAGTATGCCGCCAAACCGGCGTCCCGATGGACTGGCTCCAGCGGATGCTCGACCGGAACAAGATCTCCCACGTCAAATCGAGCTACCTCCGGCTCATCAACAGCAGCGACCTCGACGAGATCCGGGCGATGTACGACGAATACGTGAGCCGACGCAAGAAGAAGTAGGCCCGGCTCAGCCCGCCACGACGGCCGCGTAGCGTTCGCGCAGGATGCGCTGGTGATGCCGGACGTGCCCGGCCAGGATGTAGAGCAGCGCACGTACGCTCACCGGTGTTCCGTTCGCCGTGCCCTGCCGCGTCCCGTCCTCCGGCGCCAGCGTCTCCACGAGCGCCAGCGTGGCGGCGCGCGCCGTCTCGAAACCGTCGAGCAACGACGCCAGCGGGAGGCGGTCGAACCCGGCGGCGGCCACATAGGCCTGCTCATCGAAGCCGGGCAGGGGCGTTGCGTCGCCCCGGGCGATGCGCAGGAGGCGGCAGGCCAGAATCCGCTCGGCGTCGGTCAGGTGGCCGACCACCTCCTTCACGCTCCACTTGCCGGGCGCATACCGGTACCGGGCGGCCTCATCCGAGAGGCTCCCCAGCAGCGCCCGCAGTTCCACAGGCTGGCTCCGCAGGACCTCCGCCACGTCCTCCCCGGCGACCGCCTCGACGTAGCCGGCATAGAACGGGGCGTATTCCCCGGGAGCCGGCACCGGTATCTTCTCGTGCAGCATAACGGTGCGTCGATATCCCGATCTGCCTGTGCAGGCACCGAGGGCCGTCTTCAACCCAGGCTCCAGTTCACCCCGCGCCCGGTTTCCGGATCGGGGAAGCGCCAGGTGACCGCCCCCTGATCGCAGGCATACAGGCACGTGCCGCACTCGATGCAGTCCTCGAACTGGAAATGCACGTGGCCTTCATCGTCGAGCGTGTAGCAGTTGGCCGGGCACACATACGTGGTGCACTTGTGCGGGCAAACGCTGTTGCAGATCGACGTGTCGACGAGAATGTGCGGGGTCGCCTGGCTCCGCCCCTGGTTGCGGTAGTTGACCAGCCCGAGCCGTTCCGAGATCGAGAGCTTCTGCATGAGGATCCTGTTGGTGCGTTGCGCGCTGAACGTTTCACGTTCGGCGCCAAGCGTTTCCGGCCGTGTACCGCGTCAGTCTACAGCGCCCGGGCCGCCTTGATCCCGAGTTTGATGAGGTCCCAGTAGGAGGCGTGGCGTTTGATGGCGGCCCGCAGCATCTGGCCGGCCCTGGGCGTCGGGGCGCTGTCCACGGTGAAGAACTGCCGCCCGAAGTCGCAGATCAGCTCCGGCACCGGGCCGAACATCATCGGGCTGTGCAGCAGGTGGACGGCGTCCTGGAACGTGCGCAGGTCCTTCATCACGTAGCTGTTCTCCAGCGCCGTGCGGTAGTTTTTCAGCGTCGCCGCCGAGAAGTCGCCCCGCTCCCGGGCGGCGATGACCGTCTCGGCGGCCAGGATGCCCGAGCGCATGGCGTAGTCCATCCCCTGGATGGCCCTGCCCGCGTTGAGCAGCAGCCCGGCGGCCTCGCCCGCGATGAGCACGCCGTCCGCGTAGACCTCCCGCGGCATGCCCCGCAGGTCGCCCACCGAGACGACGTGCGCCGAATACTCGAGCACCTCCCCGCCCCGGATCATGTCCGCCACCACAGGGTGTGCCTTGAACTCGTTGAGGAGATCGTAGGGTTTTCTCCCCTTCTCGCGCAGGTCTTTCATCCCGAGCACGAGGCCGAGGGAGACCGATTCGGTGTTCGTGTACAGGAAGCCCCCGCCCTCGACGCCGCCGCTGGCATAGCCGACGAACTCGTTCGTCAGGCCGCTGCGCCCGCGGAGCTGGAAGCGGTCCTCCAGCACGTTGCGGTCGAAGCCGATGACCTCCTTGACCCCGACGGCCACGTAGTCGGCCGGGACGTAGTCCGCCTGCAGGCCCACCTGGCGGGTCAGCAGGTTGTTGACGCCCTCGGCCAGCAAGACCACGTCGGCGTAGAACTTCTCCTCGCCCGCGCGGATGCCCACGGCCCGGCCGTCTTCCATGAGCACCTCCTCGACGAGGATGTTTGTGGCCAGGAACGATTCGTCGGCCACGTCGCTGGCGTCGATGGCGGCCTGCACCTTCTCGGCCAGCCAGGCGTCGAAGCGGGCGCGGAGGACGGTGACGCCGCTGTAGGGCGGCGCGTCGAAATGGCTGGACTTGAAGTCGATCGTAAAGGCGGACTGCGCGTCCATGAACGTCAGCCGCCGGTGGTTGACGAACCGCTCAAAGCCGTCCTCCTCGTGGTATTCGGGCACGAGGCGGGCCAGGTCGCGCCCCCAGAGGACGCCGCCGGAGACGTTCTTCGCCCCGCAGAACTCGCCCCGCTCGATGAGCAGGAAGCGCACGTTGGCCCGCGCCAGGATCATGGCGGCGCTCAGCCCGGCGATCCCGCCGCCGACGATGATGCAGTCGAACTTTTCGTCCATCAGGTGTTCGCCCCCGGCGAGCGGTCTCAGGCCTTGACCCGTTCGAGTTCCTCGGCAAGCACCGGCAGGATCTTGTAGAGGTCGCCCACGATCCCGTACGTGGCGTACTTGAAGATGGGGGCGTCCGGATCCTTGTTGATGGCCACGATGACGCGGCTGTTCTGCATGCCGGCCACGTGCTGGATGGCCCCCGAGATGCCGACGGCGACGTAGAGGTCGGGCGAGACCACCTTGCCCGTCTGTCCGATCTGGGCGGTGGCGGGAAAGAGGCCGCTCTCGACGACGGCCCGCGAGGCCCCGATGGCCGCGCCGAGCACCCCGGCCAGGCGCTCGACGAGTTGCTTGCCGGCCTCATCCTTCACCCCGCGCCCGGCGGCCACCACCACCCGGGCCTCGGACAGGTCCACCGCCCCGCCCGCCGCCGTGACGACCTCACGGAGCGTCTGCCGGAGCGAAGCCTCGTCGAAGGTGAACGGGATCGCCTCCACGGCAGCGCCGGCGGGTGCCTCCTCGGCGGTGTAGGAGCCGGACCGCACCGAGACGAGCACCCGGGGCGCCCGGGCCTCCGTCCGGGCCAGCATCTTCGCGGCCATCACCGGGCGCAGGGCCTCCACCCCGCCGTCGACCAGCTCGAACGAGGACACGTCGGGCAGGGCGGCGGCGCCGACCCGCACGGCCAGCGCCCCGAGCACGTCTTTCACGGCCTCCGTCGAGGCGAAGGCCACCACGTCGGGCCGGGCGTGCTCGATGACGGCCGTGAGCGCCGCCAGCACCGGGGTGTTCAGGTGCCGGCGGAAGACCGGATGGCTGACCGTATAGATCGTCTGCGGGCCATAGGCCTTCACCGTATCCAGGTGAGCCGCCGCATCGGCGTCGACGATGGCCGCTTCGAGCGTGTGCCCGCCGGCGGCAGCCAGCTGCCGGCACCGCGTCAGCACCTCCAGCGACGACCGCCGGACCTTTCCATCCTGGATGGAGATACACGTGAGGATCTTTGCCATAGAGCGTCGAAGGTTCGAGACGGCACGGACATTCGGCGTCCACGTGCCGGGATGCCGGGCGGCACCGTCAGAGGACCCGGGCTTCTTCGGCGAGTTTCTTGCAGAGCAGCCGGGCCACCTCTTCCGGTTCTCCTTCCAGGCGTTGCCCCGGCTCGCGCTCGGGCACCGGCTCAAAAGCCAGCACCTTCGTCACCGGCAGGCCTTCGGCGGGTACGGCCACCTCCCGGGTGTCGATGGGCTTCCGCTTGGCCCCCATGATGCCCTTGAGGGTGGGAATGCGCGGATCGTTCATGTCGTTCGAACACGTGACCAGGCACGGCATCGGCAGCGCGATGATCTCCTGGCCGGCGTCACCCTGGCGGGTGACGACAAGCTGCCGCGTCTCCGCCTCGTAGGCCAGGCCGACAGCGTTCGAGGCATAGGGCAGCCCCAGCCGCTCGGCGAGCATGCTGCCCGTCAGGCCGGCGTCGGTGTCCTGTGCCTGCTTGCCCGTGGCGATGACGTCGTAGTCCTTGTTCGCCAGGTAGTCGGCCAGCATCTTCGCCACGGCCATCGAGTCGGGGCGCTCGTCATCGCCGATGACGAGGTGGGTGGCCCGGTCCGCACCCATGGCCAGCGCCTTGCGGATCGTCTCGGCCGCCGACGCCGGCCCGATGAGCACCAGGTCGATCTCTCCCCCGTATCGCTCCGTGAGGACCAATGCTTCTTCGACGGCGGAAGCATCGTACGCGTTGAGCACCATCCGCCCGGTGTGGACCGGCGCGCTCACATCGGGCACCTGCTTGATACAGACGCAAAACTTGATCATCGAGCCTCCCGGGAAAATCCCTGTTTTCGGACCACGCAAGCGCTTTTCAGGCCGGTTCGTGCGGCCAACTTACAAAACGTGCGTCTGGCAAGATTCGAAATTTGCGTAAAGCGCCCCCGCCCGGCCCCACCCCTCCCGGGCGCGCCGGTATAAAATCTGCAAAGCCCTTTTTTTACGCCCCGTGTTTTCCGATTTTCGCGCAGGCTCACGGCGCGGTGACACGGGGCCTTACGCCCGGCCGTGGGTGAAACGACAGGTACGGGTCGTACCCGCACGCTGCATTCTTGACGCATCCTTCGACGCCATGCACGCTTCGATGATAGACCGGCACGTGATCCGGGGCCTCCTGCTGACGACGGTCGTGCTGCTCGCGTGTGCGAGCCGCCCCGCCGCGTCGATGGCACAACCCATGACCCCACGCCTCGGCCTCGGCTTCAACACCATGCTCAGCACCGAGGACGGGCTCGGGCTCGGGTTCATCGGCCGCGCCTCGGCACCGGTGAACGCCGACCTGTCGTTTGCCCTCGACCTGGGCTTCGCCGGCTTCATCCTGGAAGGACGGGACGAGGCCACGTACATCTTCAACCCGCAGGTGTCGGCCATCGTCACGCTGCCGGGGGTGCGGAGCGCCCCCTACGTTCTGGGCGGCGTCGGCGGCTACATCCCCCTCAACGACCGGCGCCGCACCGTCTCCGGCCCGACTCTCCACCTGGGCATCGGGTGGGTGCGCGCCCTGCACGAAACCTCCCTCTTCTACGAGTTGAACCCGGCCCTCATCATCGGGGAGGAAAACGTCGAATTTGCCCTGCCCTTCCGCATCGGGCTGATCTTTTGACGGGTTGCAGCCGGCGGTTTGAACAGGTCGGGTCCGAGCCGTGACGGGGCCGTCCTCAACCCTTCCCTTTTCAACCCGCATGTGGCAGCGTGGTCAGTCCACGATGCGGCGGAGGATGGACTGGAGGCGTTCGTGGTCGTCGTCCAGGAGGCGGCTGAGCACCCGTCCGGCGGCGATGAGGTCGGCTTCGCCGTCGGGGCCCTCGCCGAAGGCGTCGTAGCGACCGCGCAGGACGGCCACGACGAGGTCGTCCACCGGCACGGCGGGGTCGGGGCTCTGGATGAGGGTGCGGAGGTAATCGAACGGCGGGCCGAGCGCCCGCACCTCGTCGGCCGTGCAGGCCTGGACGAAGCCGTGGATGGGTGCCGGATGCGGCGGGAAGGTCTGGCGGAGCCGGCCCCGTGCATCGCGGTGGGCGAGCACCTGGGTCCGGAACGTGGTGCGCAACAGCGCCAGCACCTGCGGCATCTCCCGCTCGAGTTCCTCCGGCGTCATCCCGAAGGCCACGGCGCGCCGGTGCGGCTCGTAGCTGCCGATCTCGACGTGGCTCACGACCCCGTAGAGCACCGTCCCGCCCGGATGGGCCACCTTCACCCAGGCCCCGAACGCCGGAGCTTCCGCCTCCCGGTAGACCTCGGCCTCCCACGACCGGGTGTTCGAAGCGATCACTTCGCCGAGCCTGTTTTCCACGTCGATCTGCTGCCTTGATCCCACCAGCGCCCGAAATATACACGCACGAACCGGGGGCGGACCATGAAGACGGGGCGGAAAAGCGCCGTTCCCTCACACGACCGGCCGCCGCTTCGAGGCCTGCTTGCGCGAACCGGCGTACGAGAGCCCTTTCCCCCGCATCTCGCGCTCGATCAGCTCATAGAACAGCGCCTTCTCCTGGGCCCGGATGACGGCGCGTTCGTGGGCTTCCGAAAGGATCATGGGGTAGCCGTTCCCCTTCTCGCACTCGCTGAGCACGACGGCGTGAACGAGGTCCACGAGGCGCTCGTCGTCGGCCACCCAGCAGGGGATCTCCACCCGGCCGATCTCTCCGCCGCCGGGCAGGGGCACGTGGAGGTAGAAATAGCAGATGCGGTCCTCCCCGTATTCGCGCTGGATGTGCGAGGCCGACTCGAACGTGGCCGAGCGGGCTCCGGGCGGCAGCACGGCCTCGAAGAGGCGCCGGTCGGTCAGCCCGGCGAGGGTCTGTTCGGGGTCCGGCGGCGTTGTCCCATCGCCTGTCTCCTCGGGTTCGTCGAGAAAGAGGCGCAGCAGATTGACCACCTCGGTGTTGGCGGGCATGCTGATGTAGGAGCACAGGGGCAGGCCCTCGTCCCGGAAACCGCTCAGAATTTCGGTGTAGCGTTCGATGAGTTGCGCCTCGAGCGCGCGGTTCTGCATGCGCCGGATCATCCAGCGGATGAGCGTCCCGTCGGCCAGGGCGACCAGCGGCCGGCCTGGCAGGCGCGCGGCCTTCGCGGTATCCAGCAGCTCGCGCAGCTCGATCTCGTCGCGGAGGGCAGAGACGACCTCGGCCGTGGCGCCGTCCAGGAGCGGGTCTTCGAGCGCGTCGAGCTCGGTGCGGCGGTAGCGGAACACGGGCACGGCTTCCATCAGCGGGCGCTCGCGGGTGCCGTACTGAAAGGCGATCCGGCTGACGTTGAGCAGGTAACACGTCGGCTCCACGTGACGATCGGGGAAGATCTGGGAGCCGTCGGTGGCGACGACGGTCACCGGGGTGGGGCGGGGACCGCAGTGGTGCACCCCGCCCGGATCGGCCCGCAGGCCGGCCACGAGCCACTTCGGACGGGCGGCGGCCACCTTCTCCCGCAGCCCCTCCCACGCCGGGCGGCACGCTTCCAGCGCCGCCAGCGCCCGTCGCAACCGCGAGGCCGTCAGCGCCGCCTCCCGGGTCTGGTACGCGCTGAAGTCGGCAAGCTGGGATTGCAGGCGATGAAAGTCGAGCATGGCGGGTTCTGAACGATGACGACCGGTGGGGATCAGAAAATACGGAACGCGGGCTTCCGGCGCACCCTGCCCCGACCCGGTGATGCCTCCGGTTTCGTTTGTGGAAGACACCCTGCAAAGGTTAGATTGGCGGGGTCGTTGTGCCTTTCTCTCACCGCCATGGGTCGTTTATCCGGTTTCGTCCTCCTTCTGGCCCTGCTGTGGCCCCCGGGCTGCACCCCCGGCGATCCGGTGCCCCCCCCGGCTCCGACGACGCCGGCGTCCCTGCCTGCCGGCGGCGCCTACGTGGGCGATGCCGCCTGTGCGTCCTGCCATCCGGACATCGCGGCGGCCTATGCCCGGACGAACAAGGCCCGTTCCGTCGCACGCTTCGACCCGGCCGCGGCACCCGAGCGCTTCGACGGCACCCGCGTGCCACATCCCGCCTCCCGCCTGGCCTACGAGGCCTTCGTCCGGCAGGACACCCTCTACCAGCGCGAGCTTCGCACCGACGCGGACGGCAACGTCCTGCACGAGCGCGCACACGCCGCTGCCTACGTCATCGGCTCGGGCAACGCGACCCGCTCCTACCTCATGGAGGTGAACGGCTACCTGACCGAGATGCCGCTGACGTGGTACGTCCATGCCGGGCGATGGGACATGAGCCCGGGCTATGCCGAAGCCAACGACCGGTTCGAACGCCAGATCAACGTGGCCTGCATCACCTGCCATAACGGGCCGGTGACCCACACCCCCTTCACCCAGAACCACTACACCGAGGTGCCGACGGGCATCACGTGCGAGCGGTGCCACGGCCCGGCCTCGCGCCACGTCGCCCGGTGGCGCGAGGCAGCCCCGGCGGAGCCCGGCACGCCCGATCCCACCATCGTCAACCCCGCCCACCTCGACCGGGGCGGGCAGCTCTCAACCTGCCTGCAGTGCCATCTGGCCGGTGTGCTCGTCTTCAAGCCCGGCGAGGACCCGACCACCTACCGCCCCGGGACGCCGCTGGCCGCACACCGCACCGTTTTCGTCCCGGAAACGGAGCTGACCGACCCGGAAGCCGTCGGGATCGACTCCCATCCGGTGCGGCTGGCGAAGAGCGCCTGCTACCGGCAGAGCGCGATGACCTGCACGACCTGTCACGACCCGCACCGGCCGAAAGCCCTGCTCCCCCCCGACCACTACAACCGCGCCTGCCTCCAGTGCCACGATGCCGGTCACGAGGCCATCTGCACCCGGCCGGAGGCCGACGCGCCCGCCCGGGCCGCTTCGGGCAACTGCGTCGGGTGCCACATGCAGCAGGGCGGCACCACCAACGTGCCCCACGTGGTCTTCACCGACCACTGGATCCGCCGGCGACCCGGACCGCCCCGGGATCCCGCGACCGCCCGCCCCGCCTTCGACAGCCCCGCGCCCCTGCGCCTGACGGCCCTGCTCGAAGCCGACCGGAGCGAGCATCTCCTCATCCCGCGCACCCGCCGCACACCGGCGACTGACCTGGAGACGGCCATCGCCTACTTCGACTTCTACGAAACGATGCACCGGGTTCCGGCCTACCTGGACTCCGTGCGGCTCTATGCCCGGCGCGGCTTCCGGGCGGGTGCCGACCACGTCGAGGCACGCATCGCCCTGGGGCGTGCACTGGCCGAGATCGACTCTCTCGAAGCTGCCGCCCGCGTCCTGGACGACGCCGCCCGGGCCTACCCGGAGCACGCCTGGGTCCACTTCTGGCACGGCGCCGTCCTGGAGGCACGCGGCCGGGAAGACGCCGCCATCGCCGCCTACGAACGGGCCGTCGCCCTCCAGCCGAAACTCATCGAGGCACAGGTCAAGCTCGCCGACGCCCTCCTGAAAGCCGGGTTCAAGGAACAGGCCCGCTCCCGGCTGGAAACCGTCGTCCGACTCGACCCGGTGCATCGCCCGAAGGCCTGGTACAACCTGGGGTTGCTCTACCTCGAAGCCCGCCGCCCCGACGACGCCGCACAGGCCTTCGCCGAAGCCGCCCGGCTCGACCCGGACCTGGCCGACGCGTTCATCCAGCTGGGGTCCTTCCATCTGGCCCGGAACGAGCTGGACGAGGCGGCGGCCCAGTTCTACCGGGCCATCGTGGCGGCACCGGACCATCCGGCCGGCTACGGCAGCCTGGGCCTCGTCTACCTGCAGGCCGGCCGGCCCCGCGAAGCCCGTCAGATGTTCGAGAAAGTGCTCGAACTCGACCCCGGTAACACCCACGCCCGGGCTTTCCTGAACCGGCTCTCCGAGAGAAGGTGAGCCGTAGGGCGGTGTGGAAGTAGGCCGGTGAGCGGGAAGGGGAAGGTGGCGTCCGGGTGGCCTCAGCGTGCCAGGTCGAAGTCGATGGACCGCTCCACCGTGCGGCCGGTCACCGTGTCCGTCACCCGCACGACGAGGCGCACGGGCCCCGTATCGACGCGGCGCAGGTCGATCCCGATGAGTTCACGGGCCGTCGTGTCGGAGCCGGTGTTCCGGGTCCGGGCCGAGGTGCGACGCACGGCACGCCCCCCGGGGTCGGTCACGACTTCGACTTCGATGTCATAGTGCACCTGCTCGTCGTCGCCATAGGCCAGGTGGTACACCTCGAAGGCCAGCGCCAGGTCCATGCCGGGGTGGAGCGTGCGGAACGGGAACGGCACCGGTGCCGTGGCGTCGCCGGCGTTTTCCAGCGCCACGGGCCGGTCCGGGGCTTCCAGGTAGACGGGTTTGAGGTCACTCATCTCGAGCACGGCGGGATCGGCCTGCAGGGGCTGGAGCCCGTCGAACCGGGCGGTGGCGGTCCGGAGATAGGCGCCGGGCTGGCCGCCTTCGGCGACGTTCCCCGGCAGGTACTGATCCCACTGTACGGCCAGGTGATAGGGCGCGGTCACGCCGGTGACGGTGGCGATCTGGACGGGTGCCGGGGCGCCGGCCGGGAGGTCGGCGGCGAGGTAGCGGGCTTCGGTAGGTACCCGGCGGCGATAGTCCTCGGAGAAGAGGGTCATCGTCATCGTGAGGTAGAAGCGGCCGGGGGGGGCGGCTTCCCCGGGCCAGTGCTCCTGGCGCAGGCGACGGCTCATCGGCAGGGTCCCGGGCACGTGGCTCCAGTACAGTTCGGTGCGGGTGGTGCCGTCGGGATCGAGGAAGCGGGCCGTGCGGTACGCGACGGAGAGTGGCTCCAGCATGCCGCCGATCCGGGAGTGGAAGCGGGGCGCTTCCGCTTCACGCCGGCGCCGGGCCTCCCGGGCCTGTGCCTCGAAACGGGCTTCGGTGCTGTTCACGAACGAGAGGGCCGAAGCCGAGATCGTCCGGGCACTGCCGGCCCGCGTGGCCCGGATGTCCGCCTCCTGCCGCTCCAGTTCCTCATACGGCCGCTCGAAGTCGGGGTGATAAAGGGCCAGCTGGGCATACACTTCCTTCCAGAGCGCAAACAGGGCCTCGGCCATCACCTGGTTGGCCGGCAGCTGATCGCCCGAAGGGTTACTGATCGTGATGGGATTCGTGTGCCCGACCCCCCGGCGCTTGTGCGCATCCCGCAACGTCTCCGGGATGAGGTCTTCGGACGAAGCCTCCTGGTAACGCCCCTCCTTCTGGACGAAGAGATAGTAGATCCGGTCGTCGACGTGGCGATAGGTCCAGAGTTCGTTCACCGGAGGGATGAGCGGGCCGGGCAGGGCATAGCCGTTCATGCGCAGCACCTGGGTGGCCCGGGCCACGTCCACGACGATCGCGTTCTTCGAGTAGGGGGGCCCGTAGCGCACGTAGGCCGTCCCCCGGTCGTCGAAGCCCGCGAGGGCCCCGTCGAAGGCAAAATGCCGGAGGGCATAGGCCACGCGGGCCAGGTGTTCGGCCACGCGTTCGTTGAGCGCTGTGGCCGGCAGCGGATCCTGCCGCCGCCACCAGGTGGCCAGGAACGCGCCGGCGTCCGGATGCAGCCGCAGGCCCTGCCCGAGTGGCCCCGGCGTCCCCTCGACCACCCGGCGGCGCTCCTCGTCGGAGAGGACGGGCAGCATCTGGGCCACGTGCCGGCGGACGATCCCGGCCTCGGCAGGGGGCAGGTCCTGTCCGGCGCGTTCGAGCAGGGTCAGGTAGGCCCCGGCCGCCTGTTCATAGGCGTCGCGGTCCTGCCGGGTGAAGACGTTGCGGATGAACGCATCGGCCATGCGGATCTCGAAGCGTTGCCGCCCGGCCAGGCCGTCGAGGCCCTGTTGCCAGGCCCGGCGGGCCGCGGCGGGGCGGTCCAGGGCTTCGTAGGCGACCCCGAGCCAGTAGGCCGCGGCCCCGGCCTCCCCGGTGAAAAAGCCGGGGGCCGTGGCCAGCACGGGGGCCAGATGCCCCACGGCCTCCTCATAGGCCTCCTGCGCCACCGCCCGCACCCCCGCGGCGACGGCCGCCTGGAGCGCGGCCTCCGTCAGATCCGCCCCGGCCACCGGCACCTCCGCGCCTTCCGGATGATACTCCCGCGGCAGCATCTCCGCCACCCGCTCGAAGTACCAGTAACCGAACTTCGTCACGGCGTACGTATCCTCCACGATCCCGTCGGTCGTCACGAGAACGCCGGGCCGGTTGAGGGCAATGTAGGAGATCTGCTCGTCGTCGCTGGTGGGCATACGCCGGGCGGCGAACTCCCGGAACTTCAGGTACGGGGCTGCAGGCCGTTCCCTGAAATAGACGACCTTCAGGTAGCCCGGAAAGTCGAGCCGTCGTTCGAAGGGCAGGTCGCCGGGAAAGAGGATCTCGTGCGGTTCGACGCCGCTGACGCGGGGGGCGGGCCGGCCGCCGGGCACCCCGGCATAGAGCGACTGCCGGGCTTTCTCTTCCGAGAGCAACATGAAGCCCTCATCCCAGAGGCGATCCCGCACGAGGGCCGTCAGAAAATGGCGAAAGGAGCCTTCATAGGCCGCTCGCCGGCGGCGCGCCCAGGCTTTCCGCTCCTCCTCGTCGGCCGGCGTCAGCTCGGTGAAGCCCACCCGCCCGCGGTACTTCACGAAGCGCTGCCGCTCGCGCAGTTCGAACTCGTCCAGGACGAAATGGAGCCGGTAGCCGAGGGCCCGGTTTTCGATCAGCAGCGGGGCCTGTGCCCGCACGATGAAGCGTTCCCGCTCATCCTCGGCGACCTCGTACGCCAGCACCTCGGGGTTGAGGATCTCGCACTTCGACGCGTTCTCCGAGACGCCCAGGAAGAACCGGCGGAACCGCTCGAACCAGCGCCGGCGCGTGCGGTCGGAGAGGGCGACGACCTCCACGGCACCGGCCTCGACGGGGCGGGGCTCCAGGCGAAAGGTGAAGGCGAGCGTGTCGGCGCCGGCCAGCCGTACCGGCTGCGCTTCGGCCGCGTAGCCCACGAACGAGGCGACCAGCTCGTAGGTCCCCGCCGGAACGTTCTCGAGGATGAAGCCGCCCCGGGCGTCGGTAGCCGCACCGGCCAGCGTGCCGGCGAGAAACACGCTGGCGCCGGAGAGGGGCTCGCCCGTCTCGGCGTCATAGACCTGCCCCGTGAGCGTACCGTAGGCGCGGAGCTGCGGCTGGGCCTGTGCCGCGAGCACCCCGGCTCCGAGCAGCCAGGCTCCGATCCATACGATGCGCCATCCGTTCATGACCTTCCTGCCGCTTTACCGGCCGGTACCGCTTGCGGTTTGTATGTCCGAAGCGATCGCGCGATCCGGGGTGCAGGCTCAGGTTCCCGCTCCGGGACGTTGTTCCACGAGCGTCTGGTCGCTGCCGCCGTCCCCGCCCTCGGGATCACCCGAACCGCCTTCCCGGTCCGACCCGAAGAAGTCACAGCCGGCACCGGCCAGCACGGCCACCATCAGCAGCACGATCCACAACCGACGCATGCCTGACGCTCCATCTGGTTAAAAGTTGTCGTCATCCGGCTCGATGATCCGGCTCCGGAAGTTGTAGACGATGAGGACGGAATCCTGATGGGTTCCGGGTTGCTGATCGCTCCGGAGCCGGCCGTCGATCCAGAGGCGGGCCCGCAGGCTGTCGCCCTGCGGATCGAGCCGGCGAATATGGGCGAAAAACTGGCTGAACGTGCGGATGTCGTAGGTTTGCTCAAACGGGAGGACGACGTTGAACGTGTCGGCCTCGAAAAGCTGGACGAGCAGGGTGTCGCCCCGGTAGAGGCCGTCGGCGTCGAAGAGGGCCTGGCGTTGCGAGAGAAAGTTGGTGGAGACGACGAGCACGGTGCCGGTGCCCGTCGTTCCGTCGAGGCGCAGGCGTGCCTCGGTAGGCGGGTCCGTGCCGAAGAGGCCGCACCCTGCCAGCAGGCCGGCCAGCACGAAGCCGGCCAGCGCCCGGGTCCCGGTATGCCGTTGCATGCCCATCCGCCTTGTCCGGCCCTGCGACGTGCTGGCCTCCGGCGCTGGGCGTTCCCGGACGGGAAAAACGCCGGAGGCCGTATCACGCCGCAGGCAGGTGATTCACGCGGGGTCTGTACGCTGCGCAGACCGGGTCTACTGCACGAGCGGGTTGGCTTCGATCTCGATCCTGGTGATCGGGAGGAACGTGCCGGGCCGGGTGACGGCCGGCGCCGTATCGACCCACTCGGGCGAGCGCAGGCCGAAGCGGTAGAGGTCGGCCAGGCGACGGCCCTGCAGGAACAGGTTCACCGCCCGCGACTCGATCAGCAACTGGCGGGCATCGACCTGACCGCTGTAGGGCGAGAGGCCGTCGAGCGCCCGCAGGTTGTTGATGTGGGTGGTGAAGCCGTTCATGTCGCCCCCGGCCAGGGCGGCTTCGGCCAGGATCAGGTGCATTTCACGGGCCGAGACGACCGTGATGTCCGAGTATTCCCGCTCGGCCACGTACGTTTCGATGACTTCCTGGAGGTAAGGATGCACCACGCCGTCGATCATGTCCGGATAGGTGACCTCCTCCACCTTGTTGCCGGCCGCGTTACGCCGCACCCACGTGTCGGTGAAGGTGAACTCGAGGCGGTTGTTGACCTCGCTGGCCATGTAGTTCGCAAGCTGGAAGCCCCCGTCGAAGACCATCTGGTAGCGGAAGTCGGGGTCCATCTTGGCCAGGGCGGCAGCCGCCTCAGCGGCCCCGGCACTGACGAGCGGGTTGGCGGTGTCGACCGGGTTGACCTTCTGCCAGACGGCCTTGCCATGCACGATGCGGGCCTTCATGCCCAGCAGGGCCGCTTCGAGTTCACCCGTCGGCCCCAGCGCCAGCGCCTTGTTGACGGCACTGAGGGCCTCGTCGTAGAGCGTGCCCATGTTCTGCGGCCCGACGGGCGGCCCCGGCTCCGTCCGGTCCGAGATGGTGAAGTCATCGAACATGTCGGCAATCGTCGTATAGATGATTGCCTTGTAGAGGTAGACCCGCATCTGGGCCGGTGAATTTCCGGCGCCCTGCTCGCGGAAGGCTTCGAGCCGCTTCGCGAACTCGTCCGTCATCCAGCGGGCCTCTCCCACATAGGGATAGGCCTGGTCCGAGAACTCGTTGCCGGGGAAGTCGATGACGCCGTTGTCGAGCTGGCCCCAGGCGTCGCGGGAGCCGACCCACGTCATCTCGTCGGTGGCCACCGAGTAGGGTGCGTAGACGAAAGAGAGGGCCCGGGCCACGGCCGCCTCGGCCCCGTTGGCCATCGGACCCGCCGCCGCCGGGTTGTTGAGGTCGTCCTCGATCAGGTTGTTCGGGTTCTCGACATCGAGGATGTCGCACCCGGTCCACAGGAAAGCGGCCAGCAGCAGCGTGCTCAGCACCGGTGCCGCGCCTTTGATCCATCTATTCATGACAAAACCGTGTTTTTCGTTCGGTTCATGGTACACGCCCCCGGTCCGTTCGCAGGGATGACATTCGGATCCGTAAGGTCACGTACCATCACGTCCAGGGGTTAACGTGCAACGCCTCACTACAGGCCCATGCGGAGGGTGAAGACGAAGGTGCGCGGGATGGCAAAGCCGAAGGCCTCGACACCGTCCAGGAAGTTCTGGTCGAGCTGGCTGCCGGCACCCCGCCCGACGGCGTTCAACTCGGGATCGACGCCGTCGTACTTCGTCCACAGGGCCAGGTTACGGGCGGCGATCGAGAGCGAGAGGTTCCGCACCCGCAGCCGGTCCGTAATCGAACGCGGGAAGTTGTACGTCAGGCTCGCCTCGCGCCAGCGAACAAAGTCGGCCGGCTTGATGGTGTTGAGCCCGCTGAAGGGCGAGAGAGCCAGCAGCTCGTTGAGCCACACCTTGAGCGCCTCGAGCCGCACGTTCGGATCGTTCTGCGGGTTGCCGTTGGCGTCCACCCCGCCGGTGATATAGTCCAGTTCCACTTTGGCGGACTTCGGCGTGTTGCGGCCGATGACCGGGTTGGCGTTTCGGAAGGCCCCGGTCAGGTTGTTGACGTAGTAGTTGCCCGTCTTGTACTCGAAGAGGGTGTAGAAGGTGAAGTTGCCCAGGAACTTGACCGAGGCCCCGAAGGAGCCGGACCAGTCCGGCGTCGGCTTGCCCAGGAAGTGGGTCAGGTTCCCCGTGAGGGCGTCATCCGGGTTGGGGTCGTCAGCCAGGAGGACGACGGTCGTCGTGTTGGGCAGGCGGGCACTGCTCGGGGTCAGGCCGGCCAGGTAGTCGAGCACCTGGGCCTCGGTGTCCGGGCTGCCATCGCCGTTGAAGTCGACGGGGAGAGAGCCGGCCGGTACCTCCAGCAGTTTCGCGCCGAAGTTGGTGCCGGGCGCGTAGCCCTCGACGATGTAGTTCCGGTAGCGGGGGTAGCTCCCACCCACTTTGATCGGGGGCGCCCCGCCCATGTCGGTGACCTGCTCCCACAGGTAGGCCGCGTTGGCGAACACGTTGACCGACGTCTGGGGGGTATTGTAGACCAGGGCGTTGACCTCCAGCTCCAGGCCCTTGGCCTTCAACTCGCCGATGTTGTCGAGCTGGCGTGCCCGGAAGCCGCCCGAGACGGGAAACTGCCGGTCGATGAGGGCATCCTTGACGGTGCGGTCCCAGTAGGTGGTTTCCAGGCCGAGGCGATCGTTGAACAGGCCCGCCTCCATGCCGAGCTCCCACTCGGTGGCGATCTCCGGCTTCAGCTCGGGGTTGCCCAGGTTGCTCGGCACGATGCCGGCGCCGTTCTGCGAGGAGATCGCGCCGTAGGTCGTCAGGGCGTCGAAGGCACCGGGCTGCAGGCCCGACTGCCCGATGGCCGTCCGGAACCGGAGGGACGAGATCGGCCCGATCGGGCGCCAGAATGCGGCGTCCGACGGGATGAACGAGGCCGAGAGCTTCGGATAGAAGATCGTGCTGAAGTCGGAGCCGAAGGCCGAGTTGGCATCGAGGCGCCCGCCGGCCGTGAGGTAGATGTAGTTGTTCAGGCCGATCTGCTCCTGGAAGAAGACGCCCACGTTGACGATCTCGGAGAAGAACTCGAAGACGTCCTCGACGGCGGCCGCCCCGGCCACGTTAAAGCCGGGACCGGGGAAGTTGACCCCGCTGCCCTGGAGGATGTCCTGGTTGGTGATGAAGCCCTGCGACCCGAACAGGAACGTGGACTCGATCTTCTCGGTGAGCTGGTGCTGCATCGTCCCCTTGACGTCGAAGGTCAGTTGCAGCGTGTTGGTGGTCCGGTTGTCGCGGCTGCCGTCGGGCTCGCTGCCCGAGAAGCCGTCGATGTTCCACCCGAAGGGGCGCACGTCGGTGTCCTTCTGCGTGGTGAAGTCGACGCCGAAGGTGCCGTCGAGCGTCAGGAAGTCGAGGGGCCGGTAGTTGGCGCCCAGCGTCCCGACGAACCGTTTGACGTGCTGCTGCAGTTCCTGCTGCATGGCCTCGTTGACCGTGGCGAAGGCCACCGTGCCGGTCTGGTTGTTGTAGCGGACCAGCTCCGGCTTGCTGAACTGGGCCAGCGAGGGCACGCCGTAGATGTTGTTGTTCGAGTCCATCGTCTCCATGAAGAAGTCCGTGTAGTTCGAGGTGATCCGGAACTGGAGACGATCTGTGGGGAAGATGTTCAGGCTGGCGGAGGCCTGGGCCCGCTTGACGACGTCCTCGACGCGCGTGAAGGCGCCCGGCGGATAGCGCCGCCCGTCCTTGCCGCCGAACGGCCCGTCCTCCCCGAACCAGCGCACGCTGGCGAAGTAGGTGATGCCCGGCGATCCGCCGCTGACCGAGGCCGCGTAGGTTTGCCCGTAGCCGGTCTCGTAGAGCTCTTCCATGAACTCGCGTTCGACGAGCTGGTAGGGACGCAGGCCGGGGATGTCCAGCCACTTGGCCATGGTGTCCGCCTGGGCCTGGGTCCGGGCGAAGCCGGTGTTCGGGTCATAGACCTTCGGATAGGCGCTGGCGACCTGCTGGATGGTGAAGTTGAAGCGCGGCGGTCCCACGTTGCCGCGCTTGGTGAAGATCTGGATGACGCCGTTGGAGGCCTCCGAGCCGTAGAGCGTGGCGGCGGCGGCGCCTTTCAGGACCTCGACGCGCTCGATGGCCTCGGGGTTGATGTCGTCCAGGCGGGAGGGCGAACCGCCCTCGTTGAACGTGAGGCCGCCGCCGTTGTTGGCCCGCACGCCGTCGATGTAGATGATGGGTTCGTTGCTCTGCGAGAGGCTGGCCGACCCCCGGATGCGGATGCGGGCGCCCTCCCCCGTCTGCCCGCCCGAGGGCAGGCCGACGAGACCGGGCTCACGCCCCTGCAAGATATCCGAGAAGGTCTGGATGGGTGCGGCCTGCAGCGCCGCGGCGTCGATCGTGGCAATCGAGTTGCCCAGCTTGCGTTTCTCGACCGGGCCGCCGGCCCCCGTCACGACGACCTCGTCCAGGTTGATCGCCGCCTCATCGAGCGTGATGTCGAGCGTCGTGGCCTGCCCGTCCAGGACGGTCACCTGGGCGCGGTGGGTACGGTAGCCCACGAAGCGCACCTCCAGGGCATGCGTCCCGGCCGGAACGTTCTCGATGAGAAACGCGCCGTCGAGGTTTGTGACGGCGCCCATATTCAGGTTCACGAGCAGGACCTGTGCCCCGGGAAGTACCTCTCCGGTGCCGCCTTCCCGCACGGTCCCTTCCAGCGTCCCCTGTGCCCATCCGGCCACCGGCAGGTACAACCACAGCAGGGCACACAAAGGTAGTATCCGTCCTTTCATCTGACACCTCCAAAGCTTGTCCAGGTGGTAAAAGCGAATCGGCCTAAGCAGTGTGCTCCGTGCAGGCACATCGCTCGAACCACACACCATCACCCGGATATAGCCTGGCCCCCTCGAACGGCAGGCGGACCGAGAACGACCCTGAAGGTCGAAAAGAACGGCGAGCAAGCTGACGTGGCGCGCACACAGAGGTCCTCCGGCAGCTAAGGGGCAGGAAGCGTGGTGGGGTCTTACGATGCAGGGTTGCAGAGCACTCCCACCCGAAAACTACGACAAGGCACCCCGCATTTCAAGAGAACTTAACGAGCCCCTTCCAAAAACCGGAAGCGCCGACCCTTCACCGGTGCTCGGGGTTGGGGTGATCGAACCGGCAGCCGGCATCCCACACCGAGCGCTGGTTGCCATGGGCGGGAATGCCACCGGCGTCTTTGAGCATCCGGGCCAGATGCATCAGGTTCCACGTCATGAACGTGGTGTTGCGCCGGGTGAAATCATTGTCGAAGCCGGCCCGGGAGCCGTCCGGGAGTTCGTCGCCGTAGCTGGGACCGGGTCCGGCCTCGCCGATCCATCCGGCATCGGCCTGCGGGGGAATCGTATAGCCGAGGTGTTGCAGGGCATAGAGGATGCTCATCGAGCAGTGCTTGATACCGTCCTCGTTGCCCGTGATGATGCAGCCGCCCACCTTGCCGTAGTACAGGTATTGCCCCTTCTCATTGAGCCGGCCGGACATCCCATAGAGCCGTTCGATCACCATCGAGCACACGGACGAGCGCTCGCCCAGCCAGATCGGTGATCCGATCACAAGGATGTCCGCCGCCATTACCTTTCTGAAGAGAGACGGCCAGTCGTCCTGTTCCCATCCGTGCCCGGTCATGTCGGGATAGACCCCGAAGGCGATGTCGTAGTCGACGGGTCGCAGCATCTCCGTCGCGACGCCGTTGGCCTCCATGATGGCCCGCGACACGTCGAGCAAGAGTTCGGTGTGCGACCGCTGCGGCGACGGCTTGAGTGTACAGTTCAGGAAGAGCGCGCGAAGGTCCGAGAAGTCCCAGTGGCTTTCGTCGCAGAGGGCCTGTTGCTTTTCGTTGAGCGGCATGATCGTTGGGGATGGTAGCGGATGCGTCGCACGTGCGTCGAGCGATGGCAGCCTTCGTTACGGAGCCGGCAGGGACGGCAGGGTGGCCTCGATCTCGCGGCGGCGTGCCTCCAGCCAGGGTGGCAGGACCAGCGACGTGCCCAGATGCTCCGGGGCCTCATCCACGGCGAAGCCCGGCCCGTCCGTGGCCAGTTCGAAGAGCACCCCGCCGGGCTCGCGGAAATAGACCGACCGAAACCAGAACCGGTCGATCGGCGGGGTGGGTTGCAGCCCGGCCGCCTCGATCCGGCGCCGGAGTGCCTGTTCTTCCTCGTCGTCCCGGACCCGCCAGGCGGCGTGGTGGACGCCCCCGGCCCCGCCGCGCCCCCGGGGTCCCTCCGGCACGACCCTCACGTCGACGAGTGCCCCGGACCCGCCGCCCTCGACGCCATAGCGATGCCACCCCGCCTCGGTGCCGCGCTTCTCGAAACCCATCAGTCCCGTCAACAGCGCTTCGGTCGGCGCCAGGTCCCGTTCCCACATCCGCACGGCATGCAACCCCCGCACCTGTCGCTCCGGCGGCACCGGCCCCTGAGCCCAGGGCGTGAAGTCGCGCGGGTCGCCCGTCTCGACGAGGGCCAGGCGCAGGCCGTGCGGGTCCTCGAAGGGCAGGGCCGTCTCGCCGAAGCGGGTCTCCGGCTCGGAGAATGCCCTCCCGCTTGCTCTGAGGCGTGCCTGCCAGTAGGCCAGGCTGCCGGGCGGCACGGCCAGCATCACTTCGACGATCTGGCCGGTCCCCGGACGGGCGCGCGGCAGGTCCGGCCACGGGAAGAACGTCAGGTCCGTTCCGGGGGTCCCCGCGCCGTCGGCATAGAAGAGGTGGTAGGTGTCCGGTGCGTCCTGGTTGACGCTCTTCTTGACCAGCCGCATCCCCAGCACCCCGGTGTAGAAGGCCAGGTTCTCCCGGGCGTCGCCGGCGATGGCCGTCACATGATGAAGACCGTGAACGATGGTTTTCTGCATGAGGCGCTCCTTCGGATACAGGGAGACAGACCAGATCGGACCTCACCCGGTTCCTTCCGGAGCAGAACACCCCGGAGAAATGGCTGAGCCTGGCCGGACCGGGAAGTGTTCGAATTTTTATTGACGAAGTCAATTATTCTGTTTACAATGTCAACAAATAGATCGTCCAATCCACGGAGGCCCCCATGAATACAGAGGCACTTGCAGCGCGTGTCAACACGGTCCGGCGATTCAATCGTTTCTATACCCGACAGCTCGGACTGCTACAGGATAGTTTTCTGCAGAGTCCTTTTTCTCTGCCTGAAGCTCGTGTGGTCTACGAACTGGCCCAGCACGAAGAGACGACAGCAAGCCGTCTTTGCCAGGAACTGGGCATGGACCCGGGCTACATGAGCCGGATCTTGCGCAGGCTGAAGCGACAGGGCTTCGTCGAAAAACGACCCTCCGAGCACGACGCCCGGCAATACCTGGTTTCCCTGACCGAGAAAGGGCAAAAGGCCTTCGCCGGGCTGAATGCAGCTTCCCGGAGCGACATCGAGCGGTTGTTGAGCAAGCTGTCGGACGAAGAGCAACGACGCCTGGTGCAGGCCATGAAGACCGTCGAGACCCTGCTCGGTGCTCCTCCTGAGCATCGGGCGTCCTACATTTTGCGCCCTCCTTATTCCGGCGATCTGGGTTGGGTGGTCCATCGCCACGGCGTGCTCTATCGCGAGGAATACGGGTGGAATGAAGAATTCGAAGCACTGGTCGCCGAGATCGTCGCCCGATTCGTTCAAAACTTCGATCCGGTGCGCGAACGCTGCTGGATCGCCGAGATGAACGGCGAAAACGTAGGCTCGGTCTTTCTCGTGAAAAAGACCGATACGACGGCCCAGTTGCGGCTACTGCTGGTGGAGCCCAAAGCGCGCGGGCTGGGCATCGGCAGGCGTCTGGTACAGGAATGCACACGATTCGCACGACAGGCCGGCTACAGCAAGATTGTGCTGTGGACCAACAACGTGCTCACGGCGGCGCGGCACATCTACGAACGAGAAGGCTACCGATTGCTTAAAGAAGAATCCCACCACAGCTTTGGCCAGGATCTCGTGGGCGAGTACTGGGAGCTGGCGCTCCAAGTGGACGCACGCTGACCCCGGACACCGGCACCGAAGCCCTTGATGGCTCATGCCCGAAGAGACTTTGTGACGAGCAGTGCTCTGCCTGCCCTCATGACCCATCGACCGGTATCGACAGCCTATGCCAGCACTTCGAGCAGCACCACGCCGAAGCACCAGCGCAGCCAGAACGGAGACTCGACCTCCCGGTAAGGAGCGTCGATGATCAGACGTCTCGCCTCATTCCGAAACAGTCTTTAACTGTCCACGGAATCAACGTACAGCAGCGCGCATTGCCGAGTCGAGGTCAGCCCACAGGTCTTCCGGGTCTTCAATACCAACGCCGAGTCAGTCGCAGGAGTGAAGGTGGCAAGTGTTCCTGTCCCGGCATCGCTAGCTCTCCGTTCAATTGTTGACGCTCCGAGGCTGGTAGCATGACGAACAAGCCTGACGTTTCGGCAGGCAACATCCGCAATCTCCGCCCCTCCAAGCAGGTCGAACGAAATGACGGAAAGTCGCCCGCCGGACGGGGCTACGGGAGCACCGGCGTTCGGACGAGCCGGAACGCCGGCGCCCCGTACCGACCTGCAGCGACGGGAGCTACCGCCCTAACAGCACACCGCCTCTTGTGTACCCTCCACGGCAGGAGCCTTCACGGCGAAGTACGTCTTCGCCTCACCACGCGTGTAGAACACCTCCCACGCGACGCCCTGCTGGTCCACCACCCACGTCTTGTCCGAGTTCGCATAGCAGCACGTCGTCTCCCCCTCATTGTTGACCGTGCCCCCGGCCCGGCCGACCCGCTCCCGGAGTTCCTCCAGCTCTTCCGGCGTTTCGGCCTGAATGCCGAGGTGTTCGATTCCGAAGGCGTCTTCTTTCTCAGCCACGGAGAAGTTCACCCGGGGATCATCAAGCATCCACTTCGCATAGTCCGGTTTTCGCTTCGTTGGTTCGGTTCCGAACAGGGCGGAGTAGAAGGCAACAGCCTCGTCGATGTTCTTGACGCGCAGCATGACGTGCATCCGTTTCATGAGTCTGCCAGGCTGAACCTGCGGCTAGTTGGTGTTGTCGTCGAACAGGCACCGTGCACTGCTCGCCCCTGTAGTCGCAGGGGCGGAAAAAAGGACGCAACCCTCACAAAATCTTCACACGCATCTTTCAAACGAGGGTTGTCCGAAGCGAGCCTGCGTTCGCTGCGCTCATTTGAAGGGAGTTGACCTCAGCGCGGATCGCGCCTGAGACGCCGGAACGCCGTCACGCGGGCATCGGGACCGAACTCGATCGCGCAACACGACCGAAGCGCCTTCCCAAGCAGGGCACGGGCACGCCGGACCCGCGACTTCGCTCCGCTCAGCGAAAGGCCGAGAGCATCGGCGACCTCCTGCAGGGTGCGCCCTTCGAAGTCGGCCATGATAAGTGCACGGCCGTATGCCTCGGGCAACTCCTCCGCCATGGGACGGAGCCATGAGAGCACTTCCTCGTGAACGACATGATCGCCGTCGTAGGCCGCAAGGTTCTCCGGCGGCTGCGCGTCCGGATCTGCCTCCTCAACCACACCCGTTGCCTTCCCGGAGACCGGTTCGCGCTTTCGATAGAAGTCAGCGATGGCATGACGGGCGATACCGTAGATCCACGCCTCGACCCGCCGGTCGTCGCGAAGCGAGGCAGCGGCACGGTGGAGGCGGAGGAGGATGTCCTGGAGCACGTCGTCAACCTCCCCGGCCGGAACGCGCCGAGCGACGAAGTTTCGCAGGCCATCGAGTACATGGAGCCATACCGGCTCGTGCTCTCGTTCGGTCATTCCTGCCAGCCCGAGGGTTCGGTGGATGGTATACGGGGGTGGATCTGAGTGATGTCGCCCCGGCGGGGACCTCCACCCACATCCAGCACGTCGGACGGTTTTCTACGTCTTCAGGTACAACTTTCTCCACCTGATCGCTTCTTTCTCGCCGGTTGTCTTCCCCGGTACCCTTGACAGGGGTAGGTATTCATATAGCGTTGGTCCATGCTGCTGAAGGCGTCGTTGTGCAGCGCAATGTAGCCGCACCCTTTATGGGTGCGCCCCCCAGCCCACTGGAGAGCCCGGGCCGACGGGACGCGCAACGCGTCCAGATCCGCGGCTACACGTGGGCAGCCCGGGCTAACGGGACGCGCAACGCGTCCAGATCCGCGGCTACATGTGGGCCGTTCGCAAAGGCAGCCATGCCCTCCATAACCACGACCTCCGCTGTAGACCACGTTCAGGAAAAAGACATCGTCAGTTCCTGCGGAAGCCTCCGGTTTCCGCGAAGGCGGGACGCCCGTCCGTAGGCTCCGTTTTCCAGATCCCCAATCAAGTTGGGGATGACAGATCGAAAGGGCTCTATGGGTCTCAAAAGCCACTTTCTGTGAATACCTACCCTTGTCAACCGGTACCCGGGAAGCAGAAGAGGTGTGTGATCATCCCGCCCTGAAAAATCACGATGAGATGATCTCCAGCAGCCAGCGACTGCCGTCACGCCTGAACCCCGCATGCCTGAAGAGCGACGAAGACCCGCGGTGTGTGGACGAGTTTCCTATCAGTTCCCGGTCCCCTTTGGGATTTTGCTGAGCACGAGTGCGTTGCATGCATCCGCCTCCCGGTGTACCTTGTTTTCCCCTCGCCCCTTCATTCAGCCCTCTCCCCCATGAGCCTTGTATCCTTCTATCGCTGGGACGACCTGGAACGGGAACGGGTCAACGACCTGCTCGACCGGCGCCTGATCACCGGTGAACGCGTCATGCTGGCCCACGTCTACCTCAAGAAAGGCTGCATCGTCCCGAAACACCGGCACGTGAACGAGCAGATCACCTACGTCCTGGAGGGGGCGCTGCGCTTCTGGATCGGGGAAGACGAACGCGAGGAGGTGATCGTGCACGCGGGGGAGGTACTGCACATCCCGTCGAACGTGCCCCACAAAGCCGAGGCGCTCGAAGACACGCTGGACGTGGACATTTTCAGCCCGCCCCGCCAGGACTGGCTTGACAAAACCGACGACTACCTCCGAAGCTCGCCGGGGAACTGATCCGGCCGGGCACGCATTTTTTGCCTTGCGTGGTCTTCTCGCGCCCCCTTATTTGGGCCGGAAAGGAATCCTTTTGGAGGTACCATGTCCTGTCGCCCGGCCGTGCTCTGGTTTCTCTTGCCGCTTGTCCTGGGGGGATGCGGGCGCCAGTTCACCGCATTGCAAGAGGACCCTCTCCTCGACGTGGTCCGTATCGGAGAAACGTTCGTGCTCGCCCAGGGCGAAGAAACCGGCATCGAAGGCACCGGCCTGCGACTCCGTTTCCTTCTCGTCACGGAAGACAGCCGCTGCCCCCGGAACGTGAACTGCCCGACGGCCGGCTCGGCCAGCATCCTGTTGCGCACCCTCGACGAGGAGGAACGGCCGGTGCAGTTCATCCTGTCCATTCCCGGGCTTGTGCCGGTACCGTACCTGCAGAACACCGTCGTGCAGCACCGTGCGCTGCGCTTTCAACTCGTCCAGCTCGATCCCTATCCGGAGCACAACCGGCCGCCGATCACGCAGGAGGAATACCGGGCCTATCTCATCGTGGAACCCTGAGCTTTTTCGTCGATCCTTTGCGCCGGCCTCCGGCGATGCGGCACCGGAGGCCGTATCTTACCCCTGTGCCGCCGGCACGACCCTCCCCAGCCGGTCTCTCGTTCCCATGACGCACCCCGACCTCTCGCCGATCCGTATCGACCTGGGCCCGCAGCGAGGATACGACGTCGTCTTCCAACCGCTCGAGGAGGTGCCGGAACGGATGGCGGCGGCCGGGCTGCGACCGGGGCGCTGCCTCGTGGTCACGGACGAGCACGTGGCGGCCCACTACCGCGCCCCGCTCGAAGCAGCCCTGGTCGCGGCCGGCTGGAGCCCGCTGACGGCGGTGCTCCCCCCCGGCGAGACGACCAAGTCCGCCGAACACCTGCACCGGCTCTACGACCTGGCGCTCGCCCACGGCATCGACCGCAAGACCCCCGTGCTGGCCCTGGGCGGCGGCGTCGTGGGCGACCTGGCCGGGTATGTGGCCGCCACCCTGCTCCGGGGCCTCCCCTTCGTCCAGCTCCCGACCACCCTCATCGCCCAGGTGGACAGCGCCCTGGGCGGTAAGACCGGCATCAACCACCCACTCGGCAAAAACCTCATCGGGGCCTTTCACCAGCCGGTGTTCGTCTGTGCCGACCTCCGGACGCTCGACACCCTCCCCGAACGCGAGTGGACGAGCGGCCTGGCCGAAGTCGTCAAGCACGCCCTCATCGCCGACGCCGCCTTCTTCACCTTCCTCCAGGATCACTGGCACCCCCTGCTTGAACGCCGGCCCGACGTGGTCGCCCGGACCGTGCACCGTGCAGCGGCCATCAAGGCGGCCATCGTCAGCGAGGACGAGCGGGAGCACGGCCGGCGCGCCCTGCTCAACTTCGGCCACACGTTCGGCCACGCCATCGAAAAGGTGACCGGCTACGGGCACTTCACCCACGGCGAGGCCGTGGCCCTGGGCATGCGGGCCGCCCTCCACCTGTCCCATACCCTCCATCCCGACTTTCCCCTGGACGTAGCGGACGCACTCGTCCGCCGCATCCCGGTGCCGGAGGGGCTGGCAACCTATCCGATCGAGAAACTCCTGGCTGCGATGCGGGTGGACAAAAAGGTCGAGGCCGGCACGGTGCACTTCGTCGTGCTCCGCCGCATCGGGGCGGCCTACGTGACCGGCACCGTTCCCCCGGCGGCCGTGGAGGCCGCCTGGACCTTTGCCCGCACCATGCCGTCCTGAGGCCGGGCCGGGGCAGGAAGATCCGGAGAAATCCCGTTTTATCCCCCGCCTTTGCGGCACCCCGGTCCGTTTTCCTCGTTCAAGGGAACGTTCACCCACCGGTGCCGTCTCCTGATCGCTTCTCGCAAGAAATCCGGCAGCGGGTCATCCGGATTTCAGTTACCGGCCTCCACCGCCCTCCGGGTGAGCGGTCTACGACCGGGGGAGGGACGCGTCCCTGAAGCCCCCCGCCCGCGGTGCCGGGAGAACCACGGCGTGATGCGGCCCCGCGTCCCGCCGCTCCGGGCAACCCGCCTGCTTCCCGGAAGGCCCCGCCTTCGCCACCACACGCCCATACGCCTTGCCCTTCCGCCTGCTGATACATATCCCGCGCAAGGTGCTCGCCCTCGCGCTGTATGCGGTGCTGGGCCTCATCGTCCTCTTCTTCGCTCTGACCCGAACCGAAGTCGGGCGGGATGCGGTACGCCGGGCCATCGAGATGCGCTTTGCCGCCACGTTCGAGGGGCGGCTCTACATCGGCAAGCTCACCGGCAACCTGGTCAACACCCTGTGGGCCCGCGACGTGCGGCTCTACGACCCCGAGGGCCGGCTCGTGCTCGCGGTCGACTCGGTGGTGGCACGCCCGCGCCTGCGCCAGTTGTTTCGTCGCGCGGTGGGCCTGGGCATGCTCGAACTCTTCCGGCCGGTGGCCCGGCTGCACCGCGCCGAAGACGGCACGTGGAACGTGGCCGCCGCCCTGCGCCCGCGCCGACCCGACACGACGGCCGCCCCTCCCTGGGACTTCTCTTCGGCCGACCTGCGCGTGGTCGACGGGCGGGTCTTCACCACGCGCGACGGCCCGCCCCCGCCCGCCGTCCGCCGGGGCGACGTCTTCGACTACACCCGCGCCGTCATCGACACGCTGGCGCTGCAGGCCACCATCGACTGGCGACCTGGCCTCCGGCAGATCGACCTGCTTCACCTGCACGCCCGGCTGGACACCCCGCGCTTCGCGATCGACGCGATGGACGGCCAGTTCGTCTGGCAGGACAGCGTGCTGGCGATCCCCCAGTTCGAGCTGAAGGCGGGGGGCACCGAGCTGTCCCTGGACGGGGCCGTGCACGATCCGGCCGCCCTCCTCGGCGGGGCGTTCCGGCAGGCCTCGCTGGACCTGAACCTGGCACCCGGCCGCCTCGACTTCGATGCCCTCCGTCGCCTCTTTCCGTCCCTGCCCCTGGCCGACGCGGTCCGCATGGAAGCCCGGCTGCAAGGGCCGGTGCCGGCACTCGTCGTCGAGCGGTTCACCCTCGAACGCGGACGGACCCGCATCGCCGGCGGGGGCACCCTCTTCGGCCTGCCGGATTCGCTCGACTTCGAACTGGCTTTCCGGCGGAACGTGCTGCGTACCCGCGACCTGCAGGCCGTGCTGCCCGGCATGTCCCTCTGGCGACAGATCCGGCTCGACAGCCTGGTGGCCGAGCTCTATACCGTGGGGGTGGTGCCACTCCGGAAGACGGACCACCGGACGCCGGTCCGGGTCAACGCCACCGTAGACCTCCAGAGCCGCACCGGCAAGGTGGTGGGCACCCTCGGCCTGCGGCAAGACCCCGGCCGCCCCCCCGGCTTCGCGGCCAACCTGTACGCCGAAGCCCTGAACCTGGGCCGGCTCCTGAGACGCCCGGCGCTCCGTACCGCCCTCTACGGGCACATCATCGCCGAGGGAACGGGCAACACCCTCGACAGCCTGGCCGGGCACCTTACCATGAGCCTCCAGCAGACCGACCTCGCCGGGCTCCGCGTGGATTCGCTCTACCTGGACGTCACCGCGGACCGGCGGCACTTCACCGGACGGGTCCTCGTGGAACAGGGTACGGCGGATGCCCGTCGCGGCCGCCTGACCGCCGGCTTCACCCTCGACGCCCGCCCCGGCCTCCCCACCTACCGGCTCGACGCCGTCGCCCGTGCGTTCGACCTGGGACGCCTGCTCGGGCATGACTCGCTCGCGACACGCCTGAACGCCCGCCTGGCCCTCGACGGAACCGGACGCGCCGACCCGGACCTCCGGGGCACCCTCACCCTCGCCTTCGACACCTCCACCATCCGCCTCGGCGCCGTCGAACGAACCCTCCCCCCCCACCGGAACCGGCTGCACCTGGCGGCACGCCATGAAGCCGGCCCCCGCCTCACCCTCTCCGGCGACCTCGCCACGCTCCGCCTCGAAGGGGACGTGCCGCTCGACGTCACCGCCGGGCTGGGCCGCCTCTGGGGTGAAACGCTGGCCGGAACCCTGCGCCACCACCTCGACAAACCCTATCGCTCAAACACAGCGCCCGAACCGCCCGCTCCCGTAGACGAAACCAGACGGGCACAGGCACGGGCCGCCCTCACCGCCGCCGGGCTGGATTCGCTGGCCGTCAGCGTCACACTCCGCCTGCATCGCTCCGGCATCCTCGCGGCCTTCCTCCCGACCCTGCCGCCCCTGGCCACCGACCTCGACGCCGACCTCACGCTGATCGCCGACGCCGACCACTTCCGCCTCGATGGCACGTTCCGCGCCGACTCGCTCCACTTCGGCACGGCGCAGGAACCGGACGGAACCCGGTCCGACCCGGCGGTGCGCCTCGACACGCTCCGGGCCGGCCTGCACGCTGCCGCCGTCCTCGTCCCGGACACCCTCGCCGCCCCGGATCCCCGCGGCCCGGCCCCCCACCGCCCCGTCTTTACCACCCGGTTCGACGCCCGGGCGGACTCCGTCGCTTTTGCCACGGGCACCGGCGGCGTGCAGGGTTTCCCCGCCCCCACCCTCCGCCTGCGCTTCGACAGGCAACGGGCCACGCTCGAACTGGCCACCGCCACCCGGCCGGACGGCAGCGCCCTGCACCTGGCCGCTTCCCTCGACCTGCTCGACGACCGCAACCGCCTCACCCTGGACACGCTTCACCTCGCCACCAGCGACTACGTCTTCGTCAACCCCGAACCGGCGGCGGTCGACCTCTACGCCGACGCGGTAGTCGTGCCCGGGCTCCTCATCGAAAGCCGGACCACCGCGCAGCAGGTACGCACCGAGACACAGCGCCTGCGGGTGCGGGGTACCCTCTCCGCCTCCCCCGAGGACACGGTCTTCGTCGAGGCCGAGGCCGTCGCCCTGCGCCGGCTCACCGACGTGCTGGCCTTCAAGCCCCGCTTCGGTGGCCGGCTCGACGGGCGCCTTGCCCTCACCGGCGGCCTGCAACGCCCCGAGCTGACCGGCACGCTGAACGTCGAGGCGTTTGCGCTGAACCGGCACATCCTGGGCGACCTGACCGTGAGCAGCCGCTACGTACCGGGTCGCCCGGACGTGGCGCTCGCCCTGACCCTGCACCCCACCCGCTCGCCCGACACCACCTTCGTCCACGGCACCACGCTCCCGGCCGTCGTCACCCGGAACCGCCTCCACCTCGACGGCCTGCTGCGCCTACCCCGCCGCGACGCCGCCGGCACCGTCGAGGACCCCGGCGCCCTCGACCTCACCCTCGACGTAACACGCGCCGACCTGTTCTTCTTCGAACTGATCATCGGAGCGCTCGCCAACGTCGAGGGCTACGCCACCGGGCAGGGCGCCATCCGTGGCACCTTTGCCCGCCCCGTCTTTCAGGCCGGCCTCGCCGTCCGGGATGCCGCCTTCGACGTACCCGCGCTGAACCTGCACCTGCGCGGCGGCGCCGAGGTCGCCGTGGATGCCGACGCCATCCGCATCCGGCAGGCCACCTTCACCGACAAGACCGGCGGGAGCCTGGACCTCACCGGCGACGTGCACTTCAACGACTACGCTTTCTTCTCCTTCGACCTGACCGGCCACCTGGACCGCGTCGAGGTGATCGACGTGGCCGCCTCCGACGAACTCCCCTTCTACGGGCACATCCGGGCCAGCGGCACCGCCACCCTCACCGGCCCCCTCTACAATGCCCACCTGCGTTCGACCAACGCCGTCACGACGCCCGACAGCGAGCTGTTCATCCCGGTCAACGAAACCGCCGACGCAAGCGACGAGGGCTTCATCCTCTTTGCCGACTCGACCGGCCGGCTCCCCGACCTGCGCGCCCGCACCCGCCGGGCCAACATCCTGGCGGGACGGCCGGAAGGCGAACGCCCCTTCCTCGAAGGCATCGACCTCGACATCGACCTCTACGCTCCCCCCGGTTCGACGGTGCACCTGGTCATCGACCCGCTCCTGGGCGACGTCATCAATGCCGTCGGCAGCGGGCGCATCCAGTTGCAACGGCGCGAAGGCGAATTCTTCACCTTCGGCACGTTCCGCGTCGACGGCGGCGACTACCTCTTCACCGCCGGGGAGGTCTTCGTGCGGCGCTTTCTCATCGAAAACGGCGGCACCCTCACCTGGGACGGCGATCCGATCAACGCCCTGATGGACATCCCGGCCTCCTACCGCACGCGGGCCTCACGGGCCGGCCTGCCCGTCCTGGGCGATGCCAGCGACACCTCGCTGATTCCCCTCATCGTCCGCCTCCAGATCTCCGGGCGGGTCACCGCCCCGCAGGTCCAGCTGAGCCTGGCCATCGACCGGAGCGCCCAGAGCCGCCTGGGCGCCTACGAGGGGCTGGAGGCCCTGCTGAACCAGCCCGAACGCGCCACCGAATACGCCACCAGCGTGCTGCTGACGAACTCGTTCCGCCTCACCACCACCAGCCTCGACAACGCCGCCGGCAGCCAGCTCGCCTTCAACAGCGTCTCCCAACTCGTCTCCAACCAGCTCAACCGTTTCCTGAACCAGGCCCTCCCGAACGTCGACTTCAGCTTCGGCCTTCAGGGCGAGAACGCCCAGGACCTCGACGTCACCTACGGCGTGGCCCTCCGCCTGCTCGACGAACGCCTGATCATCCGGGGCGAAGGGGTCTACCAGGGTTCCGGCACCGACGAGCTCCGCAACGAAAGCCTGCAGGGGGAATTCGTCGTCGAAGTCCGCCTGAACCCGAACGTCTCCGTCGAGATCTTCTACCGGCGCGAGGGGGACGTGCTGGCCGAAAACGCGGCCCTGACGAACACCACCGGCGCCGGCCTCTCGTACCAGACCGAGTTCTCGACGTGGCGCAGCCTGTTTCGAAAACTTTTCAGCTGGCTCCTGCCCGAAAAAGACGAAGCGCCCCCGCCCGGCGACCGGGTCGCCACCGGCGAATGACCCCGCTCCGCGTACCTTCCCGGAAACGCAGGGCGTACCGGCGTCGTGTCTAACAGGTGATGCGGGGCAGGCCGAAGCAAGGCCTCGACAGCAACGAGAATCCTTTCCACCAACCCTTTTCCAACGTGGCACAAAACAGAAAGAACAAGAAAAACACCCGATCCGGTAAGAAGACCCGGAAGGCCTCCCGGCAAGCCGTGCAAACCGTCAAGGCGCCTCCCACCCGCCAGGAGATGCGCCGGGCGATCCTGCGCCTGCTGCGGAACAACGGCGACAAGGCCTACCGGCCGAAAGAGATCGCCCGTCACCTCGGCTACACGGACAACGACACGTACAACCTGTTCCGGGAAACCCTCTCCGACCTGGCCACACAGCACCTCGTCGGCCGCGAGAAGGGCAACCGGTACACGTTCCGTCCCCGGCCGAAGCAGCTGGAAGGCACGCTGAGCGTGCATCCCCGGGGCTTCGGCTTCGTCACCGTGGAAGGTCATGCGGAAGACTACTTCATCCCCGCCCACCGCATGGGCACGGCGCTGGACGGCGACCGGGTGCGCATCGGCCTGGCCGCCCGGCGGCGGGGAGACCTCAAGCGCGAGGCGGAGGTGCTCGAGGTGCTCGAACGCCGGCGCACCCAGACCGTCGGCACCTTTTTCCGGCAGGGCCACTTCGCCCTCGTCCGGCCCGACGACATCCGCCTCGTGCACGACATCTACGTGCCGCGCGAAGCCTTCCACGGCGCCCGCGACGGCGACAAGGTCCTCGTCTCCATCGACCTGTTCGATGACCCGCACGCCCGCCCCGAGGGCCGCGTCCTCCAGATCATCGGCCGGGCCGACGACCCGAACGTGCGCGTGCTGGCCCTGGCCCTCAGCATGGACGTGCGCACCGACTTCCCGAAGGCCGTGCTCGACGAGGCCGCTGCCCTCTCCGACCGCATCCCCCGCGCCGAAGTCGCGCGGCGGCTGGACCTGCGCAAGAAGCGCATCTTCACCATCGACCCGGAAGACGCCAAGGACTTCGACGACGCCATCCACATCGAAAAGCTCGAAAACGGCAACTACGAGGTGGGCGTCCACATCGCCGACGTGAGCCACTACGTGCGCCCCGGCTCGGCCCTCGACGAGGAAGCCTTCCGGCGCAGCACGAGCGTCTACCTGGTGGACCGCGTCGTCCCCATGCTGCCGGAGAAGCTCTCCAACGGCGTCTGCTCGCTCCGTCCCGAGGAGGACAAGCTCACCTTCTCCTGCATCATGGAGGTCACGCCGCGCGGCAAGGTGGTTCGCTACCGCATCCGCGAGAGCCTCATCCATTCCCGGCAACGGTTCACCTACGAGGAGGCCCAGGCCATCATCGAAGGCCGTAACCGCAACCATCCGCTGGCCGGCGACGTGCGCCTGGCCAACCGCCTCGCGCAAACCCTCACCCGAAAGCGCCTGGCCGCCGGCTCCATCGACTTCGACCTGCCCGAGGTGCGGGTGATCCTCGACGAGGCCGGGCATCCGGTACGCATCGTCCGAAAAGAACGCATGGCCGCCAACCGCCTCATCGAAGAGTTCATGCTCCTGGCCAACCGCACCGTGGCCGAACACATCGGCAAACGCAAACAGGCACCCCCCTTCGTCTACCGCGTCCACGACCAGCCGGACGCCGAGAAGATCAGCCAGCTGGCCGCCTACATCCGGGCCTTCGGGCTGCGGCTCGACGTGAAAGACGGGCGGGTGAACCCGAAACAGCTCAACGCGCTGCTCCAGGACGTCAAAGACACGCCCCAGGAACCCGTGATCGAAGAAGCGGCCCTCCGGGCCATGGCCAAGGCCAAATACAGCACGGAAAACATCGGGCATTTCGGCCTGGGCTTCCCCTACTACACCCACTTCACGAGCCCGATCCGGCGCTACCCGGACCTGATGGTGCACCGGCTCCTGAAAGCCTATGCGGCCGGGGAGAAAAAACCGGACGTGGCGGAACTGCAGGCCCGGTGCGAACACGCTTCCGAGCGCGAACGCGCCGCCGTCGAGGCCGAACGCGAATCGGTCAAGCTCAAGCAGGTCGAGTACATCTCCGACCATGTGGGCGAGACGTTCGACGGGGTCGTCAGCGGCGTGACCGGCTTCGGCATCTTCGTCGAACTGACCGACCTGCTGGTCGAGGGCATGGTGCACGTGCGCGACCTGGACGACGACTACTACGAATACGACGAGCGCACCTACACCCTGGTCGGCCTCTCGACCGGCACCACCTTCCGCCTGGGCGATGCGGTGCGGGTCCGCGTGGCGGCAGCCAACCTCGAAACCCGCGAGATCGATTTCGTGCTGGCGGACTGACATCGCGCACCGCGGGCCCGCCGGCAGTCCCCGGCAGCCGACCGCCCCACCCGGGCGTGCACCGGCCGCCTGATTTCTCACAAATTTGGGTGGACCTCCCGGAGCGGTGCGCTTATGTTGGGGCGCCGTTTTCGAACGCCTTGCCCCTTTTTCTCTCACCACCTGCCGCATCGATGATCCGCATCAAGGACCTGCCCCCGCCCGACGACCTCCAGCCCATCCGCCGTGCCCTGCTGTCCGTCTACGACAAGACCGGGCTCGTCGACTTCGCCCGGCGGTTGCACGGGCACGGGATCGAGCTCCTCTCGACCGGCGGCACGGCCCGGGTGCTCCGCGAGGCCGGGTTGCCGGTGCGCGACGTGTCCGAGTTGACCGGCTACCCCGAAATCCTGGACGGCCGGGTGAAGTCGCTCCATCCGGCCGTGCACGGCGGCCTGCTGGCCCGCCGCAACGACCCGGACGACCAGGCCGAGCTTGCCGGGCACGGCATCCAGCCCATCGACCTCGTCGTGGTCAACCTGTACCCGTTCGAGGCCGCCACCGCCGGCGACGACGTGTCCGACGCCGTGGCCGTCGAGCACATCGACATCGGGGGCCCGGCGATGGTGCGGGCGGCGGCGAAGAACTTCTTCTTCGTGGGCGTGGTCACCTCGCCGGAGGACTATGCCGCCGTCGCCGGCGAGCTGGAGGCCCACGGCGGCCGGCTCTCGCTGGCGACGCGGCGACGCCTGGCCCACCGGGCCTTCGCCCACACGGCGGCCTACGACCGCGCCGTGGCCGCCTACTTTGCCCGCACGGCGGCGGACCCCGCCCCCCTTCCCGCAACGCTCTCCCTCACCCTGCCGCGTGCCCAGGTGCTCCGCTACGGCGAAAACCCTCACCAGGCGGCTGCCCTCTACGGCGACCCGACCCCGTTCTTCGAACAACTGCACGGCAAAGACCTCTCCTTCAACAACCTGCTGGACCTGAACGCGGCCCTCCTCCTCATCGACGAGTTCGCCGGCGCCCCCCCGACGTGTGCCATCCTCAAGCACACCAACCCGTGCGGGGTGGCCACGGCCGAAACGCTGGCACAGGCCTACGTCCGGGCCTTCGCCACCGACCGGCAATCGCCCTTCGGCGGCATCGTCGTCGTCAACCGGCCGCTCGACCGCGCCACCGCCGAAGCCATCGACGCCGTCTTCACCGAGATCATCATCGCGCCGGACTTCGAAACGGACGTGCTCGACTTTCTCAGGCAGAAAAAGAACCGCCGGCTCATCCGCCGGCGGGCGCCGGCACGCCACGATGCGGGCCTCGACGTGCGGTCCGTGCTCGGCGGCCTGCTGGTGCAGGAGCGGGATCCGGTGCTCGAAGCCCCGGAGGCCCTGCGGGGCCGCTGCCGCGTCGTCACCGAGCGGGCACCGACCGAAACCGAATGGCGCGACCTAGACTTCGCCTGGCGCGTGGTGAAGCACGTCAAGAGCAACGCCATCGTGTACGCCCGGGACCGGGCCACCCTCGGCATCGGTGCCGGGCAGATGAGCCGGATCGACGCCTCCGAGATCGCCGTCCTGAAAGGCCGCAAGTCCGGCCTCGACTTCACCGGCGCGGTGGTTGCCTCCGACGCCTTCTTCCCCTTTGCCGACGGCCTGCTCGAAGCGGTCCGGCAGGGGGTCCGGGCCGTCATCCAGCCCGGGGGCTCCATCCGCGACGAGGAGGTCATCGCGGCGGCCAATGCCCACGACGTCGCCATGGTCTTTACGGGAAAACGCCATTTCCGGCACTAGCATCCGCCCGGGAATGTAGTATATTCCGTCCGGCGGGATCTTTTTCGCACAGAAAGACGGTAAGGCGGGGTATGGCCGGCCTTTTTTCGGTCGATACTTGCCCCGGCCGGGCGGCACGTGCCCGGGCGCTGCCGGGTCCTGCGCAATACCGGCCGAACCGGCCTGCCATCCTCATCCCGTCCCGGTTCCCGCACCGGGCTTCGCAGTATTCCTGAGACGTTCATGGGCTTCCTCAATTTTGCAACCGACGTTGCCATCGACCTGGGCACCGCGAACACGCTGATCTACATCAAGGGGCGGGGCATCGTCCTGAACGAACCGAGCATCGTGGCCGTGCACCGGAGCACGCGCAAGGTGATCGCCGTGGGGCACGAGGCCCAGCAGATGCACGAGCGCACCCACCGCGAGATCGAGACGATCCGCCCCCTGAAGGACGGGGTCATCGCCGACTTCGAGGTGGCCGAACAGCTCATCCGGCACCTGATCCGGAAAGTGCAGACGAGCTGGATCACGGCGATCCGGCGGATGGTCGTCTGCGTGCCGAGCGGGATCACCGAGGTCGAGAAACGGGCCGTCCGGGACTCGGCCGAACATGCCGGCGCCCGGCAGGTCTACCTGATCGACGAGCCGATGGCGGCGGCGATCGGGATCGGGCTGAACGTGCACGAGCCGGTGGGCAACATGATCGTCGACATCGGCGGCGGCACCACCGAGATCGCCGTCATCGCCCTCTCCGGCATCGTCATCGACGAGTCGATCCGGATCGGGGGCAACGAGCTCGACAACGCCATCGTGCAATATTTCAAGCGCAACCACAACCTGCTCATCGGGCAGCGCACGGCCGAACGGATCAAATGCGAGGTGGGCAGTGCCGTCGAGCTCGATCCCGAACTGGAGGTGTCCGTCAAGGGACGGGACCTCGTCAGCGGCATCCCGAAGGTGCGGAAGATTTCTTCAGAAGACGTGCGCGAAGCGCTTCGCGAGGGCATCAGCCAGATTGCCGCGGCGGTGATCCGGTGCCTGGAGCGCACCCCGCCGGAGCTCGGTGCCGACATCCTCGAACGCGGCATCATGCTTACCGGGGGCGGCGCGCTGCTCAAGGGGCTCGACACGCTCATCAAGGGCCGGGTCGATCTGCCCGTCTACGTGGCCGAGGACCCGCTGACCGCGGTCGTCCGGGGTACCGGGGCCGTGCTCGAAGACCCGGAAAAATACGAGAAGGTGCTCACCTGACCGGTCGGGCCGGGTTGCGGCGGGCCGCCCGGCAGGGCCCGCGGCGGCCGCTTGCCGTCCCGGGCCGGGCCTCCCGTGCCGATGTACGCCAACCTCTGGGAACGACTGCGCGACTGGGTGATCCTGTTCGTCCTGCTCGGTACCGCCGTGCTGACGATGCTGGCGCTGAACGAGCCGGTGGTGCGGGGGCTGCGGGCCCAGGCCCTGCAAATCACGGCCCGCGTGGAGCGCCTCTTCGCCTGGGCCGGCGGCTTCATCCGGGCCCTGGAGGAAAACGACCGGCTGCGGGCCGAGAACATCCGCCTCTCCAGCGAGGTCGCCCGTTCGCGGGAGGCCATCCTCGAAAACGACCGGCTGCGCCGGCTGCTCGGCCTCCGGGACACGCTCGCGTTCCCGGTCCGTGCCGTGCGCATCGTCTCGAAGGACAGCCAGCGCCGTCGCCTCCGCATCGACGCCGGCGCCGAAGACGGCGTCGCCGAAGACATGGCCGTCATCGACACACGGGGCATCCTGGGGCGGGTGCACCTGGTCGCCCCCCACTACGCGGAGGTCATGACATATCTGGACACCGACTTCCGCGTTCCGGCCCGTATCCAGCCCATCCAGGTCGACGGCATCATCCGATGGGAGGGCAAACATCCAGAACAATTGTTGATGGAGTTTGTGGTCAAGACCGAACCGGTCCGGAAGGGGCAGCGGGTGGTCACCAGCGGCTACAGCGGTATCTTCCCGGCCGGTTATCCGATCGGCGTGGTCGACTCGGTGGCCGTGCGCCCGGGCCGCAACGAATTGCTCATCTACGTGCGCCCCTATGCCGAGCTCGACGACGCCGCCTATGCCTTCGTGGTGCTGCACCGGCCCGATCCCGAACGGAGCCTCCCCCGGCCGCAGGTCGTGGGACGCTGACGCCGGTACCCGCCCCGGACCGGCACACGGGAAATTGCCAAAACGGGAATTTTTCCCATATCCCCCCGGCCCTTTTTTAGTAGCGTACTTCGTCAACGTAATCCGCCGGCGCATCAGCATGATTTTTCTCGCCGTACGGGGGTAACGTGACGCCACTCCGGCGGGAACCCGCGTGTTTTTTTTCATCGAAAAAAAGCGAACCTCCGTCGAAGAGCGCGGGTTTTATTTGTAATGACAGGTATTTTTGCAACACCCATTGCCTTGCCCACGTGAAACAGGGTCATCGTTCGATAAACCAGGCTTCCTTGACGGCACGCGCATTCCCTCCTTTTTCCCCGACCCACCTGCATGGCACGACCGTCGTCGGCGTTCGCTGGAACGGCAAGGTGGCCCTTGGTTCGGACGGACAGGCCACCCTGGGTGAGACGGTGATGAAACACCGGGCCCAGAAGGTGCGGGCCCTCCATGACGGGAAGATCCTGGCCGGCTTCGCCGGGGCCACGGCCGACGCGTTCACCCTCTTTGAACGTTTTGAAGAAAAGCTGCAACAATACGGCGGAAACGTGACCCGCTCGGCGGTGGAACTGGCCAAAGACTGGCGAACGGACCGGTTCCTGCGCCGCCTGGAAGCGTTGCTGGCGGTGGCCTCGCCGGAACGCCTGCTGCTCATCAGCGGCAACGGTGACGTCATCGAGCCGGACGACAGCATCCTGGCCATCGGCTCCGGCGGCCCCTATGCCCTGGCGGCCGCCCGGGCCATGATGAAGCACGCCGGCACCCTCAGCGCCCGCGACATCGTGGAAGAAGCCCTCCACATCGCCGCCGACATCTGCATCTATACCAACCATCACACGACCGTCCTCGAACTCGACGCCAAAGTATCCCCGACGTGACGGGCGTGCGGAGAACCCACCCCCCACCCTCCGCATCCCGGCCACCGGCCGGCAGCCTGGCCCCGCCCCGGAACACGTAACATTTTGAGGAGGGCCGACTCCAAGGAGATACGGTTTCGGAGCAACACAACAGGCCCCGGACGCGTGGTTGCCGCCCCGTCCCTACAACCTATATTCATTCACCATCTGCTCCAACAGTCCGATGCGTTACGCCAAATACGCCAATGTTCAGTCCCGTCACCAGAATCGCAGGGCCGCCATCTTTGTCGACTACGAGAACCTGTACGCCAACCTGGTCGAGCGGCTCGACGGGCGAACCCACCCGGATGCGGTCATCGCAGAGGCGATCGACGAACTCCGTCGCTACCTCCTCGAAGAGCTGCGCACCCCGACCAACCTGACGGCAGCCTTTGCCGACTTCAGCGCCCTCAGCGGCAACGGCTCTTTCATCCAGCGCACCCTCGTGCTGCAGGACGTCGAGCCGCGCTTCACGGCCAGCGCCATCCAGCCGAACGCGGCCGAGTTGCATCTCTGTACCGAGGCCCTGGAGGTGCTCCACCAGCGCGAAGACATCACCACCTTCGCCGTCGTCACCGGCGACCGGACCTACCTGCCGCTGTTGCAACACCTGAACCATTACGGGCGCACGGTGCTACTGGTCATGCTGGAGGTCCCTTCCTCCGAGGCCCTCTCCTACCTGGGGGAAGAAGCGTTCGTGGACCTGTGCAACCTGCTCAGCGAACCCACACGCCAGCAGATCCTGGGCGACCTGGCCGGCCAGAAAACACGCAACGGCCCCCTCACCCGCGAACCCCGCGAAAACATCGAATACCTGCCCGTCACCGACCCCGCCGCCCGGCGAACGCTCGAAATCATCGAAGAATACTTCGGGCAGTATGAAGAGGTCTACCTGACGCCGCTGCTGCGTAAGCTCTCCGAACTGCTCGGAGACGACGAGCACGACCCGAAATCCATCATCAACGACCTCGAAGACGCCGGCGCCGTCTGGCTCGAAAAACGACGGGGGTTCCCGTACGACTACACCGTCCTCCTCGTCGACACCGAACACCCGGACGTCCGCCAGGTCCAGCAGGAGTTCTACGAACGGCAGGAACGCCTGGCCGACGAATACCCGGAGGATGAATACCAGGAGCCGTACGACGACTACGAGGACGACTACGAAGACGACTACGAAGACTACGAGGACGACTATCCGGACCCGCCGTACGACGACTACGAAGAGCCGGAAGCCGAAAAAGCCGACCGGGAGTAACCGGCCGGAACGCGAACTTTCCCCAATGTTCGCAGAACCTCCGCGCGTTCCGCGCATTAGCAAGGAGGCGGCGACAGGCCGCCTCCTTTTTGCTTTCTGACGGGATCGCCGGGCCTCCCTGCCCTCTTCCCGGCCGTCTCGCCGCCCTCCCCGAGGCGCTTCCCGGCCCGCGCAACCCCTCCGGGCCCCACCCTTCGAGTACCACGCCATGGTTATGCATCACGAACTGACACCCCGCCAGATCGTCGCCGAGCTGGACAAGTACATCATCGGCCAGCAGGAGGCCAAAAAGAGCGTGGCCATTGCCCTGCGCAACCGCTGGCGACGGCTCAACGCGCCCGAAGAAATGCGCGAAGAGATCGTGCCGAACAATATCATCATGATCGGCCCCACCGGCGTCGGCAAGACGGAGATCGCGCGGCGGCTGGCCCGCCTGGCCGGCGCCCCGTTCATCAAGGTCGAAGCCACCAAGTTCACCGAGGTCGGCTATGTGGGGCGCGACGTCGACAGCATGATCCGGGACCTGACCGACATCGCCGTCAACATGGTACGGGAGGAGCACACGCAGGCCGTTCAGGACCGCGCCCGCGAACTGGCCGAAGAGCGCATCCTGGACCTGCTCATCCCCCCGGCCAAGAAAACCGCCCCCGAGTACGTCTCCGGCCCCGGCTTCCTGATGCGCCCCCCCGGCGCCTCCGAAAACGACACCGGCACTCCCGACGAGGACGAAATGCGCGAGCGAACCCGCCGCAAATTCCGCGAAATGCTCCGGCGCGGCGAACTCGACGACCGGGAGGTCGAGGTCGAAATCGCCTCGGACCAGACCCCGATGCTGCAGGTCTTCGGCCCGATGGGCCTGGAAGAGATGGGCGTCAACCTGCAGGAGCTCTTCGGCAACCTGGGAGGCAAACGCCGCAAAAAGCGGCGCATGAAGATCGAAGAGGCCCGCAAGGTGCTGGCCCAGGAAGAGGCCCAGAAACTCATCGACATGGACAAGGTGACGAAAGAGGCCATCGAGCGGGTCGAGCAGTCGGGTATCGTCTTCATCGACGAGATCGACAAGGTGGCCGCACGGTCCGCCACACGCGGCGGCGGGCCGGACGTCTCCCGGGAAGGCGTCCAGCGGGACCTGCTGCCCATCGTCGAAGGATCGAGCGTGATGACCAAATACGGCATGGTGAAGACGGACCACATCCTCTTCATCGCCAGCGGCGCCTTCCACGTGGCCCGGCCCAGTGACCTGATCCCGGAGCTGCAGGGCCGCTTCCCCATCCGCGTCGAACTCAAAAGCCTGAACGAGGAAGACTTCTACAAAATCCTCACCCAGCCGAAGAACGCCCTGCTGAAACAATACCAGGCCCTCCTGGCCTCCGAAGGAGTGGACATCGCATTCACGGACGAGGCCGTGCGCGAAATCGCCCGCATCGCCGCCGAAGTCAACGAGCAGGTCGAAAACATCGGGGCGCGACGGCTGCACACGATCCTGACGACCCTGCTTGAAGACATCCTCTTCGACGTGCCGGATCGCCACACCGACGGGAAGGTCGTCGTCGACCGGGACCTCGTGCGGGAAAAGCTGCAGGCGGTGGTCGAAAACCGGGACCTGAGTCAGTACATTCTCTAGGTTCGTCCCGGCCCCCGGCCATGAGGCGGGCGTCGTTCCGGCGCAGGGCAGGCCCCCGGCGCTCGCCTCACGGCCGGGATCCTGTGCCCGAACGGGGAAGCGTGCTACGGCCCTATGCGTCAGGAACCGCACCTGCTTTCACTGGAGGACGCCGGCACGGCAGCACGGTGGCACACGCTCTGGACCTGCTCGCCGCAGCGGTGCGCCTTCGCGGCATGGCCCTATGCCCGGGCCCTGGCCGAGACGATGAACCTCGAGGCCGCCGCGCTCTTCGTCGAGGTGAACGGCACGGATGAGGCCGGGGTATTGCTTTTCCGGCGGCGGCGCGGCCCGTACCGTACGGCCGTGGTGCCGCCGTTTACGGCTTTTACCCCCCTCGTCTTTCGTCACATGCCACCGGAGGCCGCCCTGCACGCCCGCACGTCCGCCTTCGAGACGGCGCTGGCCACGCTGGAACGGCACTTCGACGGGGTGGCCCTGCACCTGCACCCGACCACGACCGACGTCCGCGTCTGCCGGTGGCGCGGCTGGTCCGTCACACCGCTGTACACGTACTGCATCCGGCTTGCCGACGAGCCCACGCTCCTGGACGGATGGTCCGCCGGCGCTCGCCGCACTTTCCGCAACCACCGGGAAGCCTACCGGCTCGAAACGGCGGAAGAGGCCGGGGTCGTGGTGCACCTGGTACAGAAGAGCCTGGCCCGCCAGGGACGCCCGCTTCCCGTCCCGCCGGCGGCGCTGGCCGGGCTCGTCACCCGCCTGCACGAGGCCGGCCTGGTGCGCCTTTTCAGCCTGCGTTCCCGCAAAGAGGGGATCCCCGAGGCGGCCGTGGCCCTGCTCCACGACGGTCGCACCGCCCACTACTGGCTCGCCGGCAGCCGCCCGGGGCCGGCCATGACCGTGCTGCTGGGGCTACTCTGGCCCCGCCTGCACCGGGAAGGGATGGTCACGTTCGACTTCGTCGGGGCCAACACCCCGTCGATTGCCGAGTTCAAGCGCCGGTTCGGCCCGCACCTGACGCCCTATTTCCGCATCGAGAAGACGCGCCCGCTCCTGCTCCGCCTTCTCGATTCATTAACAAAGATTTAAGATCGGAATCCATGGTACGAAAACTAGCGGGATCGGCCAGAGCGCCGAAGCCCCCGCTGTCTCCCCCGGCCGGTGACGCCATGCGATCCGACACCCGCAACGCCTACGCTGAGCCTGCCTTCGCCGTCCTGGGTGCCGCGTTGCTGTATTTCGTTCGCTTCGGATATGACTTCGGGCGAAGCGATCAGGACGAGTTTCTGCCATACCTGCTCAGCCGGCTGCATCCGGGGCTGCTGTCCCACGACTGGTTCGTACAGACCCAGACGGCGGGGTTCAACGTGCGCACGTACTTCGTCGGCCTGCTGGAGGGGCTGGCGAGCCTGATGCCCGTCTGGCTGGCGGTGCTGCTGGTGTACGCGGTGACGTGGTTCATGATCGCCGCGGCGGTCTATGCCCTGGCGAACGTGCTGACCGGCGACCGGCTGGCGGCGACGGCGACGGTCTTTCTGGCGCTGGTGCTGACGCCCCAGTGGACGCTCGGCGGGAACGACCTCGTCCACCGGATGCTGGTGCCGAGCATGCCGGCCTGGGGACTGGGCCTCTGGGGCACAGTGGCCCTGCTGACCCGGCGCACACGCCGGGGGGCGGCCCTCCTCGGCCTGGCGACCTGGATGCAGGCCCTCGTCGGGCTCCACCTGGCCCTGCTCCTGGGAACGGTCCTGCTGCTGCGCTGCCTGAAGGCTTCCGAGCGTGCCGAGGCCCTTCATCGCCTGCGCCGCTTCGCCGGCTTCTACGTCCTCTTCGCCGCGCCGGCCCTGTTGCCGCTTCTCTACGACCAGCTCACCGCAACCGCTTCGCCGGAGCCGGGAACACCCTCCCGCTTCTACATCCTGGCGGCTTTCCGCGCCCCGCACCACTACCTGCCGTCCTCGTTCTCCGCCCATGCCGCCGAGCGGTTCGGCCTGCTGGCCGCCGGCGGCCTGCTGGCCCTGGCCTTTCCCCCGGTACGCAAGATGCTCCGCCACCTTCCGTTCGTCGGCCTGGTGCTGGCCCTGATCGCCGTCGCGTGCAGCCTGGGCCTGCTCTTCACCGAGGCCTGGCCGGTGCTCCTCGTCACCAAGCTCCAGCTCTTCAAGACCACCGTGCTGGCCAAGGTGCTTTTCCTGATCATTCTCGGCGCCGCTGGCTCGTTGCTCCTGCCGACGGGACTGTGGAAACGAATCAGCGGCCTGCTTGCCACGCCCTGGCCGCCCCTGCTCGCCCTTGCCGGGTGGACCTTCCTGTTCGTAGGTTTGATCACCCAGAAAGAGTTCGTGCTGGCGCGGCTGCACCCGCTGGCCCACCAGGAAGAGGCCCTGGCCCAGGTGGAACGATGGGCCCGTACCCAGACCCCCGAAGAGGCCATCTTCGCCGTGCCGCCTTCGATCGACAGCTTCCGGGCGGGTGCCCGGCGCGGGATCGTCGTCAACTTCAAGGCCTACCCTTTCCGGGACGCGCTCATGGACGAATGGTACCGGCGGCTGACCGACCTGGCCCCCATCCGCCCGCCCGTGCGCGGCGGGGCGGCGGTGCTTCCCCACCTCGATGCCGCCTACGAGGGCCTGTCGGCCGACGAGCTGCGCCGCCTCGCGGGTACGTACGGCTTCACCTATGTCGTCCGGCGCACCCGCCTGCCCTGGCCGCACCGGGGCCTGGCCGAGGTCTTCCGGCACGGGACCTGGACCGTCTACCGCGTGCTCCCCGACGGTCCCTGAACCATGATGCGCCCGCTGCTCCGCACGTTAGGCCGCCTCACACGGCCCTTCACCCACCTGTTTGCCCCCGGCAGCTTTCGCACCTCGGTTCTGACCCTGCTCTCCGGCACGGCGCTGGCGCTGGCGCTGGCCTATCTGGCCCGGCCGGTGCTCACCCGGCTGTATACGCCGGCCGCCTTCGGGCTGGCAGACGTCTTCGTGGCCCTCGTCGGGATGCTGCTGCCACTGGCCTCTCTGCGCTACGAAGACGCGCTGATGCTGCCGGAAGACGACCGGGAAGCCGTTTCGGTGCTGGGCCTGTCGGCGCTGCTTACCGGCGCGTTCGTACTCGTTACCGCCGGCCTGCTGTTCTGGCGTGACGACCTGGCGGCCTGGCTGGGAGCTCCGGCACTGGCCCCCTGGCTGTGGCTCCTCCCGCCGGCCTTGCTCGCCATGCGAGCCGCCAAGCTGGCCGAGGTCTGGCTGACCCGGAACAAACGCTTTCGCCCGATCTCGGCAGGCCAGGTGACACAGACCGCCACCATGGTGCTCACCCGCATCGGGGCCGGGCTGCCGCCGTGGCGGGCCGGCGCCGGCGGCCTCATCGGCGGCTTCGTCCTCGGGCACGCAGCCGCGGCGGTAGTACTCGCAGGTGCCGTCCTCTACCGGAGCGCCCCCCTGCTTCGCAACGCACTCCGGTGGACACCGATGTGGGCGGCGGCCCGGCGCTACCGGCGCTTTCCGGCCTTCTCCATGCCTTCGGCCCTGCTCGGCGCCCTCGTCACCCGGCTGCCGTTCCTGCTGCTGCTCGCCTTCTTCGATCAGGCAGTGGTGGGCCATTTCGGCCTCGCGTTCAACGCCCTGCTCATCCCGCTGAGCCTGATCGGCGGGGCCGTCGCGCAGGTCTTTTTCGTCCATGCCGCCGAAGCCCACCGCCACGGCACCCTGCCCGACCTGACGGCCACCGTCCACCGGCGGCTCGTCATGGCCGGCCTGTTCCCGACCCTGGCCCTCCTGCTCGCGGGACCGGACGTGTTCGCCTTCGTCTTCAGCGAGGCCTGGCGCACGGCGGGTTCGTACGTGCAACGGGTGGGTCCCTGGCTCTTCCTGTCCGCCGTCGCCTCTCCCCTGACCCGCCTCTTCGACGTCCTCGAACGCCAGCGCCTCGACCTGCTCACGAGCCTGCTGATGTTCCTCGTGCTGGTCGGGGCCCTCGTCATCGGGGGGCGCAGCGGCAATGCCGGCTTCTGCCTCCTGCTCGTCGGCATCGCGGGCGGCGCGGCGCGGCTGGGCCAGTTGCTCGTCCTGCTGCGGCTCGGGGCCGTCCCGTGGCCGGCCGTCCTGCGCCCCTACGGCCGCTACCTCCTTCTCGGCCTGCCCGGCCTCGGCCTCATTGCCGCCGCGCTCCCGGCCGGGCATCCCTGGCTCACGACGCTGGCCCTCGCCGCCGGCGGGCTCACCTACGGCCTGCTCGTGCTGCGATACGACCGGCTCCTCGCCCCCGGCGCCCGTTAATTCACCGGAGTCCGCCGGCGGGCTGCCCGCCGGTGCAGGCGATCCCGCAGGGCCCGAATCCCGGCCACGTCGCCGACTATGATGATCCGGTCCCCCGTGTGGAGCTGGGTATAACCGCTGGGCGTAAACTGTTTGCCCTGTCGCTGCACCAGCGCGACGGCACAGTTCGGCGGCAGGTTCAGGTCCTCGACGTCCCGGCCGGCGAAGGCGGACGTCTCGTCGTCTTCCCGGATGGTGACGACCAGGTAGTGATCCCGGTCGAGCAGCGTCTCCTTGAGTTGAAAGGCATCCCCGGCGGCCAACCAGCGGTCCCGAAAGCCGGACTCGTCGATCCGCGAGGCCAGGTTGGCCAGGGTGCGCAGGTGCTTGCCGGGGTTGTCTTCGGGACTGACCAGGAAAAAGACGGCATAGACCTTTTCGGCATGCCCGGCCTCGCCGCCGTTCTCCTCACCGGCTCCCTCGGCCTCGTAGCGGGGCGCGTGTATGCCGTCCCGGCAGCGCACCAGCACCAGCTCGGGCTCTTCGATCTCGGGTACCCGCAGGTGCGGCAGGGCCATGCCGCGCGTCACGGGCATCCCCCCGTAGCGGGCCCCGTCGAGGAAACCACGGGCCAGCCGGGCCGCCGTCACGGGGAGCCGCTGGGCAAACAGGGCCGCCACCTCCTCCACGAGTTCCTCGAACGGAAGCGCCTCCTCCAGATCCAGTACAAAGGCCCGGGTGACCAGGTGCTCGAACGACACCTCGGCCGCCTCGGCCTGCTCCCGGATGCGCGGCGGCAGAAAGACCATCACCCGGTCCCCGGGCTGCGGGGTCACCTGCCCCTCCTCGGCGTTGACGATCAGGTTCCCGTTGCGGACCACGAAGAGCAGCACCACATCGCCGTCGTACTCGGCCTGCAGGGCTTCGAACGTCCGCTTCTCGGACAGCTCCACGACCGCCAGTTCGCCGCCCTGGTTGAAACGATCGTTCAGCATCGAAAACGTCACGTGCCCCCCGAAGAGGGGCCGGCCGCGCAGGTGCGAGGGCAGCTCGTTTCGGGGGTCGCGCAGGTTTTCGGGGCGCCCGGCCAGCTGATACACCGACGTGCTCTCGAAGACCTCGGCGAAATGCAACGCAGCCAGGGCGTTCACCTCATCGTTGGGCGTCAGCGCCAGGAAGCGCCCCATGCCGCTGAGGTCAAGTTCGTCGAGAACCGACTCCGAGAGGGCGTTCACCGGCACGGCCGGCAGATGGCCGCGCCGGGCCCGCTCGACGTTGTCGAGGTTCGAGTCGATCAGCAGCACCTTGAAGCCGAGCTCCTGCAACAGGGCGGCCATGCGCCGGGCCCAGAGGTGCGCCCCCAGCATAAGCACCCCCTGCGGGTTCGGCTCGGCCAGCCCCAGATACCGCGCCAGCGGCGAAATGGTCAGCCCGTAGACGGTCACCGTGCCGACGATCACGAGAAACACGACGGGTACCAGCCCGTCGACCTGCCCGGGATAGATGGGTTCGAGACGAAAGGCAAAGAGCGAGGCCACCGCCGCGGCCACGATCCCGCGCGGCGCCATCCAGGAAAGAAACACCTTCTCCCGCCAGTTGAGGTTGGTTCGCAGCGAGGACAGCCAGACCGCCACGGGCCGGACCACCAGAACCAGCAACCCCAGGAAGAGCAGGGCCCGCTCGTCCAGGTAGTCCAGGGCCTCCAGTTCGAGCCGGGCACTCAGGACGATGAACAGGCAGGCGATCAACAGCACCTGCAGATCCTCTTTGAACTCGGTGATCCGGCGTACCGGGACGTACTTCTGGTTCGCCATCATGATGCCCATCAGCGTCACCTCCAGCAGGCCGGATTCCTCCTGCAGCACGTTCGACAGGGCGAACGTTCCCACAACGACCATCAGGGCAATGGAGCTCTGGAGATAGTCCGGCACGAGGCGACGATGCAAGACCAGGATCAGCAGGGCCGCGCCGATGACACTGATTCCGACGCTGATGGCGATCGTCAGCAGCAACCCTTCGACGGCATGCACCGCGGCATTGCTCACCCCGCCCCCCGCTTCCACCACCGACGCCCCCTGGTTCAGCAGGAGGATGGTCTCCAGCACGAGCACGGCCAGAATCGCCCCGACCGGATCGACGGTGATGCCCTCCCACTTGGCCACCGCCCCGACCCGCCCCGAGGGGCGCACATGCCGCAACAGCGGGACGACGACCGTCGGGCCGGTGACCGTCAGGATGGCGCCGATCTGGATGGAGAGCCCCAGGTTGAAGCCGGCCACATAGTAGGCCGCCAGCCCGGCCAGCACCCACGTCACCAGCACCCCGATGGTGATCAGGTTGAACACCACCTTGCCCACCTCGCGCAGCTCGGGCAGGCGCAGGCTGAGCCCGCCCTCGAACAGGATGATACCGATCGAGAGCGAGACGAACGCAAACACCCAGTCGCTCTGCAGCGATTCCGGCGGCAGCAACCGCGTCACCGGCCCGGCCAGAAAACCGAAGACCAGCAGCAACAGGATCGACGGCAGCTTGAAGCGCCAGGCCAGCCATTGCGCGCTGATCCCGAGCACGATCACGCTTACGATGCCAATGACAATCTGCTGCATGGAGACCGGTCCTCACACCGTTTCAACATGAAGCCGCATGGCACGCCGGGACGGCCCCTCCCCCCAAGGCCACGCTACCGGACAAAAATACGAAAGCCGACCCTGAAGAGAAGGCCGGCTTTTCTCGGCATGCCGGAGTGCACGCCGAACGGCACGGAGCGCCCCCGTGTCAGAGGATCGAGCGGAACGTGGAGGGCAGATCCGGCGAGGCGGACGGCGCCTCGGCGATGCCGGGTCGCTCCGGCTCGTCGACGTCCGGCGCCTCGTCCCCGCAGAACCGGTCATAGGCGCGGACGAGGTCCATGGCGATGGCGCTGGCCGAACGCCCTTCGATGTGACGCCGTTCGAGCACGAACACGGGGTCCCCGTTCCGGAACAGGGCGATGAACGGCGAGGACGGCGGAATGCCGGCCAGGTATTTGCGTGCCTGCGCCGTCGCCTCGAGGTCCTGCCCGGCAAACACGGTGACGTATTTGTCCGGCTGCACGGTGTGTTGCATGGCCAGGGCCACGGCCGGGCGGGCGTTGGCGGCGGCACAGCCGCAGACCGAGTTGATCACGAGCACCATAGTCTGATCCTCGGCGGCCTCGAAGGCAGCGTCCACTTCGGCCGCGGTGTGCAGTTCTTCCACACCGAGCCGGGTCAGTTCCGCCCGCATCGGGGCAACGAGTGCTTCGGGATAAGGCATGTCTACAACCGTCGTTGTGGCTATGGAGATTTCAGCAAACACCGGGGGACGGCGTCCTCGTCCGGCTCTCGAACGTGGAAAGGCGGGCTTTTGATCCACCGGGGTTGCCGTCGTCACCCGCGCTTGCGCCAGTACCGGGCCAGGCCATACCAGCTTCCGGCCGGCTGGGCGAAGATTTCATACGGGCGCCGTCGCCCGGGCGGGAGCGTCGCCCGGAGTTCATCGAGGACGGTTTTTTCGAAGACCGTCGCCCGGGCGGCGTCGTCGCCTGCGGCGTCGAGGGTGTGGCGCACCCGCTCCGCCCACGCCGTCAGCTGCCCGGCCAGCGTATCGAGGTGCCAGGCGACGTCCTCCGAGGGACCGAAGTGGGTCACGAAGAGGCGTTCGGGGTGCCAGCGTCTCAGCACGTCCAGGCTGGCCTGCCACGCCTCCAGGCTGACGTCCGGCGGCGGCGTGACGGGCACCACCACCGGGTCGCCGGTGACGCGCATCCCGGCCACGTCGCCGGCGAAGACCGTACCGCTGGCTTCGTCGAGATAGCTGACGTGGTGGACGGCATGGCCCGGCGTGTAGGCCACCCGGAGCGTGCGTCCGCCGGGCGAAAGCGCCTCGCCGCCCCGCAGCCGCACGACGCTGGCTTCGGGCACGGGGAGCACCTCGCCCCACAGGGTCTCCATCGCGTCCCCGTAGATCCGGCGGGCACTCGCGAGCAACCGCGCAGGATCGATCAGGTGCCGGGCCCCGATCTCGTGCACATACACCCGCAGGCCCGGATGCGCCTTCACCAGCGTGCCGGTCGCGCCGGCGTGGTCGAGGTGGATGTGCGTCAGGAGCAGCCCCGCCACGTCGCCGAAGGCAAAGCCGGCCGCTTCCATGTTGCGCCGCAGCCCATCGAGGGAGACCGCCGGCCCGGGATCGACGAGCAGCAGCCCGTCCCCGGTCTCGAGCACGCCCGTGGCGATGAGCCGCGGCACGCCCTGGTATTCGACATCCACATACCCCGTCCCCGGCGCAAAGCGGTCGTACGACATGACGGTCTGCGTTTGCCTTCCGATGTTCGACCTTCCAGCCCGCCCCCCGGCGAAGCCCTCAACGCCCTGCCAGCGTGAGCAGGGAACGTGCGGCGAAGAAGCCGAGGACGACCGCCCCGAGTGCCAGCAGGTTGCTCGCCAGCAGGTTGAGCAGGGCCAGGCGCACTTCTCCGTCGCGCAACAGGTTGACGCACTCGAGCGCATACGTGGAGAACGTGGTAAACGCTCCGATGACCCCGACAAAGACGAAGGGCGTCCAGCGGGGTCCGAAGGGCGCGTATTCGGCCAGGGCCCACAGCAAGCCGATCACAAACGACCCGGCGACGTTGACGCCCAGCGTACCCCAGGGAAAATCCGGTCCCGCCCACTGCTGGATCAGGCCGGACAGCACGTAGCGCAGCACGGCCCCTACGGCACCTCCGGCAGCGATCAGGGCAAGCTTAAGCACACAACCTCCTTCGGCCTACGGGTTCGTGGTGCATCGGGCGGGCGATCCGAAGGCGCGGGCAAGCCAGCGGCAGCCGCCCGCCTCACCCCATGGCCAGTTCGCGCCCGTAGATGAAGTCGAAGCGGAACGACTTCATCTGCGTCCGGCGCTCGATGTACTCGGCCACCTTCTGCAGGCGTTTCGGGATGTTCAAAATCTTCTCCTGCGCCTTCCGCCCGGCCTCGTTCAGCCCCGTCATCACCTCGATCTTCCAGAAGGAGATGGCTTCCTCCACAATCTTCTTGTAATCCCAGGGACCGTAGATGCCGGCCCGGCGCACGATGTCCGCCATGTCCCTGAAGTTCGGCATCGAGACGCCCGGCATGTCGATGCTCGGCATGATGGCCAGGGCCGACTCCAGGGCCCGGTTCGGGTCGATCTCGAGAATGGCCCGGAACACCTTGCGGTAGAACGAGAAGTGTTTGGCTTCGTCGGCGGCGACGCTGGAGAGGATGCCCTTCAGCAGGGGTTCGTCGTCGCCGACGAGCTTGCCGGTGTTCTGGTGCGAGAGCTGGGTGGCCCGTTCCTGGAGGGTCGTATAGACGAAGACGCGGTAGGGGTCGCGGTCCCACTCCGGGGTGAAGCCGGCTTCCTGGTAGGCATACTGCATCATCTCCACCTCGCGCCACTTGAACAGGCGGGCGTCGCGGGCATAGTCGCGCAGGACGCAGCCGTGCCGGTCTTCCTCGGCCGTCCACATGAAGTTCCACCGGTTCCAGACGCTCTCGTCGCCCAGGTAGGTTGAGAGCAGGCGGTGGAAGTGGGGCAGGCCCTCTTCGGTGAGGAGGTTGAGCACGACCGCCACCCGCACCGGGTCGGCGATGCCGCGGGCCCGCTCGCGGAGGCGCCCGAGGAGGCGGTGCTCGTCCTCGTCCATCTGCTCGTCGGAGGGCAGGAAATCGCTCGGAAACCAGAGCCGGCGCTTCCGAAGGTGCTCGTCCATCATGTCTTTGACGAGCGGCTCCAGTTCCTTGAGCACGGCCGCCTTGGCCTCGGTCTCGTATGACTCCGTATGCTCAGGAGGAATGACGACGTCCATACTTTTCAACAGGGATCAAGGTGAAGGAAAGGTATCCAGGGTGAAAGCCGCACGGCCTGCACGGCCCCGTCGTGTTCTGGTACCGGCGGGTGCCCACAAAGTTGCCGTCTCAGTGTGCGTCGAGCCAGTTGTCGCCCACGCCGATGTCGACCTCGATGGGGACGTCGAGCGGGAGCGCCGCGGTCATCTCCTCGCGGACGAGCGCGCAGAGGGCTTCGACTTCTTCGGGCGGGGCCTCGAAGAGCAGCTCGTCGTGCACCTGCAGGAGCATGCGGCTGCGGCGTCCTTCGCGGTGGAGGCGGCGGTGGATGCGCACCATGGCGAGCTTGATCATGTCCGCCTGTGTCCCCTGCATGGGCATGTTGACGGCGATGCGTTCGGCGGCCGAGCGCACGTTCCGGTTGCGGGCGTTGATGTCCGGCACATACCGTCGCCGCCCCAGCTTGGTCTCCACATAGCCCAGCCGCCGTGCCTTCTCGACCTGCTCGGCCAGGTAGCGCGTCACACCGGGAAAGGATCGCTGGTACTGGTTGATGAGCTCCTGCGCTTCTTTCACGGGGATGCGCAGCCGCTGGGCCAGCCCGAAGGCGGAGACGCCATACGGAATACCGTAGTTGACCTCCTTGGCCTTGCGCCGCTGCTCGCGGGTGACCTCCCCGGGGGGCACGCCGAAGACGCGGGCGGCCGTGGCGGTGTGGATGTCCTCGCCCCGCCGGAAGGCCGCGATCAGGGCCTCGTCGCCGCTGAGGGAGGCCAGGATGCGCAGTTCGATCTGGGCATAGTCCGCCGAGACGAGGCGCCAGCCCGGCTCGGGCACGAAGGCGCGGCGGATCTCCCGCCCCCGCTCGGTCCGCACCGGGATGTTCTGGAGGTTGGGATTGGAAGACGATAGCCTTCCCGTGGCCGTGACGGTCTGGTTGAAGGTGGTGTGCACGCGCCCGGTCTCCGGGTGGATGAGCGCGGCCAGGCTGTCGACGTACGTACTCTTGAGCTTGGCGAGTTGCCGCCAGTCCAGGATCAGCCCGGGCAGCGGGTGTTCGGTGGCGAGCTCTTCCAGGACGCGCTCCTTCGTCGAGGGGCGCCCGGTGGCCGTCTTGGCGACGACGCGGAGGCCGAGCCGTTCGAACAGGATCTCGCCGAGCTGCTGCGTCGAGCCGATGTTGAACCGTTCCCCCGCGACTTCGTAGATCTGCGCTTCGAGTTCGGCCAGCTCGCGCTCCAGCTGGGCCGAGATCTCGCCCAGCACGTCCGGATCGACGCGGATGCCGGTGAGCTCCATGTCCGCCAAGACGTAGATCAGGGGAAACTCCATCTCTTCGGCGATGGCGGTGAGCTCGTGTTCGGCAAGCTGGGCCCGGAGGATCTCGACGAGCTGGAGGGCCACGTCGGCGTCCTCGCAGGCATAGGGGCCCACGACGTCGAGAGGAACGTCCCGCATCGAAAGCTGGTTTTTGCCCGTGCCGATGAGGTCGCTGATGGGGATCATCCGGTAGTTGAGGTAGCGCCGGGCGAGGGCATCGAGGCCGTGCGGGTCTTCGGGTGCGATGAGGTAGTGGGCCACCATCGTGTCGAAGAGCGGCCCTTCGATGCGCAGGCCGTGCCGGGCCAGCACGAGCAGGTCATACTTGAGGTTCTGCCCCACCTTGTGGGCCTGCTGCAGGGGCTTGCGGAGGGCATCGAGCACGGCTTCGGTGGGGGTGCCGTCGGGCATCGGCGTGGGGACATACCGCCCCTGCCCCGGCGCCCACGAGAACGACAGCCCCACCAGCGAGGCGTACATCGCCTCGGTGGAGGTCGTCTCCGTATCCAGGGACAGCACCGGCTGCGCCGCCAGGGTCCGGGCCAGGTCGTCCAGCGCCTTCCGGTCACGCACGACGGCGTAGTCGACCGCCCCGGCATCGTGCGCGCGTACCTGTTCGTAGGGACCGAAATCGAACGCGAGGTCTTCCTCCTCTGCTGGGGACCGCCCTGCGTGGCCCTCTTCGCCGGCATCGAACAGATCGCCCTGGGTGCCGGCCTTCCCGTCCTCGCCGAACATCGCCTCGACGCGCGGCAGGAGGGTGTTGAACTCCAGTTCCCGGAACAGTGCCCGCAGCCGGGCCAGGTTCGGCCTTTTCCGGTGCAGGGCTTCCCAGTCGATCCCGACGTCCACGTCCGTCTTGATGGTGACGAGCCGCTTGCTCAGGAGCGCGTCTTCCGCGTGTGCCAGCAGCCCCTCGCGGGCCCGCTTGCCGCTCACCTCGGCCGCGTGCTCGACCAGGTTCTCCACCGATCCGTATTCCTGAATCAGCTTCATGGCCGTCTTCTCACCGATGCCGGGCACGCCGGGCACGTTGTCGGAGGCATCCCCCATCAGGGCCAGCATGTCGATAAACTGGTGCGGTTCGAGGCCATATTTTTCCCGGAAGCTCTCCAGGGTGATGGGATCGAAGGATTCGCCGCGGTGGGCGGGCCGGTAGATGGAGACGGCCTCGGAGAGCAACTGCTGGAAGTCCTTGTCGGGAGAGACGATGACGACGTGGGCGCCGTCGGCTTCGGCCCGGCGGGCCAGCGTGCCGATCACGTCGTCCGCCTCCACCCCCTCGCGCTCGATGACCGGGATGTCCATCGCCCGGACGATCTCCTTGATGAGCGGCAGGTTGGCGAGCAGTTCCTCCGGCGGCGGGTCCCGGTGGGCCTTGTAGGCTTCGTAGAGCTCGTCCCGGAACGTCCCGCCCGCCCCCATCACGTCGAAGACGACGGCGATGTGGTCGATGTCGTGCTCCTCGATCAGGCGCAGCAGCGCCGTCGTGAAGCCGTAGGCCGCCGAGGTGTTCTGGCCTTTCGAGTTGACGAGCGGACGGCTGATGAAGACGAAGTGCGCCCGGTAGGCCAGTGCCATCGCATCGAGCAGATAGAGCACCTTGCCGTCGCCGTTCTTGCCGGAAACCATGCGTTCGAAGGGATAGATCCGTATACGGCGGCCCCGGGCCGCCCCGTCTCATCCCTCAAACTATGAACTTTCCGGACGGGATTGAAGAAGGAAAGGGAAAGATTCGGCCGGTTCGCCGCGCGCACCGGCCTCCGGCGACGTGGAAGGCGGGTACAGCGAAAAACCCGGGCCCCGGCTTTCAGCGCCGGCCCGGGCTTGCCACTGCGCCGGGGGAGCCGAGAAGGAGCGTTTGCCGTGCCTCGGCCCAGGAGCCGGCCACGGGATCGTAGAGTGAGAGAATCAGCGTGCGCCGCAGCGGGAGCACGTCGAAGCCGGGTTCCACCAGGACCGTGAGCGTCAGCAGGCAGCCCGTCTCGTGCCCCCGGGCCAGCGAGGAAACCAGCGTCACCCGGCCGTCCTCCCGCCCCGAGAGCTCACGGGACCCCAGCGAAGGCCCCAGCCCGCTTTCTCCCCGCACCAGCAGGCGTACCCCTTCCGGCAGCGGCGTATCCAGCGAAGCCACCAGGTCCACGTGGTCCAGATTCACCCCGACCTCACAGGACACCAGGCCCTGTGCCATCCCCGAGACCACGTCCAGCGTGATCTCCCGGTCGAGAAAACGCACCGAAGCCAGCGGCACCGTGTCGATCTCGACCTCCTGCGCCGGCGCCTCCAGGGCACCGGCCGTCCAGAAGACCAGCAAGAGAAGCGTCCATCCCGTTCTTGGAAACATCATCGCGGCTTTGCCTGGTGTGGAAGGTGGTCCCTTCCTTCGACAATCCCCGTACCCTTCTCACATTGAGACAACCGCAAGCGCTCCCGGGGTCTTTCCCGTATCTTAATCGGTCTGCCGGAGCCCTTCCCGGGACCGCGCGTTTCCGGGAAGTAACCCCGGCTCATTCGTTGGTCATGAAACTCTTCCTCTTCGACATCGACGGCACGATTCTGCGCGTGCACAACGTGGGGCGGCACGCGCTCGAGGACGCCCTCGCCGAGGTGCTGGGCCGGCCGCTCCCCACCGCCGGCATCTCGTTCTCCGGGAAAACCGACCCGCAGATTCTCCGGGAGGTGCTCGAGCACCACGCGCTGGGTCATCTGGCGCGGGACGGGGTCTTCACCCGGATCCTCGACGTCTACCAGGAGCGCATGCGGGCCGCCCTCACCCCCGATCGTTTCCTCCTCCTGCCCGGCGTACGGGCGCTCATCGACGCGCTGGCCGGGCGGCCGGACGTCTGCCTGGGGCTGGTCACCGGCAACCTGGAGCCACTGGCCTACGTCAAGCTCGGCGCCGTGGGCCTCGACGCGCACTTCCCGTTCGGTGCCTTCGGCAGCGACCATGCCGACCGTCGACGGCTGCCCCCGCTGGCCGTCGAGCGGGCCCGGCGGCACACCGGCCGGACGTTTGCGGGCAAGGACATCGTCATCATCGGCGACACGGAGCACGACATCGACTGCGGGCGCGGGGTCGGGGCTTTTTCCGTTGCCGTCTGCACGGGCCGTTTCTCCCGTGAGCACCTCGCCCCGCACGGCCCCGACCTCCTGCTCGACGACCTCAGCGATCCGGCACCGCTGCTGGAACTGCTGCGCTGATCCCTGGCCCGTTCGCTGTGTTCAGGAGGCGAGGTCGAACGGGCGGTCGTGCCGGAGGGACGGGATCCTCGCCCGCACCCGTGCCACCTCGTCGAGGTCGATCTCGGCCAGGATGAGGCCGGGCGTGTCCCCGGCGTCGGCGAGCACGCGTCCCCAGGGGTCGACGATGAGGGCATGGCCGTAGGTGGCGCCGTCGCCGTGGGTGCCGCACTGGGCCGGCGCGAAGACGTAGGCGCCGTTCTCGATGGCGCGGGCCCGTAGCAGGACGTGCCAGTGTGCCTGTCCCGTCGTGCGGGTGAAGGCCGAGGGGACGGCCAGGATCTCGGCCCCGGCCTGGGCCAGGCGGCGATAGAGGTGGGGGAAACGCAGGTCGTAGCAGACGGAGAGGCCGAGCCGGCCCCAGGGCGTCTCGGCCACCACGGCCCGGCTGCCGGGCATGATGACGCCGGACTCGCGGTAGGCCTCGCCCCGGCCCAGGTCGACATCGAAGAGGTGGATCTTGTCGTAGCGGGCGGCGATACGCCCGGCGTCGTCGAGGAGGAGGCTGCGGTTGAAGGCCCGCCCGTCCGGCGCGCTGACGGGCAGCGAGCCGAGCAGGATCCATATGCCGAGTTCGGAAGCCAGCGCGCGAAACACCGGCAGGGCCGGGTGGTCGGCTTCGTCATAGGCGGTGAGCTGGAGACGGCCCCGGTGCAGGTGCAGCTGGCTGAAGTACTCCGGCAACCCGACGAGCCGGGCCCCACGCCCGGCCGCCTCCCGCACGCGGGCCGTCGTCTCCTTCAGGTTGGCGTCGAGGTCGGCGCCGGCGCTGTGCTGGATACAGGCGAGCGTGAGGCGTCGGTCCATGTTCAGGCGAAGCGGTCGAGCACTTCGGCGACGCTGCCGGCATAGCCTTCGCCGAAGTGGTTCAGGTGGTTGAGCAGGTGGTACAGGTTATAGACCGCGCGGCGCTCTGCATAGCCGGGTTCCAGCGGCCAGGCTTCGCGATAGGCGGCATAGAAGGCCGGGTTGAAGCCGCCGAAGAGTTCGGTCATGGCCAGGTCGGCTTCACGGTGGCCGAAGTAGACGGCCGGATCGATGAGGGCGGCCCGGCCGTCACGGGCCGTCATGACGTTGCCGCTCCAGAGGTCACCGTGCAGGAGGGAGGGTTCCGGGCGGGCGGGCAGCAGGTCGTCGAGGCGGGCATAGAGGCGTTCGAGCGGCCGGTCCCAGCGCCGGTGCCAGCGACCTCGCTCCCGGGCCCACCGCACCTGCGGTTCGAGGCGTCGCTCGCGGAAGAACGCCGGCCAGTCGTCCGCCCAGGCGTTGTGCTGGGGCAGCCGCCCGATGAAATTGTCCTCGTCGAAGCCGTAGCGGCCGGCCGTGTGCCGGTGGAGGTGGGCCAGGCCGCGGCCGAAGGCCTCCCAGAAGCCCGGCCCGCGCGTCCCGGCTTCGATCCACGTCATCAGCAGGAAGCCCGGGGTGGCCTCGTCCGGATCGCCGAGGGCCAGCACCTCGGGCACGAGAAGCGGCGAGGCGGCCTCGTGCAGGGCGCGGAGGCCGTCGGCTTCGGCCCAGAACGTGCGGGCCACATCGCCGCGCCCCCATTTGAGGAAGTAGGATCCTTCCGCCGTCTCGACGCGGCACGCCAGGGCAATGCACCCGCCGCCGACCGGCTCGCACCGGCGCACGGAGGTGCCGAGCATGGCGGCAAGGGCGTCCGTCAGCGCTGCGGGCAACATGGGGGGTCAGGCCGTGGTCTGGTCAAGGTCGTATTCGGCCACGAGCCGGTCGAGCAGGGTGCGGGCCGTCCGCTCGACGATGGCGAAGACGTTCTCGAAGCCCTGGGCCCCGCCGTAGTAGGGGTCGGGCACCTGGTAGTCGCCCGGCTCGGGGTCGAATTCGCGAAAAAGGCGCACCTTGTTTCCGTAGCGATCTTCGCGGTCGAGAAAGAGCACGTCGTGCAGGTTGTCCCGGTCCATCACGAAGATGTGGTCGTAGTGTTCGAGGTCCCGGGCGGTGAACTGGCGAGCGCGCTGGCCGTCGAGGGGCACGCCGTGGCGGCGGGCCGTCTCCCGCATGCGCCGGTCGGGTGGTTCGCCCACGTGCCAGCTGCCGGTGCCGGCCGAGTCGATGTCGAAGCGATCTTCCAGGCCGCGTTCCCGCACCAGGTGCCGGAAGACCCCTTCGGCCAGCGGGCTCCGGCAGATGTTACCGAGGCAGACGAAAAGAACCTTGATTTTGTTGGAAGGCGGATTCGATGGCATGACGACGTTCGGTGCATGAAGGATTGCAGCACATACGAAGGGGAGACGCGCTTGTGCCCGTCTCCCCTTCCGGAAGGAATCCGTCTTCACCGGATTTTACCGTGTGTCTACACGTTTTCCGTTCGCGGGATAGGAAACTGCTCCCACACGTCGTCGCCGACAGGCTGCTACGCCGGGGTCACAAACCGGCCCGCGCTTCGTGGAACCAAACGGGGCGCGGGTTGTCTGCCGGATCGCTGCCATCCGGGATGCTGGTTTCAGAGAGCAGGTCGGCATGCAACATGGCGCTCCGCTTCGTTGATTTACCCTTTCCGAACGATGGAACGACCGATCCTCAGCGTACGCGAGCTCGTGCGCGGCATCAAGGACCTCGTCGGCACCCACTTCGACGACGTGCAGGTCGAAGGCGAGCTGTCCAACTTCCGGCGCCCGGCCTCCGGCCACTGCTATTTCACGCTGAAAGACGCCGACGCGCAGATCCGTTGCGTCATGTGGCAGGGTTATGCGCGGCACCTCTTCTTCCGGCCCACGGACGGCCTGCTCGTCCGGGTGCGGGGCGAGGTGACCCTCTACGAAACCCGGGGCGATCTGCAGATCGTCGTGCGGTCGATGCGCCTGGCGGGGGAGGGCGCGCTGCAGCAGGCCTTCGAAGCGCTCAAGCGCAAGCTGGCTGCCGAGGGCCTCTTCGACGCCCGGCACAAGAAGCCGCTCCCCCCCTTCCCCGAAACCGTGGGCATCGTCACCTCGGGCACCGGGGCGGCCCTCCACGACATCCTCTCCATCCTGGAGCGGCGCTTCCCCGCAGTACGGGCACTCGTCTGCCCCGTGCAGGTGCAGGGCCTCGGGGCGGCGGAGGCCGTCGCGGAAGCCATCGACAGCTTCAACGCCCTGCCGGCAGGCGACCCCCTGCGACCGGACCTCCTGATCGTGGGGCGCGGCGGCGGCTCGGCCGAAGACCTCTGGGCGTTCAACGAGGAGATCGTGGCCCGCGCCATCTTCGCTTCCGAGATCCCGATCATCAGCGCCGTCGGGCATGAGACCGATGTGTCCATCGCCGACTTCGTGGCCGACGTGCGGGCCGCCACCCCGTCGATGGCGGCCGAGCTGGCGGTGCCGGACCGCCGCGAAGTTGCCTTCCTCGTACGCGGGCTCTGCGACCGGCTCCATGCCCGGCTCACCCAGACCGTCGAGGAACGCCGGCGCCACATCCGGCACCTGATCGGCTCCCGGGCCTTCCTGCGCCCGGTGGACCGGCTCCACACCGCCGGACAGCGCCTCGACGAACTCCTCCTCCGGCTCTCGCGCAGCCCCCGGCGCCTCTTCGAGACCCGCCGGCACCGGCTCGACGCCCTCACGGCCCGGCTCCACCTCCTCGACCCGCGCCGCCCCCTGCACCTCGGTTACGCCCGCGTCGAGCGAGGCGGCGTCCCCGTCACCGCCGCCGCCGACCTCCACCCCGGCGACGAGGTGCTGCTCCGCTTCGCCGACGACAGCCGCCCCGCCCTGATCCGGTAACCGCCCGCGCCCCTTCCGGGGATCCCTCGCATTTTTCCTGAGACCTTCCCTATTTTGAAACGCCCCCGGAAGTCGGGCGTAGTATGGGGCGCTTTGAGCCCGCCGAAGACCTCACAGGGCGTACCGCCGTCGCCCGGGGCCCTTTGTTCCACCTTGTTTGCTTCATGATGTCACCGCCGGCCGAAATCACACTCGAACTCACCCCGCCGTCGCGCCTTGCCATCATCGACATCACGCCCCGCCTCGGCGACCGGCTCAGCGCCTTCCCCCGCGTCCTCTACTGTTCCTACCACACCACGGCGGGCTACCTGGACCAGCGCCTGTGCGAGCGGCTCAACTACGACGTGGAGGCCGTCCGCCAGTACGTCCGCTCCTTCCAGCGCCTCTTTCCCCCGAACGCCGACTACCACCACGACCAGCTGCACCGGCGCACCGAACTGTCCGAAGCACAGCGGCAGTGCGAGCCGCGCAACGCCGACTCCCACCTGACCTTCATCGGCTCCGGGCTCGAAAGCTGTGTGACATACGCCAACCACCCCGGCCGGCCCGTCTTCTTCATCGACCTCGACGGCATCAACGGTGAGGACCGGCGCCGGCGGCGCACCACCGTCATCGGCTTCAACCGGGAAGAAACCAGCGCCACCCGCACGTTCGACGTCCCGGTCTCCCACCACCCCATCGACTCGGTCAACCTGCGGGATCCGCGCCTGGGCCTCTACGAGCAGCTCCTGGAACACCTGCAGGCCCTGGGCATCACCAAAGGACGCATCGACCTGCGCCTGGCCCCGGACGAGCTCCACACGGGGCTGACCGTGAACGAATACGAAACCCTGCTCATGCGGCACGACCTGGCCGAAGTGCTGCAAAACCCCCTGCGCTTCATGGCCGAAAAGGGCCGCAACATGCTCCTGAACCCCCGTTCGATCCCGAGCAAGGCCCGGAACTACGCCAAGTACGACCTCGTGCACCTGGTCAACGAGGCGCTCGACGTGCTGGGCCTGAACGAGTCGCTGGTCGAGCGCATCATCGACAAGTTTCTCCGCTACCCGGCCTCACGCTTCCTCCGCATGAAGCGGCACGTGAGCCTGCCGGTCTCCGACCGGGACCAGCCCGGCCGGGGCCGCATCGTGCAGGGCACCTACCAGAGCCCCATCCTCGTGCAGTGGCGCCGGCCTGAGAACGGCATCCGGAAGGTCATCGCCACCTTCGTCCGCTTCGACTAGCCCGGCCGTCCGGGGGCCGGCTAGATCAGCGAGTGCGACTGCACCCCGTCGACGTTGACACAGGCGCCGGAGACCCAGCTGGCCCGCTCGGAGACGAGGAACGTCACCACGTCCGCCACCTCCTCGGCCGTGCCGAACCGCCCCATCGGGATGTTCTGCGCGACGAAGCGAGCCATCCCTTCGGGATCTTCCTTGCAACGCCGGTCCCAGCTGCCGCCCGGAAAACGAATCGACCCGGGCGCCACGGTGTTGACCCGGATGTTGTACGGGGCCAGCTCGACGGCCATGATCTTGGCCACGCTGATGAGGGCGGACTTCGTGGTGTTGTAGATCGACAGGTTCGCGCCCCCGGCTTCCCGGCCAAAGATCGACGCCACAAAGAGGATGGCCCCGCCGCCGGCCGCTTTCATCGGAGCGACGACGGCCCGGCTCGTGCGGATGTGCGCCTTCAGGTTCAGGTCGAGGATCGCCTCCCAGTCGTCGTCCGTCGTCTCGACGAAGGGTTTGCGGCGGTTCCCGCCGGCATTGCCGACGAAGACGTCGAGGCGGCCGTAGCGCTCGAGCGTGGCGTGGACAAGCCGCCCGGGAGCGTCCGGTGCGGTGATGTCCAGCGGCAGCGCCAGGACTTCGCCGCCGTCGCGCTCGATCGCGCCGGCCACCCCGCGCAGGGCCTCCTCCCCCCGCGCACAGATCACCAGCCGGCATCCTTCGGCCGCAAGCGAGCGCGCGATCCGCTCGCCGATGCCCCGGCTGGCACCGGTGACGACGGCCACTTTGCCTTTGAGCCCGAGATCCATACCCGTTGCGTCCCGTTTCGTTGACAGACACCTATCGCCCGGAAGAACCGGCACGGCGCCCCTTCTTTCCACCCGGAATCGTTTCTTCGCACAAACTTTGTAGGCCCCGCAGCGCAGACCCGGCTGGCATCCTTTCCGGAACCGCCGTAGGTTTCGCTGTCCTTCCCTTCCGCTTCGGAACGCCATGAGCAAGCAAACCGCCCCGCCGCCTCCCGAGGAGATGACGTTCGAACAGGCGCTGCGCCGCCTGGAAACCATCGTGGAAATGCTCGAAAACGACGAGGCGGACCTGGACGCCGCGTTGCAGGCCTACGAGGAGGGCGTCCGGCTGGCACGCTTCTGCCTGCAACGCCTCGAAGCGGCCGAGCTGCGCATCCAGGAGCTGCGCCTGGAATGAACGATCTTTCCCCCGGCTCCCGCGTTCAACGCCCGGTTCCTGCCGCATCGTTCATCCACGCATCGATCCGTCTCGCCATGTCAACCCCGCTTTTCCCTGCCTTTCCGGACGAGGCCCGGCTCTGGATCTACGCGGCCGAGCGCTCCCTGACGGCCCGGGAGCAAGCCGAGGTACTGGAACGCCTGCAGCCTTTCCTGGCACGCTGGAGCTCGCACGGCCGGCCGGTCCGGGGTGCGGCCGTCTTCCTGCACGATCGTTTTCTGGCGGTGGCGGGCCACCTGCCGGCGGGCGACCTCTCCGGGTGCGGCATCGACGCCTCCGTCCACCACATCGAAGCGGCCATCGCCCCGCTGGCGACGGCCTGGGCGCCCGCCCTGACCGTCTTCTACCGTGACGACGACGGCACCGTCCGGAGCGCGGAACGCCGGGAGTTCCGCCGGCTGGTGCGCGAAGGACACATCCACGCCGAAACCCCCGTCTTCGACCTGAGCCTCACCTCGGTCGGCGAACTGCGCCGGGGACGGTTCGAACAACCGGCAGGGCAGTCCTGGCACGCCACCGTTTTCCGCATCCCGGTTGCCTAACGGCGCGAGGCCGCATCCGCCGGCACCGGCTGTGCCCAGACCGCCGGGATGTTGATGCGTACCGCCTGCCGGATGGTGGGCACGATCAGCACGACGTGCGTCTCGCCCCGGTGGGAAACGACCTCCCCCCTCAACCCGCGGAACGGCCCCTCCTGCACCACCACCTTCGTCCCCCGGGGCGGCAACGGCCCGTGCAGCGGCTCCAGGCGCAACGGATCGTTCTGTGTGATGCGTAGGTTTTCGATCTCCTCCTCCGACATCTGCGCCAGTCGTCCTCCGAACGAGACACAGCGCACGATCCCGTCCGTCTGAAGCACCCGGATCCGTTCCCCCTCATCCACCTTCGCAAAGAGATAGTTGGGAAAGAGCGGCTCGATCACCTTCTTCTTGCGGTCCTTCCATTGGCGAATGACAGCCCGCTTGGGCAAGAACACTTCAAAACGGCGCTCCTGCAACCGCTGCTCACATTTTTTCTCCGCCCGCGGGGCCGTATAAAAAACCCGCCAGTATTTTTCCGGGTTCGGGTTCAAAAAAGCATTTTCCATATCCTTGCCCCACTTCCCGTTTCAACGCATATTAGGCGCGGGCACCCCGGATGGCAAGTATTTAGTCCGATGTTCACGAAGAAAGCCGTCCGGAAACCCATGAGGCGTCTCGGTCGTGCCAGGCATCGGATTTGCTTCGAACGCGATACACAACCATCGAACCCCGCTTTCGCCATCCGGTCACGCTGATGAAACGAACCTGCCATCTTGTCTTGCTGCTGTTCCTGCTGGCCGCGACGGCACCGGAGCCCTCGGCGGCGCAGTCCTACATCAACCAGTCCGCCCTTTCCGGCATCCTTTCCGCCTGCCCGGAAGACCTCGACACCCTGCCCGAGGTCAACTATAAATACTACGTGCTCTACAGCAGCCGGGACAATAACGTGCTGGCCCGCAACACCTTCTACAAGGTGCTCGGCGACGGCGACGTCCAGCTCGGGCAGGAGCGTGCCAAACTGGTCGAGCTGCTGAACCGCAAGCTGGTTGCGTTCACGAACATCGGCGACACGCTGGTGGTGCCGGACCGCTTCGACGTGAATTTCTGCGCCTACAGCCCGTTCCCCTACTACTACCCCGGCGCCCGCGACTTCGACAAGCTGTTCATCATCGAGAAAGAGATCCAGGCCTGGGCGGCGTATGAATACGGCAAGCTCGTCCGCTGGGGCATTGTGAGTACGGGAGCCGAAACCTCTCCGACCCCGAACGGGCGGTACAACTTCAACTGGAAGGCCGAGTACCGGATCTCGTCGCTCAGCCCGCCGGGAGAGCCCTGGGAGATGTACTGGGTGTTCAACTTCCACGAAGCCCGCGGCATCCACATTCACCAGTATGCCATGCCCACGGGCGGTCCCCAGAGCCACGGATGCGTTCGCCTGATCGACGACGACGCAAAGTGGGTCTACCACTGGGCCGACGGCTGGAAGCTGGCTTCCGGAGGAAACGGGTTCCCCTCCAGTTTCGGCACGGTCATCGCACCGGGGACCACGGTGCTCGTCATCGGCCAGGAGACCTTCGGCCACCCGACCCCCTTCGAATACGCCCCGCGTTTCCCCGTGCTGCACCGGGTGGAGCTGCCGGCCCACCCGTACGACGTGCCGCCGGGCACCCCCCAGCAGGACTACTTCGACCGCATCCGGGGCACGAACTGACGGAAGGGCGGGCTGCGGTATCAGCGGATGCGGTGCAGGATACGCTCGAAACGGGGCATGTGGCGTTCCAGGTCCCAGGAGAAATAGACCAGCACGGCTTTTCCCACCACGTGATCCATGGGGACGAAGCCCCAGACGCGGCTGTCCTGGGAGTTGTCGCGGTTGTCCCCCATGACGAAGTAGTAGTCCTGCTCGACCACGTAGCGGTCCGTGAGCACCCCGTCGATCAGGAAGCGTCCGTCGTCGAGGCGGCGGGCGTCGTGGCCCTCGTAGCGCCGGATCAGCCGTTCATAGACGGGCCAGCTCTCGTCGGTGAGGTGGAGCGTGTCGCCCCGGGCGGGGATGTAGAGGGGCCCGTAGTGGTCGGGGCTGAAGCCGCGCCCGGGGGGAAAGGTGCGCAGCCGGAGGCCGGCTTGCGGGGGCGTCACCAGCGGTTCGACGGAGGCGACCGCATTCCAGGAGGCCACCTCCTCGGCCACGTCCCGGGTGGCCTCGAAGGCGATGCGACCGCCGGTGCGGAGCCCGCCCTGCACCGAGAGGAGCGACGCGCCACGGGCTTCCAGCTCTTCCAGCGGCAAAACCGCACCGGGCTCGGCCCGCACCACCCACTTCTGCTGCATGCCCGGCATCAGCGGCAGCGGAACCCCGTCGATATGGGTCACCTTGTTCCGGATCGAGAGCGTCTCGCCCGGCAGGCCTACGACCCGCTTGATGTAGTGCGTCTTGCGATCGACCGGTCCTTCTTCGGCCGGGTAGTTGAAGACGATCACATCGCCGCGGCGGATCCGGGAGAAGCCGGGCACCCGCACGTGCGGCAACGTGACGTCCGGCAGGTACCAGCCGGTCAGCGGTAGCCCGACGGAGCGGGGCAGGCGGGGACCGTAGTGGAGCTTGGAGACCAGGACAAAATCCCCCGCCAGCAGGTTCTTCTCCATCGAGGAGGTGGGAATGCGGAAGGCCTGCAAGCAGAAGGCGCGCAGCAGGAGCGCCGCCACGACGGCCACCCCGAACGCAGCGAGCCAGTCGCGGGTGCGCAGCCGGTGCGCACGGGCCACCGTGCCGGCAGCCACCGGGGCCTCGCCCGGTGCCGTCGCATCGCTATGTGGACGCGGCAACAAGCGCTACGGTACGGGTTTGAAGAGGCGACCGAACCGGGGAATCCCGAGCAGGTCGCCCTCATCTTTTTCCCAGGAGAAATAAATCAGGATCGCCTTGCCGACGACGTGATCTTCCGGGACGAAGCCCCAGAAACGACTGTCCTCCGAGTTGTCGCGGTTGTCCCCCATGACGAAGTAGTAGTTCTGGGCGAAGGTGTAGGTGGTGACGGCTGCGCCATCGACGAGGAAGGTGCCGCCCTGCCCCCGGCCGGTGACATGGCCTTCATACCGGCGGATCACGGGCTCGTAGACCGGCCAGTTCTCCTCCGTCAGCGGGATCGTCTCGCCGGCTTTCGGGATCCACACGGGCCCGTAGTTGTCCGGCGTATACCCCCGGCCGGGTGGATACATGAGCTCACTGTAGCCGGCGTCCGGCGGGGCGATGGCCGGTTCCACGCGTTCCACCCAGGGCCAGGACGCGATCTCACGCGCCGCCGCCGTCGTCGCGTTGACCTGGGCCACCGCCGAGTTCTGCGGATCGACGACGCCGGCCGGGTCGACCCCGAGCTCCTCGAGCCGGGTACGCGAGAGGCGGACGTTGGGGCTGCTCTTGTAGACGAGCCACCGCTGCTGCATGCCCTCCATGAGCGGGACCGGCTCGCCGTCGACGTGAACCACCTTGTCCTGCACCGAGAGCGTCTCGCCCGGCAGGCCCATGACCCGCTTGATGTAGTGCGTCTTGCGCTCGATGGGCGCCTCCTCGACCGGATAGTTGAACACGATGGCATCGCCCCGCTTCACCTCGCTGAAGCCCGGCAGGCGGGTCCAGGGCAGCTCGAGCCCGCCGATGTAGATCTGCGTGAACGGGATGCCGAGCGTCATGGGGGTGCGGGTGCCGTAGTGCAACTTCGAGACGAAGAGAAAGTCCCCGACGAGCAGGCTCCGCTCCATCGACGGAGTGGGGATCTTGAACAGATCGAAGAAGAAGGTGCGGACGATCAGCATCACGACGGCCGCAAAGACGAGGGCGTCGAGCCACTCGCGCAGCTTGCTCTTTTGCGAGGGGGCTTTCCGGGCCCGCCCGTTGGTGCCGGCCGGTTCGGCGCGGCTTCCGGCGCGCGTCTTTCGCCGTTCGGTTCGCGTGGTCGGGTTTGCCAAGGTTTTTTCTCTATCTGAATGGAATGCCGGGGCCACGGAGGCGGCATGGATACGGCCTAGCCGGCCGGTCCTCGCAAGAGCGGCCGCCCGCGAAACAGCTCGGGCCGGGGAATGCGTTCCATAAAGAACGCCCCATGCTTGTAGCCGGTTCGGTACCAGGTGTTGGTATCGGCGTGAAAGTAGTAGTCCACGTACGGTTCCCGCCGGCCCTCTTCGACCAGCCGCCCGAGGAGCGCCTGCCGGATGGCGAACAGGTCGTCGCGGTAGCGGCTGTCCGAGGCCACCACGAGCCCGCGCTCCAGCGGGCCGTTCACGTCCATGACGACGAAGGGAATCGAGTCGTTCAGCACAAACCAGTACTCGAACTGGATGAACGTGTCACGGGCCCGGGCGTTGCGGGCACGCCCCCCGGGCAGGTCCAGC